>JADZBZ010000519.1 GCA_020851835.1 Acidobacteriota bacterium
TGGTCGCCAACGACATGCACCTTGGCATCGGCGTCCCGAACATCTGGTACCGCGCCTCGATGGTGTTTCCCGACCCGGCGGATCCGCTTCATCCGTTGCGCGTCGGCGGTGTCACGCTGCCCGGCCTCCCCACGCTCGTCGTCGGCAGCACGGGCTTCGTGGCGTGGGGATTCACCAACACCGGCGGCGACTGGAGCGACCTGGTGCGCATCGAGCCCGATAGGCGCGACCCCAGCCAGTATCTGACTCCCGATGGCCCGAAGCGTTTCGAGGTGGTGGAGGAGCCCATTCCGATCAAGGGTGCGCCGGCCCGCACCACGACCGTCCGCTCCACGATCTGGGGCCCGATCGTGTGGACGGATGTCGAAGGGCGCGAGTACGCGCAACACTGGGTGGCGCACGACGCCGACGTGCTGGCCACCGACCTGTCCCGCCCGGAGCGCGCGCGCACCGTGGACGAATTGACGATCGCGGCAGCCGGCCTGGGGATTCCGAATCAGAACCTGGCCATGGCCGACCGCACGGGCCGTATCGCGTGGACGGTGGGCGGTGCCATTCCGCGGCGGCGCGGCTTCGACGGCTTCACGCCCGAATCGTGGGGCGACGGCTCCAAGGGCTGGGAGGGGTACATCGGCGCGGGCGACGTCCCGCGGATCGTGGACCCGGCGAGCGGCCGGATCTGGACCGCCAACGCACCGGTCGTGGACGGCGCCATGCTGGGCCTCATCGGCGATGGCGGCTACTCGGACGGCATCCGCGCGCGCATCATCCGCGACCGGCTCACGGCCATCGTCCGGGCCACACCCGCCGACATGCTCGACGTGCAGCTCGACAACCAGGCGTTGTTTCTCGAACGGTGGCGCACGCTCGCGCTCCGCTCACTGGATCGACCCGCCGCGGCCGAGCCCGCCACCGCCGTACCCGCGCGCAGGACGTTCCGCCGGCTGATCGAGAGCACCTGGACGGGGCACGCCTCTCCCGATTCGGTCGCGTATCGGCTGGTGCGCACGTTCCGCGCCGAGGTCGTGAAGGCTGTAATGAGCTTTGTCACCGCCCCGGCGCTCGTGAAGGACCCGTCGTTCGACTACACGCGCTCGACCCGCGCCGAGGGCCCCGTGTGGCAGCTCATCTCGGAGCAGCCCCTTCACCTGCTGGACCCGCGGTTCGCGTCGTGGGACGCACTGCTCGTCGCGAGCGCCGACAACGCCATCTCGGAACTCACGAGCGAGGGGCGCTCCCTCGAACAGCGCACGTGGGGTGAGTTCAACCGCGCGCAGATCGTCCATCCCCTCGCCTCGGCCGTGCCGCTGCTACCGGGCTGGCTGAACATGCCGGCCGATCCCCTGCCCGGCGACGTGTTCACGCCGCGTGCGCACTCACCACGTACGGGCCCGTCCGAGCGCATGGTGGTGTCGCCCGGCCGCGAAGGCGAGGGCATCCTGCACATGCCGACCGGCCAGAGCGCCCACCCGCTGTCGCCGCACTACGGCGACATGCACCGGGCCTGGGCCGCGGGCGCGCCGGTACCCTTCCTGCCCGGGCCGGCAACCAACACCCTGACGCTGATCCCGTAGCCGGACGCACGGCCGAGTGGACGATTACGATTTCGTCAGCGCGTGTCGAGAATCCGCACGCCACTCCGTCACGGATGGGCCGCCGTGACCCGGATCCGGCCGGCGCGGGCCTTGCTAGCGTCCGGACATGCCAAGACACCCATCTCCGCTCTCCCGCCGTGCGATCGGCAGCGCGATCGCGCTTCTGCTGTCGAGCCAGGCCTTCGCCGATCCCGTCACCACCTCCACGCTCGGATGGGCGGTCAACGGAATCGTCAGCGAGGTGGCCCGCGCGGGCGACGTGGCTTATGTTGGCGGCTCGTTCGGCACGGTGGCGCCCTCGCCCAACCTGGTGTACGGGTTTGCGGCGTTTGCCACCGACTCGGCCGTCCCGGTGCTTCCGCGCCTCAAGGTCAACAACCGCGTGCGCGCCGTGGTGGCGCTGCCGGGCGGCGGCTGGCTCATCGGCGGCGACTTCACGAGCGTCAACGGCGTGACCAGACAGCGGCTGGCGCGCCTGCTGGCTGATGGCACGCTCGACCCGACCTTCTCCCTGGCGGCCAACGGCTCGGTGTGGGCCATGTCCGTCGCCAGCAGCACGGTGTATGTCGGCGGCAGCTTCACCGAGCTCGGCGCGGCGGCTCACGCACGGCTGGCCGCTCTTGACGCCTCGACCCTGGCAGTCAACGCCTCGTTCACGCCCGAGGTCGCCGGCGGCTCGTCGCCGTCGGTCCGCGCACTGGTGGTCGGCGGCGGCACGGTGTACTTCGGCGGCTCGTTCAGCACCGTGAACGGGGTGTCACAGGCCAACCTCGGCGCGGTGGACGATGCCACCGGCGTCAGCGTGCTCACCTTCACTGGAACGGCTGACGGGCAGGTTGATGCTCTGGCCCTGGACGGGTCGGCGCTCTTCGCGGGTGGTGAGTTCAACTCGGCCGGCGGTGCGCTCCGCCGCGGGGTCGCCCGCCTGTCGCCCACGACCGGCGCCGCCGACGCGTCGTTCAACGCCAACAGCAACGGCAACGTCGGCGCTCTCGCCGTAGCGGGCGCCACGCTCTTCGTCGCGGGTTCGTTCGGAGAAATCGGCGGGCAGAACCGCGAGCACATCGCCGCGCTCGGCGCGGCCACCGGCGCCGCTACGACGTGGAATCCAGGCGCCAACGGCGATGTCGAGGCCATTGCGCTCGCGGGCACTTCGCTGGTCGTCGTCGGTGACTTCGAGGAAATCGGCGGTGTGGAACGGCTCCACGTGGCGGCGCTCGATACCACTCGCCTCACCGACATGGCACTGTCCTGGAATCCTTCTCTCGAAAACGGCGCCGACCTCCTGCACGTAGACGCGGCCGGGCACGTCTTCATCTCGGGCGAGTTCCACTTCTTCGGTGCGGTGAAGCGGCAGAACCTGGCGGCCATCGACCTGCTCACCGGCGAGTTGCTGCCCTGGAATCCAGGCGCCGACGGCTGGGTACGCGCGCTCGACGTGCTGGGCAACACGGTGTACATCGGTGGCGACTTCACCACGATTGGCGGCGTCTCGCGCAGCCGCATCGCGGGCCTCGACGTGGTGACGGGCGTGGTGTCGGACTGGACGGCCAATCCAAACGGAACGGTGAACAGCCTGATGGTGTTCGGCGACGCCATCTACTTCGTCGGCAGCTTCTCGCAGGTGAAGAACAGCACGTCGCGCGGACGCGGCGCGGCCGTCTCGACCGATGGCACCGTGCTGGCATGGAACCCGGCCGCCAA
>JADZBZ010000520.1 GCA_020851835.1 Acidobacteriota bacterium
CCGTGTCTTCGTCGATCGTCTGCGGCGAAACGGGCGTGATGGTGGGCGAGGCCGGCGGCGACACGGTCAGGATGAACGCGGCGATGCCCGTGGCCGCACCGTCGAACCCGTACAGCATCACCGTGACCGTGCCCTGCTGCCCGGCCGCCGGCGTCATGGTCACCTGGAAGGTCCGGCTGGTCGCCCCGGTGGCGGTCGTGGACACCTGGATGTTGGCGTTGGGCAGCAGCGCCTGGTTGGAGTTGCTGGTGGTGAGCGACATCGACGAGCCCGCCGAGTCTACGTCGTTCACCAGCACCGAGATCGAGATGGCCGTGCCGTTCGGGGTGGTGGCCGACGAGGGTGTCGGCGTCACCACCGGAGTGTCGTTGACCGGGTTCACCGTCAGGACGAACGACGTGGAGCTGCTGAGCGAGCCGTCGCTGACCGTGACGGTGATGGTTGCTGAGCCGCTCGCATTGGGTTGAGGCGTGACGACGAGCGTGCGATTGACGCCGCTTCCGCCCAGGGCCAGGGCCGCGGACGTGTCGGCCACGAGCGCCGTGTTCGGCGAGGACGCCGTGACGACCAGGCTGGAGGCTGACGTCTGCGCATCGCCCACCGTGAAGGCCAGCGCCGGCGTCGGCGTGTCTTCGTTGGTCGTCTGGTTGGCGATGGCCGAACTGGTGGGGGCCGTGTTCGGCCCGGCGGACTGCCGCCAGTTGGCAATGGTGTTTCGCGCGTTGTTGATGGACGTGGCGTTGTTGTGCTGGCCAGGGGTGCCGGTGGGCGCCCCGCCGTACGACACGGCGGGGTTCGAGAAAGAGAGCACGCGCGGGCAGCCCGCGGCGCAGTTGTACGCCATCACGGTACGAAAGGTGTTGGCCGGGTGCTTGTAGCCGAACGAGTAGGCGTAGAGGGGCGTCGCGGTGACGGGGTCATCCGGCGCATGGTTCGAGCCCAGGTTATGGCCGAGCTCGTGGCCGAAGGTGTAGTTCGGGCTGATGCACTCGTAGGCGGTGACGCTGAAGGCACTGGTCGCGAAGCCGGACGAGAGGTTCTCCATCAGCCACGCCACGCCGCACGCGCCACCCGCGGCACTGCCGACCACCAGCGTCACCAGATCGGCCCCCACCGTGTTCCTGAGCGTGTGAACCGAATCCATCTGGCCGTCCAACGTGCCGGTGACGGCGCTGAGGTCGATGCTGAGGTCTCCGGTCTCGGTGTAGCTCACCGCCTCGGCCCCCACCAGGCGCAGGCGCGGAATAACGCCGCTGCTGGCGTAGGCCGTATTGGTTTCGCTGATGCCGAGATTGATGCGCGCCAGCATTGCCTGGTCGGTGCCGCCAGCCGCCGTGCGTGCTGCGGGCGTGTAGACCGCCAGCACGTCGAAGGTCGTCCCGTCGTCGCCGGCGATGACAAGCCCGTCGTGAGCAGGCGGGGGATCGGGGATGAGGGGCGGCAGTTCGGCGCCGAGCGCGCCGAGGTTCAGCTGCCGCACGACGTGCAGCGTGGTGCCCGGCAGCGGCTCTATCGAGTACGCGGCGTCGAGCGTGCGGATGGACCCTTGCAGGATCGTGCCGACCTGCACGAAGGTCGCCGTGCTGAAGGGCGCGCCGTCGATGCGGCCCGACCAGATGGCGGCTCCGCCCAGGCCCTGCGACCGTCGGTCGAGCACGGCACGCAGCCTGGTGCCAGAGTCGAGGTCGAGGTCGACGGCCTCGGCCTCGAGCGCCGTCATGTTCACGGCGACTGCGCGCGCCTGCACGGTGTCGGGCCGGGCTGGCGCGTCGCCCAGCGGCGGCGCCATGTCGGCCGGCGGCTCCGAGAGCAGGCCCGGCGCTGGCTGCGTGGTGGCAGAGCCGCGCAGAACGCCCGCGGCGACGAGGACAAGGGCAGCAGCCCAGAACAGGCGACGCATCATGGATGGACGGCACACGAGGTGTCTCGAGCCGGAGCAGTCAGTCACCAGAACTGTCAAAGCTCGGCCCGGGCGGACCCCCGGTCGCATCCCGGTACGCAAGAGGAGGGCCAGGGAAGAGATCCCTGGCCCTCCGGCGGGGGTTGACGCAAGAAACGCTACGGCACCACGACGATTAGTTCATCCGAGGGCCCGCTCAGCCCTGCCGCGCTGCCAGCGCGGACGCGCAGGAAATACACACCGCCTGGCACACCGTCGGCCAGGAACGTGGAACCGGGCACCGCAACGGATGCGAGGTTGCTCGTGCCCGGTGCTGAACCCGCCTCGACGACGTACCCCACGGCGCCCGGCGATGGATCCCAGGCCACCGTGACAGTGCCGGCGTTCACCGTCGCGGCCAGGTTGACCGGCGGCTGAGGCGCCGCGCCCACGCCGCCCGCCAGCACCTGCACCTCGTTCGACGGCGCGCTGTCGCCGCATGCACCCAGCGCTCGCACCCGCACGAAATACGAACCCGGCGCCGCGTCGGTGGCGTAGCTCGACTCGGTGCCCCCCACCGCGATCTGCACGGCGGTGGCACCCGGTGTCGTGCCCGCCTCGACGCGGTAGGATGCCACGGCCGCTCCGGAGGCCGGGGTCCACGACAGCGTCACGCGGCTCCCGACGACCGACGCCACCAGGTCGGACGGCGGGTCGAGCGGCGCACCACAGTTCGTCGCACCGACGACGACCATCACGTCGCCGGTGGCTCGCGAGACGCCGTGGGCGTTGGCCGCCCGCAGGCGCAGGTAGTACGTGCCGGGCGGAACGTTGCCAAAGCTTTGGGCGAGTCCGCTCAGGGGCACGCCGGCCGCCACTTCGGTGCCGCCCGGCGTGACCCCGGCGTCCAGAAGATAGGCCTCCGGTCTTCCTCCCAACGCAGGCGGCGACCAGCGCAGTGTCACGACGCCGTCCAGCACGGTGGCGCCCACCGTGGTCGGTGGTGAGGGCGGCGCGTGGAGCAGCCGCGGGAAGAACGCCACCCGCGACACCGGCTCGTCTTCATCACCCGCAAACAGCGGATCGCCCGCCGCGACCAGGCCGTCGCCTCGCGCGTCGAGTGCGAGCACCTGGCCCAGCCATCGAGGCGCGAACGCGGTGACGTAGTTGGCGTCCGGACCGCTCACCGTCGTGTCGAGACCCACCAGCCGCGGCCGGCGGCGGAGTCCGACGTTCGTGAAGGTCCCGCCCGCGTAGAGCGTCGTCCCTTCGCGCGCCAGGGCGTTGACCGCGCCGTCGGTGTGCGGCTGCCAGGCCGTGGCCGCGCCCGTGGCCGTGTCGAGGGCGCCGATGCGGTGCCGCGCGGCGCCACCGAGCGTGTCGAAGGTGCCTCCCGCAAACACGGACGAGGCGTCGAGAGCGAGGGCACGTACCTCGGCGTCGGGCGCGGGATCCCAGGCGGTGTCGGCCTCGCCCGTGACGGTCGACAGGCGCGCCAGGTGCGGCAGAGCCACGCCGCCCAGCGTCGTGAACTGCCCGCCTGCGTAGACCAAGCCCGGTGTCGGCAGCACGGCCAGTACCCTGCCGTCGGCGCCGGCCGGCGTCCACGCCGTGGGCACGCCCGTGGCCGCCGAGATCGCGGCCAGCCTCAGGCGCGGCTGCCCGCCCACCGTGGCGA
>JADZBZ010000521.1 GCA_020851835.1 Acidobacteriota bacterium
CGTCCGCCTGTCCGCGGCTGCACTTCGAGGAAGTGGTAGTGGCCGCGCATGGTCTGCACGTTGCCGTCGAGCCCCCAGTACCACTGCTCGAACACGTGCGACGACACGCGGCGGATGTACGGAATCCGCTTCGGCTGATAGTCGAGGAAGACGCGGTAGGTTCCGAAGTGGTAGCCCCGGCGGGGCAGGAAGCCCACCTCGGGGTTGAAGCGGTTGCCGACGCCCATGTAGCCGACGTTGCCATTGAAGAGGTTCGGCTTGTTGAACGTGAAGAACACGCGCCCGGCCTTGTCGGTGCCGGTGCTGCCGGGAGTGGTGGTGGCGGCGAGAAAGGCGAAGAGCTTGGTGTTCTGCGTGGTCTGCAGCGCGGTGTCGATGCCGTACGAGCGGTTGTAGTTGTCCGATCCCGCGGCGCTGCCGACGCCCTGCCGGTTGACGAAGATGGCGCCGACGTTCGACCGGCCGAACTCGCGCTGCACGCGTGTGACCGTGTAGTTGTTCGCCGGCGCGATGAGCGCGTCGGTCCGCTCGTTATGCGCCTCCTGCGTCTGGATGTTGAGCACGCCGACGTTCACCCCCCCGACCTTGCCGCTCAGACGCCCACCCGCGATGATGGGTACGATGCTGCCGCGCTCGATGCCGATGCGGCGGGAGAAGAAGAGGTCGACCTGCTGGGTGGCGCCGAACTGGAAGATGGAGGAGTTCTCGAGGAAGAAGGGCCGCTTCTCCGGGAAGAAGAGCTCGAACCGCGTCAGGTTGACCTGCTCGTCGTCGGCCTCCACCTGGGCGAAGTCGGTGTTGACCGTGAGATCGGCCGTCAGGCTCGGCGTCACGCCCCACTTGAGGTCCACGCCGACATCGCCCGTCAAGTCGTTTTGATTGTCGGCGAAGCGCTTGTCGGTGCTCGCCGAGGCGGCGACAAACGGAGTGATCTTGATGTCGCGCCGTTGTGGAAGCGCCAGACCCGTCAACTGCGCGGCCGACGAGACCTGCGTCAGTGTGTAACCGCGTGGCACCGGCTGCAGGAACGACTGCTCGTTCTTGCGGCGGATGTTGCGCAGGACGTTGAAGCCCCACGTGCGATTGTCGCCGGGGGCATAGCGCAGCGTCTTGAGGGGAATGGCGATTTCGCTTTCCCAGCCCCGGGCGGTGATTTGAGAACGCACGGACCAGTCGGCGTCCCAGTTGGGATTGAAGGCGCCCAGCGCCCCGCGGCGCGACCCGCCGGCACCCGCGCCAATCACCGACGATCCCGTGCTGCCTTCGCCGGCCACCTGGCCGTCGTACTCCACGCCGGTAGGATTGGTGCCGAAGACGAACCCGTTCTGCTTGTCGTTGAAGGTGTCGAAGACCATCTGGATGGAGTCGGACTCGGTGAGGTCGGCATCGCGCTTGGCCTGCGTGAAGACGATTCGGCTCGGCTCGGAGTCGAACGCGATCACCCCGACATACAGGTTCTTGCCGTCCATGAGGACGCGCACTTCGGTCTTCTCGGTGGCGGGCGCACCCTCGACCGGATCCTGCTGCACGAAGTCGCCGTACCCCTCCGCGTGCGTCCACGCGTCGTCGTCCACGCGCCCGTCGATGACGGGCGGCGCCGTCCCGGCGGGCAGCACGGTCACCTTGAAGGTCCGGGTGCCGGCGGCCGGCTCGGCCGGCGACTGGGCCCACACCGGACCCGCGAGGCCGGCCATCACGACGGCGGCCACCAGGCCGCGCTGCCACTCACTCACGCTCTTGGAACACATCTGGTCGGTCTCCGTGCGGTTTCGAACTCAACTATCAGGAGTAGTGCCAGCCGCGAGCCTGGCCGTGGCCGACGTCGTGGCCTCGAGCAGCGTCAGCCACTGGGCATCGCCGATGATGCCGTGCAGACGGGCCTGCGCGCGCTCCCAGCCCGGGCGGGCGCGGCGTAGCCGGGCGCGTCCGGGCGCGGTGAGCCGGTAGACGCGCTCGCGGCGGTCGGGACCGGCGCGCCCGTCCACCCAGCCGCGCCGGCGAAGCAGCCCGAGCGTTCGCGTCAGCGTCGTGCTGTCGATGGCCAGGCCGGCGGCGAGCCGCTTGTGGGTCGCTTCGCCCAGCGTGTTGAGGATGGCTAGTAGGCCGAGTTGGGTGATCTCCAGTCCTGAGGCACGCAGTTCGAGGTCGTAGAGTCGGGTGACCAGCCGCGTGAGCCGCCGGAGGTTTGCGCAGGCGCAGGGTAACACGAAAGCGCCGCCGTCGGGTCTGGCGGGGGCGGCGGGGCGCGCGTGCACCGCGTCAATGTAGTTACATCGATATCCGGAGTCAATCGAGAACGCCGTGGAGGCCCGATCAATACCGATCCGCCTCGCCGGTCGGCGCCCGCGGCCAGGCTGGCGTCTTCAGCCCGCTTACCGTCAGGCCGCCCTGGGTGAACATGGGGACGAACTTCAGCCTGCCGGCCGGAAAATTGAGAACGGGTTCCGGCCGCGGTCCGACTTCTTCGTGGCCGCGTTCTCGCGCGTGTACTTGCCCGAGAGCCCCCCGCGCAGGGGTGACCACGGCGTCACGCCCAGGCCCAGCTCCTGTGCCATCGGCATGAGCTCACCCTCCACGGTCCGCTCGATCAGCGAGTACTCGATCTGCAAGGCGATGAGCGGCGCCCAGCCCCGGAAGCGGGCTTCGGTCTGCGCCTGCGCGACCTTCCGGGGCCCGCGCATCGTCTCGTCGATGGGTGTGTGCTGGTCCCAGCAGTGCATCCAGTAGAGATCGATGGAGGCGGTCTTGAGCCGGCGGAGAGACTGCTCGCCGGCCGCCACCATCGCCTGGCGCCCGGCGCCGCCGCCGTTGGGATCGCCGGGGGAGAGGTTCGAGAGGAACTTCGTGGCCAGCACCACGCGATCGCGTCGCCCCGGCGTGCGGGCGAAGAAGTCGCCGATGATGACCTCCGCGTGGCCCCGGGTGGCATGCTGCCGACGCCGGTGGTACCGTGTCACGCGTGCCTCTCGTCGTGCTCGACCACGTGTGCCACGCCTACGGACATCTGCCGCTCCTCGACGATGTGGCCGTGCAGGTGGAGCCGGGCGAGCGCGTCGCCGTCATC
>JADZBZ010000522.1 GCA_020851835.1 Acidobacteriota bacterium
TCCTTGTCCGGCGTGCAGATCAGCACGCGCGTCACCCGATCGTCCCGCGCCGCCGCCTCCGCCGCCGAGGCCAGGGCATCGTCGGCTTCGAATTCGGTCATCGGCCAGACGACGACGCCCAGTGCCGTGAGGGCGGTCTCGAGGAGCCCGAACTGCTCGAGGAGCGCCGGTTCGATGCCCTCTCCGGTCTTGTAGCCGGGCCAGAGGCCGTTGCGGAACGATTCGATCACGTGGTCGGTGGCAACGCCAATCCGGGTGGTGTGCGCGTGCATGAAGCCGAGCAGCGAGGTGAGCACGCCGCGAACGGCGCCCACCTCACGGCCGTGGGCGTCCTGCGCGGGCGGCACGGCGTAGTAGTGGCGGAAAAGCTCGTAGGTGCCGTCGATGAGATGGATGTCCACGCCCGTTCCCCCAGGCAGGATACCGCTCGCGTTGACTACAATGGAACTGGAGGCGCGGCAGTGCGAAGCGCGATGTCCGTTCGAGTCGCCCTGGCGGCTGCGGCCCTGGTGGGAGCGGCGGCCACGCAGCCCTCGGCCCAGACTCAGGCCCCGCCGGGGCCCCCGATCTTCCGGTCCGGCGTGGACCTCATCACCATCGACGTCGTCGTCGTGGACGGCAACGGCCGCCAGTTGCCGGCGTTGAACGCGGACGACTTCGCCGTCGAGGTGGACGGCAAGCCGCGCGCGGTGCTCTCGGCGCAGTACTTCGCGGGCGCGGCGCCCCGCGTGTCGGGATCGCGTGAAGAGGAGACCGCCAAGCCCGCCGGCGCTGTGCCGGACGCCAACGCGAACCAGCTCGTCCTCGCCATCGACGTTGGCTCCACCAGTGCCGGCAGCCGCGAACAGGTGCTCGCCGCCGCCAACGCGGTCCTGGACCGCCTGCCGCCGGCGGATCGCGTGGCCACCGTGGCCCTGCCGCTGCGGATGAGCGAGTTCACCTTCACCACGAACCGGCAGGCCTCGCGGCAGACGCTGCGGGCGATCAACGGCTGGTCTTTGCGCCTCGGCACGCAGCTGCCCTTCGGCATCGTCGAGGCCCTGGGCATGGATCGGCGCGAGGACGAGTGGGAGGCGGCCGTTTCGCGCGTCTGCAGCCGCGGTGACGAGTTCGTCCGCCTGGCGTGCCGCGCCGACCTCGAGGCGCAGGCGCGCGCGCTCGTCTCGGAAGCCAGCGCCCGCGCGGCCACCACGACGACCAGTCTCGAAGTGCTCCTGCGCGCGCTTGCGCGCATCGAGGGGCCGAAGACGATGCTGTTCTTCTCGGAGGAGCTGCCCACGGACGGCGCGCGGGTGGAGGTGCAGCGCGTGGCGCGGGCCGCCGCCGCCGCCCGCACGCGCATTCACGTGATGCACGCGCTGCCGGGCACGCAGGACGTGTCCAACATGTATCTCCGATACCAGCCCGTGAAGGAACGCCAGCGTGCGCTGGAGGGGCTCGAACTGGTGGCCGACTGGACCGGCGGCGACCTGTTCGCCCTGGGCCCCAGCAACGAGATCGCGACGCGGCTGGCCGCGGAGCTTTCGGGCCGCTATCTCTTGATGGTCGAGACGATGCCGGGCGATCGCGACGGCCGTCCGCACGAGATTGACGTACGCACGCCCCGCCACCGTGTCACGGTTCGCGCGCGGCGCGAGTTCGTGGCCGACAACCTGCGCACCTATTCGGCGGCGCCCGTGGCGCCCGTGGCGCCCGAGCCCGTGGCCGATGTTCCATCGACTCCCGCGCCGGCGAGGTTGCCCACGTCATCGACTCCCGAGAACGAGCTGCCCGCGGCCACGGCCCGCGGTTCAGTCTTCGTCTCCGTCGATCCCCTGCACCCGGACCGGAAGTCCAGCGAGACGATCGGCATCCTCAACGCGCTCCGCGCATCGCTCGCCGCACGTGGATACGCGTCCGCGCCTTCCGCCGCGGCGGCCACCGTACGCGTGGAGGTGACCGGCCAGCGGATCATGGGCGCCGGCCGGACGGCATTGCCCACGCAGAATCGTGGCGGGTCGTCGGCGGCTGCGCTGATCCGCGTGACGGTGGCCAGCGGCGCACGGATCGCGGAGCTGCGGGGACGCAACCAGGGCGACCTGGACATCACCAGGTCCGCGGCCGACGAGACGGCCCGGCTCATCGAGCGATGGGCCGCTGACCTCACCGAGTTTACGCCCGCCGCCGCAGCGCCGCCCTCCGCCCCGGCGGCGGCCTCCATCGTTCCGCCGCAGGAGCTGCTCCCGCGCATGCGCGCCTACGTGGGCGGGTACGAAAAGGCCCTGGCCGGCATCGTCGCCGAGGAGCGCTACGTGCAGACCTACTCGCAGCGCATGGCCCCCTATCCCGTGCCGGCGCGGATCAGCCGGCGCGAGCTGCGCTCCGAGATGGGCTTCGCGTGGTTCCCGGCGCCGGGGACGTGGTTCGGCTTCCGCGACGTCTTCGAAGTCGATGGCAAGCCCGTGAAGGATCGCCAGCAGCGCCTCGAGCAGCTGTTCGTCGATCGGAAGTTTCCCTCGGCCGAGCAACTGGAGCGGGTGGCGGCCTCGAGCGCCCGATTCAACATCGGCCCCGCGCGGCGCAACTTCAATGTGCCGACCTTGGCGTTGCTGGTGGCGAGCCCGGCCAACCAGGGCCGTTTTGCCTTCGAGCTGCGCGGCTACGATGTTGTCGACGGCGTGCGGGTGGCGCTCATCGCGTTCTCGGAGACGAGCTCTCCGACGCTGATCACGCGTGACGGGAACGACTGGCGGAGCCGGGGCCTGCTGTGGGTGGAGCCCGAGTCGGGCCGCATCTATCGCACCGACTTCCAGCTCTCGGACCGCGACATCGAGATGCGCCAGACGACGTGGTTCACGCGGGACGAGCGGCTGGACCTGTTGGTGCCCTCGCGGATGCGTGAACTCTACGATTACGTGGAACGGTCGGACGACTACGTCGAGGCCACCGCGGATTATGCGAATGTCCGCCGGTTCCGCGTGGAGACCTCCGGACACTGATTTCTCCGCCCTTCAGGGCGGCGCACCGCGCAGGGGCCGATCAAAACGGCGGTGTAGTTTCAATCAAGGTGTGATACGAAACAGCATGCGTCACGCCCATCTCGAGGTGAGCGGCCGGGCCGCTCGCGACTATGCCGACATCCTGACACCTGCCGTGCTCGACACGCTCGACGCGCTCGCCCCGCTCGATGCCGACCGCCACGCCGTGATGGCGGCCCGCATTGCCCGGCGTGCCCAACGTGCGCGCGATCGGGAGCCAAT
The DNA here is from genome assembly GCA_020851835.1 of Acidobacteriota bacterium. Classification (GTDB taxonomy): domain Bacteria; phylum Acidobacteriota; class Vicinamibacteria; order Vicinamibacterales; family UBA2999; genus VFZN01. The sequence continues at coordinate 3,240 of JADZBZ010000522.1, forward strand.
CGGGTTCCTGGACCCGCAGGCGCTGGTCCCGCGGACAACGATCCGCGTTCGTGACGCACGCGAGGGCCGTTTCAGCGGCAGCGCCATCCCCGGCGACCTGCAGCGACAGTGGATTCAAGGCACTGGCCCGGCCGCCAAGCCCCGCACCCGGGTGCCGCAGAGCATTCGCAACGTGGCCTATGCGCTGCTGTCGGGCGCGGATGGCTGGATGTTCGACGGGGAGGACGCCCTCGGACAGATCGAGACGATGGCGCTCGACAACCAGCGCAACTTGAAA
>JADZBZ010000523.1 GCA_020851835.1 Acidobacteriota bacterium
GCCCAGACGATGCGCGGCCGGGCCTCATCCGCAGCTTCCTCGAACGCGCGGACGACTTCGGCGGCGTGCCGGCGTTCTACGAAATCGGCGCTCCGCAGCTGCACCTGTACGCGGACCAGGGGCTGGCGTTCGTCAAGCTCGGGGAAGAAGCCGTGGTGGATCTCGCACGCTTCTCGCTCGAGGGCGGGCACGGCGCCAAGTATCGGCAGTCGATGCGCCGGCTCGAGCGTGAGGGAGGCGTGTTCCGCGTGGCGCCGGCCGAAGACGTGCCGGCGATGATGGCGTCGCTCACGGACGTCTCGAACGACTGGCTGCGCCACAAGGCCGGCGCGGAGAAAGGCTTCTCGCTCGGGTTCTTCGACGACGCCTACCTGCAGCGCTTTCCGGTGGCCGTCATCGAACGCGGCGGCCGCATTCAGGCGTTCGCCAACCTCTGGCGGGGAGCCGACGGCGTCGAACTGTCCGTCGATCTCATGCGCTACGGGAGGGAGGCCCCCCGAGGCGTTATGGAGGCGCTGTTCGTTCACCTGCTGGATTGGGGCCGCCAGAACGGCTATCGGCGTTTCTCGCTCGGCATGGCGCCGCTCTCTGGCGTCGAGGACTCCCCGCTGGCGCCGCTCTGGAACCGCGTCGGGGCGTTTGTCTACGAGCACGGCGAGTCGATGTACGGCTTTCAGGGACTGCGAGGCTTCAAAGACAAGTTCGACCCCGTCTGGGAGGCGCGCTACCTGGCCTATCCGGGCGGCTTCCGCCTGCCGCGGATTCTCGCCGACGTCTCGGCCCTCATTGCGGGCGGCTATCGCCAGCTCCTGCTCAAGTAGCCGGCGGCACCGGGTCGGACGCCGTGCCTACCGCGCCCCACCTGGGCCGGGCAGCCACCTGCCTGTCACACTTGTCACCTGCCGGTCAGATCGACGTCAGCCGCCCAATCGTCTCACTAATTAGGACCGGGTTGATCCGGTTTGGACAGGAGGGTGAGTCGATGAAAACGCGAGTACTGACGTCAGTGGTCCTGGTGGCCGTCATGTGTGCCTTCGCGCCGTTGCTTCACGCGCGGACGGTGGGCGACCCGACGGAGGACATCCGCGAGGCCCTGCTCTGGCTGCCGTACTACGGCCCGTTCGACGCGCTGAGTTTCCGCTACGAGAAGGGCACCGTCACGCTGACGGGCAGCGCCTACGCACTCGGGCTGAAAGCCGACGCCGAGCGAGCGGTCAAGCGCGTGGCTGGCGTGGATCAGGTAATCAACCAGATTGATCTGCTTCCGACGTCGCTTCACGACGATGACCTGCGGTGGCGGACCTTCTATGCGATCTACACGAACGATTTCCTGTCGCGCTACGCCCCTGGCGGCGCACTGCTGCTACGCCGCCACGGCGCGATGCGCGGTGAGCGCAACCTGGGTCTCGAGCCCATCGGCCAGTATCCGATCCACATCATCGTCCGTGGCGGTCGCATCGAGCTGATGGGGATGGTGGACAACGCGGCCGACAAGACCGCGGCTGAAATGGCCGCGCGCGGTGTCGCCGGGTCGTTCGGCGTGGAGAACCGCCTCCAGGTGATCTCCGGCTCGTAGCCAACCGGACCGTCAGGACCCGGCCGGACCAATGGTGAACGCCAGCACGGTCCGGTCGTCCTGCCAGTCGTCCACGCCGGCCGGGCCGAGCCCGCGGAGTGCGAGGGACACCAGCGCATGGCAGATGGCCGGCGCGCTCGCGCCGTGCGGGAGGCCGCGCACCGTGGCGACGATCGTGTCGGCCGGCGAAGCGGGGCCTCGCTCGATGGCCTCGGTGATGCCGTCGGTGAAGAACACGCCGTGGTCTCCCGCGCGCAGATCGAGGGCATCCTCGACATACGACGCTTCGGCCATGAGACCGGCGGGTGGGCCTCCCACATCCAGCCGCACCACTTCCTCGTCGCGGATCAGCAGGGCGGGCGGATGTCCGGCATTGACGTAGGTCAGCGTCCCGCGGCCGGTGTCGAGCCTGCCGACGATGCCGGTGATGTAGGGTTGTCCACCCGTATCGCTGTGCAGCGCGCTCGAGAGCCGGCTCACGAGGTCGGCTGGCTGTCGGTACTCCCGCAGCAGCGTCCGGAAGGCGGCCCTCGTGTAGGCGAGCAGCATGGCCGCTGGAATGCCCTTGCCCGAGATGTCGGCCAGGATGAATATCACCTCGGTTCCGCTGATGGACACCAGGTCGTAGAAATCCCCGCCAATCCGGCCGGCGGGCTCGAGGTGAGCCCCCCATTGCAGCCCGGGGCGGTCAGCCGGTAACTGCGGCAGCAGGTTGCGCTGCAGGTCGGCGGCGATGGAGAGCTGGGTGTCGAGCACCACTCGGGCCCGCTCCGCGCCGGAGAGCGCCACGCGCGCGGCGCGCAGATCCAGCCAGAAATAGGTCGCCACGCCCACCATGCCGGCCAGGACGGCGTCGCTGATCCAGGTCAGCTCCCACTCCGTCGGCTTGAAGGTCCCGATCAGTGCGAACTCGATGGCCGTGGCCAGTCCATACGCCACGGCCGTCACCAGCGCGGCCCGCCCGAGAGCGCCCCAGCAGGCGCTCATCTGTCTCGATCACCCATGCGCCTAGTATTGCCCGTCCGAGGTCCACGGCCATTCCTGCCGTTCCAGATCGCGCGCCTTCGTCCACACATAGCTCCAGGCGGACGGCGCCTGCCGGTTGCGGATGAACTCCGCGCGCCGGCGGATCACGGCGTCGAGGTAGCCACCGCCGTCGCCCTGCCGCGCGCCCGCGATGCCGCGGTTGTACGCGCGCACCGCGACCTCGAGGTCGCCTGCGGCCTCGTCAAGCAGCAGCCCCATCCACACGGCGACGAATCGGGTGGCCATCCAGGGGTTGAAGTAGTCCTGTTCGGTGAACGTCGTGTCGACCGTGCCGCGGGCGAACAGGAGCGGCAGCCGCGTCCTGGCGAAGTCGGAAGCCTGCGCGAGGCCGACGTCGCGGCTACCGTCGCGGTTGACGAAGAACGCGCGGTGGTCGAACCAGGATTCGGACATCACGATGGCGGCGAGCGTGTCGGCCACCAGCCGCGGGGGCAGGTCGTAGGCAGCCCCCACATGGTAGAAGCCGGACCAGTACGCCACCATTTGGCGGAAGGCCACCGTGCGCACCGGCTGCGGCACGTCGTCCCAGTCCTCGGCGCGCATCCGGTCCCACACACGCGGGTGCATCAGCACGCCTTCGTAGCGGGCGAGCAGGTTGTCGAGACCCTCGTGGCGCAACGGTTCGGGCACGCTGTTCCAGTCCGCCAGGTGCATGCGGATCCAGAGACCGGGATTCCCGCGGATGTCATCAGCGGTGGTTCGCCAGGGGAGGTACCAGCCGCCCGACGCGATCGTCACCGTGACGGGCGTGGGATCGAAGAAGACGGTGTCGAGATCGACGGCGGGCGCCGCTTGCGGGATGCTCGCGCGGGCCTCTGCCTGAAGTCGGCGGTACTCCCGGGCAGCGGCGCCACCGGCCGTGGCGAGCAACGCGCCACTCACAAGGATGGCGGCGGCCCATCGCCAGCGGTGCGCCAGCGGCCCGATGCCGCGAACCGGCTCGCGCGGAGTACGGGCCGCGGGCCCCACGGGGTGGAGGTGTTCGGCCATCACGCCGGCCGTGGACTGGCGGAGCATACGGTGAACCTCCTGTTGCGGGGGGCTGCTGATGGGGAGAGAGGTATTTCTTTGTGGTCAAATTATCATACACGATCCCGTCCCGCGGCGTGGCCGCTGGTGGTCCTGCGCGCGGGTTCACACGCCCTGTTCGGCGAGCTCCTCCCTGACCAGAACCGCCGTCGGACGCGGCACCACCACCCGGCCCGCCGCCAGCACGTGCGCCTTGGTGACGGCCGCGCCGAAGTAGAGGATGAGTGCCGAGTAGTACACCCAGAGCAGCAACAGCACCAGCGAGCCCGCGGCCCCGTACGCGGACGCCGGCGCCGTGACCGCCAGGTACGCGGCAATCAGCGACTGTCCTGCCACGAAGAGCACACCGGTCGTGAAGGCGCCCACCCATACGTCTGCCCAGCCGACCACCGCGTCGGGCAGCACCTTGAAGATCACCGCGAAGAGCAGTGTGAACACGACCGTCGAGACGACGATTTCCACCGCGCCGACCAGCAGCGGCGACACCTGCACCCAGTCCTCGGCATAGGCGACCAGCGAGCGCAGCACGACATTGGCCACAAGCGACGCCAGCAGCACCAGGCCGATCGTGAGCACGATGGCCAGCGAGACGATGCGGTTCTTGACGAACAGCGTGATGCCGCTTCGCTGGGGCCTGGCGGTCACGCCCCAGATACGGTTGAGCGATGTCTGCATCTGGGCGAACACGGTCGTCGCGCCCAGCACCAACGCGATCAGCCCGGTCACCGCGGGAATCACGCCGGCGACATCCGGGCGAGAACGGGCCACCGCATCCTGCACCGCGTGAGCGGCGTCGGGGCCGACCAGACGGGTCAGCCGCGCGGCGACCAGGCCGCGGGCGGCATCGTCGCCGAAGACCGCGCCGGCGATCGACACGACGATGATCACCACCGGTGCCAGTGAGAACAGCGTGTAGAAGGCGAGCGCGCCGGCGTGGGTGAACGCGTTGCGCCCGAGCCAGAGGCGGCTGGCGTCGACGAAAATCCGCCAGGCCGAGTTCAGCAGGCGGGCCATGCGCCCACGGTAGCACGCGCGCGGCCCGCGCGGCCCGGCTTGCGGGCCGGACGCGGCCGGGGTATGCTGAATTACTTTGAATACAAATAATCTCAGCCGTAAGGAGGCACGATGACTGCAATAGCGGAGAAGGTGAAGGACACGCTCGTCGGCACGATCAAGGGCACGGGGGAAATCGTCAATGCCGTGACCACGACCGTGAGCGACGCCCTCACGACTGCGCTCAAGGGCACCGGATCGGTCGGCCGCGCGCTGACCGGCACGGTGGCCGATGTGGCCAGCGGCGTCATCGAAGGCACCACCCAGGTGGGCGGCGATCTCGGCAAGGCCGCGAAGGGCGCGGTCATCGGCGTGCTGCAGGGCACCAGGCAGATGGGCGGTGAGGCTGTGGACGCCGTCGGCTCGACGGTGCAGAACCTCATCAAGGCGACCGTCGCGGTCGGCGGCGACGTGGGCCTCGCGGCGCGGCACGCCATGGAAGGCGCCATCGAGGGCACGCGCAGCGTCGGGACGAAAGGCTTCGATGCCGTCTCGGCGACGGCCGCCGGGGCCATTCAGGGCCTGGGCGCCATGACCGGCACGGCCGCCGCGACCACCGCCGATGTGGCGCACAAGCTGATTCAGGGCGCCTCCGCGGTAGGTGGCGACCTCGGCTCGGCGGCCCGCGGCACCATGCTGGGCGTACTGCGTGGCACCAAGGAACTGACGAGCGAGGCGACCGAGGCGGTTGGCTCGACCGCCGGGCATCTCGTCAAGGCCACGGCCGAGGTGGGCGGCGACGTGGCGGCCACGGCCAAGGCGGCCGTGGAGGGTGCGATCGAGGGCGCCAAGGAAACCGGCGTCGATGTGGCCGCGGCGGCGTCGGC
>JADZBZ010000524.1 GCA_020851835.1 Acidobacteriota bacterium
CAGGTCGTCGACCTTGCGGTCCATCCACGTTCGAGCGGCCCGCGACAGGCTCCATCCCAAGGGCACGCGGAACGTGCCGTCCGCGGCGCAGCGGAAGAGCGGCACCTCCACGGCCAGGCCACCGGCCCCTTCCACCGTGTCGACCAACCGCCGCCGCCAGCTCTCGGCCGCGTTGGCCCTGCCGGCATCGAGCGTTCCGACAGGAGACGCCACGATGTCGAGCAGCGAGTCGCCTACACCGGTGGGCTCGGCCAGTGGCGGAGGGCAGAGCGAGTCCTGGAGCACGGTGTTGGCCGCCGTGCGATCGGTGTCATTGGTGATCATCACGGCCACGGGTACCACGGAAGGACGCATCCTCATGGCCTCGGCCGCGCGCAGCAGGGCCTGCACGGCCGGCGCGGCGCTGGCGCCGCCGCTGTTGTCGAAGTAGCCACCGTCCACCAGGGCCTCCGATGACACCTCGCCGGCCGGTCCACGCCGGGTGGGCACGAGAGCCGACGGGCTGATGATGGGAAAGCGGGCGCTGAGTACCGCCGCCGTGCTGAGACGCAGCGTCCGGCCCTCGGGCAGGTGCTGCAGTACGTCGGCGTCGCCGCCAAGCAGGGTCGCCACGGACAGGTTGCTGACGACGCGGGGACGATTGCCGGAGGCCTCGGTCGCATTCAGCATGAGCGCGGGTACATCCACCGAGCCCGGCGCGGACCACAGGTTCAGCAGGGGCATCGCCATCCGGTCGTTCCCCTGACTCGCGCGCCAGGCGCCCTCGAGCGTTCGCTCGAGCGCAATGGCGCGATCGCCCGCGGCTGCCGGACACAGCAGCCGCGCGCGCCCACAGAACATGCTGACGATCGGATCGCGTGTCAACAGGCGCGCCAGCGGCGCGCCGAGCAGATCGAACGACAGCGCCTGCTGCCCGCGCTCCCGCCAGTCGAAGCGCGGCCCGGCCGCGGGCGTCTGGCCGGCCTCGCCCGCCAGTGCACCGAACACCGCAGCGCCCACGCTGCCGCCCGAGACGCCACTTACGACAAAGGTCTGGCGCAGGAAGGTCGGCTCAGCCTCCATCAAGGCGGCGAGCACGGCCGTCGTCCAGTACGCCGCGCGGATGCCGCCGCCGTCAGCAGTGATGAACAGGACGGGGTAGCGGCTGGACAGGGCGATCTCGGCACGACGCTCGTGCAGCCACGAGGCCGCGTAGGCGTCGACATCAGGACGGTAGGCACCCGTCTCCGATTCCGCGGTCAGCCGGATGGCGCGCTGACCGTAGCTGCCCTGCGCGGCCAGCACGGCCACGCCGGCGAACACCAACAGCGCGAACAGGGGCTGGAGCCGGAACGCGCCCCAGAGCAGCCACAACACGCCGCTGGCCATCACGACGGCGATGGCAAGAGGACCAGCCAGCAGCCCACTCCACTCGGGCCAGGCGAAGACGATGGCGACCCCGAGCCAGGCGAGCAGACAGGCGCCGCCGACCACCTGAACGCGCACCGCCTGGCCCTCCCCTTGAACGGCCAGCCCGATCGGCCCGGCCAGCGCCGCGGCCGACAGCAGGAGATCGCCGATCGTGAGACCGGCCGACGAATTGACCGCGGTGCTGGCCAGGACGAGCGCGCCCGGCGCCACGACCGAGAGCACCAGGGGCACGAGCCGACGGGTGACAGGACCCACGTTGTCGACCCGGCCCAGAGCCTGCCAGAGAATGCCGAAGGCCGCGGTGCTGAACGTGCCAAGCCCCATCGCCAGGAAGAAGTGCCGGACCAAGTCCTCGCCGGCCTGCCGGAGAAGGTCTTCGCCCTGGCCCACTCGGGCAAAGAGCAGGTAGACCGCCGCCGTGACACCGCCGACGAGCACGACGGCGGGCACTAACGCGTTGGCAATCTGCAGCCAGGATGGCCGGGGGGGCGCCTGGGGAGCGGTCATCGCCGCAGTCTATGCGGGCAGAGACGCCCGGTCGAGCGCGGACTGGCGCTGGCGCCACAGATCAACCGAACACGAGCCAGGGTCGGGTCGCGCCCGGCCTGAAGGCCCGACGGTGTGGAGCGGACGAGCCCGCGCTACTCGCCCGGCGGGCGCCGGTCGAGGTTCTTCAAGGTGAGCGTGAAGCTGATGGGCACGCGCGTGGGGTTGAAGCAGATCTTGTCGTCGCACGCCTGATACTCGAGCGCGCCCGACAGGGTCACCTCCGTCATGGCGCCGAGCTGCTTCTCCGCTGCGGGCGTCGCCAGCAGCGTGACATCACGCTGCAGCCGGAATGGCTTGGCGAACACCTCCACCCGCTCGTCCAGCGGGACGAAGTGGTAGATCTCCGACGGCGGATACACCGTGTCGGAGAGCTTCAGCCACGGCCGCGGGTCGATGGTGAGGCGCACCACCTGGTAGTCGTGCTTACCGGGCGCGTAGAGGTGCATGCCGGGACGTGGCGTGACGTTCACCACGATCGACAGGCGCTCCCCGGGAGCGGCCGTCTGGTCGCTGATCGAGGCCTTAAGCGACAGGTGCGGCGTGCTCGCCGAGACGGTTCCGTTGGTCGGGTCCACCCCGAGTGTGCTGAGGATGGTGGCCGCGGTGTAGCGCTCCTGGTACGCGTCCTCGAAGAAGCGCGACACGACCACGCCCTTCGAATCCAGGACGAACGTGCCCGGATGCGGCACGCCGTAGAAGCGCGACTTCGGGTCCATCGTATCGTTGAGCAGCCCGTACCGCTTGATGATCGCGGATCCCGGGTCGGACACCATAGGAAACGTGATTCCGCGCGAGTCCGAGAACTTCTTCAGCGTGTCGGGCGCGTCGTAGCTGATCGCGATGAGGCCCAGCCCCTGCGACGTGATGTCCTTGTAGCGCCCTTGCAGCTCCACGAGCTGCGTTTTGCAGTACGGTCACCAGTCGGCGGACCGGAAGAAGACGAGCA
>JADZBZ010000525.1 GCA_020851835.1 Acidobacteriota bacterium
CGCGCAGGTCGTTGAGCGTCCGCCGCGAGTCCTCGGTGGGCTCTTCGGCGGCCACCAGCCGCGCGATCCGAACCGCACCTCCCAGGAACTCACGCTCACGTTCAATGTGGGGAGCGGTTACGACGAGAACCTCGGGCCGGGCGGACAGGAGCTACCCGTCGGGACGTTCAGCCCGCTCGAAAGCGGTTTTGGCACCACCGGTGGGGGAGAGATACGGTACTGGCGCGGGCGAGCCAGCCGCTTTCTTGAAGCGTCGGGCCGTGGCTACTTCAATCAGACCAGCGCGGGCGACAGCCCGCTCGGTGGCGGCGTGGCCGGCCTGCGTGGTGAAACAAACGTCGGCCGCCGGTCGGGACTCAACCTCAACGCCGGTGTTTCTTACGAGCCGACGTTGCTGTTCAGCGCGCTTGGGTCTCTCCTCCAGCCAACGGAAGGGATCGTCGTCCCCGACGGCAACGCCCCTCAGGGCCTGCTGGAGCAACGGTGGCTCGTGACGCAGGGCTCGGCCGGCGCGTACCACAACTGGACGTCGCGGCAGCGCATGGACGTTCTGTACACCAACTCGAGACGCGAGCCCATGAACGGTCCTGGTGAGGTCAGCCGTACGCAGTTGGCCTCCGTGCGTCACCGCTGGAACCCGCGCCAGAACGGGGGGTTCCTGTTCTCCTATCGCTTCAACGAGAACCAGCAGGACAGCCAGCTTTTCGCGAGGCTGCCCCTGCGGACGCACTTCGCTGACGCCGGCTTCCAGGTTGAACGCCGGCTCTCGCCGAGCCGGGGGATCCTCTTCTCCTTCACCGGTGGTGCCGCCTACACGCGCGTCCACCAGCCCGGCGTCGACGCCGGGCGGGATACGTTCGTGGTGCCGACTGTCTCCGGGCTGGCGCGATTCGACCTGGCGCGCACCTGGAACGTCTCGACCGAGGCGCGGCGCGATGTGACGGTGCTCGAGGGTCTGTCGCCCGAACCGTTCGCGACCAACCTCGTATCGCTGCACTTGGACGGCGTGGTCTCGCGGCGGACCAACATCGGCATTTCGGGCGTCTACTCGCGCGGCGCCGCCCTCGTCACCAATGCGGGTAAGTTCGAAAGTGCCGCCGCGTCCGCCCAGGTGCAATACGCGCTGGCTCGGTGCTGTGGTGTGTTTGCGAGCTACGGCTACAACAAACACCGGCTCTTGGAGGTCGTCAGCGCCCCGTCTGGTTATCCAAGCCGCTACGACCGGCACTCGGTCCGGGTCGGTTTCTCGTTCTGGCTGCCGCTATACGGCGCCTTCTAGATTGCACGCCCATGTTACCTGGAAGAAAACTCACCCCGATTGACCTGTTGCAGATCGCGCGACGCCGCGCGTGGCTCATACTCCTTCCTCCGGCGATCACGTTGTTTGCGGCGCTGCTGTACTCATCGCGGGTACCGAACCTCTACCAATCGGACATGCTGGTCGCCATCGACCCGCAGCGCGTGCCGGATACGTTCGTGCGCTCGACGGTGACGTTGCCGACCGATGTCCGTATGGACGCAATCTCCGTGCAGGTGATGAGCCGGACATCGCTCGAGCGCATCATCGAAGCGCTCGGCCTCTACCCCGAACAGCGCCAGCTCATGCCCATGGAAGATGTCGTGGCCCTGATGCGCAAGAACATCGAGATCGAGCTGGAGCGCACCGATGGAAACGGCCGCGAGGGACCCCACGCGTTCCACGTCCGCTTCACCCATCCCGATCCGAACGTTGCCGCGATCGTCACGCAGCAGCTGGGCACACTCTACGTCACCCAGAACGTCCAGGACCGCAGCGCGCGAGCCGAGTCTACGAACCGCTTCCTCGAAACACAGCTTGCAGAGGCCCGTCAACGTCTCGAAGAACAGGAGCGCCGGCTCGAGGCGTTCCGCCAGCGCCACGGGAAAGAGCTGCCGACTCAGATGCAGACGAACATGCAGGCCAGCATGAACGCGCAGATGCAGGTGCAGTCCATGGTCGAATCCCTGGCCCGCGACCGCGACCGCAAGCAACTGCTCGAGCGGCTGTACCGCGACGCGGCCGATACCCCGTTGCCAACGCCTGCCGCCACGACCCAGGCTGGGGCTCCCGGCGGCGGGCTGCCGGCCGATGCCTCGGCCCAGCAGCAACTGGCGGCGGCGCGCGCGGCGCTGGCCAACCTCGAGCTGCGCTACAAGGCGGACCACCCGGACGTCCGACGCGCCAAGCAGTTGATAGCGACGCTCGAGCCCGAGGCGTTGGCCGAAGCCAAGCGCGGCACATCGGGCGGATCGGGCGGCACATCCGAGGCCGAACTCAGGCGCCGCGAGCGTCTCGGCCAGATGACCGCGGAGATTGAGAGCCTCTCCCGCCAGATCGCGTTCAAGGAGTCAGAGGAACGCCGCCTCCGCGACGAGACGGCCGAGTATCAGCGCCGCATCGAGGCGGTGCCCGGACTCGAATCCGAATGGGTCGCGCTTACTCGCGACTACGAAACGCAGCAGGTCGCTTACAAGGACCTGTTGGCCAAGAGCGGCGCGTCCAGAGTGGCCCTCGATCTCGAAGAACAACAGATCGGCGAGCACTTCCGCATCGTCGATCCCGCGGGCGTGCCCGTGCATCCGCTGCCGTCCATGCGGCTCAAGATCAACGCCGGCGGTCTCGTGCTCGGGTTGATGCTCGGCGTAGGGATTGCCGCGCTCCTGGAGTTCAAGGACGCATCCTTCCGAACCGAGGCCGACATCTTGGACGTGCTCGGCCTTCCGGTGCTGGCCAACGTGCCGTTCATCGAAACCGCTGCCGCCAGCCTCCAGCGCAAGCGCCGGACGGTACTCCTCTCCGCGGTGGGCGCCGTGTGCCTCGTCAGCGCCTTCTACGTCACTTGGATGTTGAAGCTCTGGAACAGCGTGATCTGATGGAGACCGTGTGAGTCGAATCAACGAAGCGTTGCGGCGGGTCGGCGATGCCGATCCGGCGGCGGAACCGGCGGCGGATGGCCAACCGCACTTCGCGCCGGCCTGGCCGGTGTCCGGCGTCACGGAAGCCCCGGGCGAGCCCGAGGCAGCCACGCCCGCGACGCCACCAGCAGCGGTTCGGCAGGTCGAGTTGCGCCGGGAGAGCGAGCGGGCGGTCGCGCCTGCGGGTACGACCGTCCAGGGCTTTTCGTCCAAGTGGCGCGAGTGCCTGGCCAGCGGGCCCGAGGGCGACCCGGGCCTCATCGAGCAGTTCCGTCGGCTTGCGGGAACGCTCCACCACGCCCAGCACGCCAACGGCCTGCGCAGCGTCATGGTCACCAGCGCCGCGCCCGGCGACGGCAAGACCCTTACGGCCGTCAACCTCGCCCTTGTCCTGTCGGAATCCTATCGGGCCAACGTGCTGCTCGTTGACGCCGACCTCAGGCGTCCCTCCATTCCGAGCGTCGTGGAGAGCGGCCAGGGTGCCGGCCTCAGCGAAGCGCTGCGGGCGGCGACCGAGCAGAAGCTGGCGCTCGTCAATTTGACCCCGCGACTGACGCTCCTGCCGGCCGGACAGCCCATTGCCAATTCGCTCGATGCCCTCACGTCGCCCCGCATGCAGCAGATCCTCACGGAGGCGACGGCGCGGTTCGACTGGGTAATTCTCGATGCGCCGCCGGTCGGTCCGACGGCCGATGCACGCCTGCTCACCGAGATGGTGGGAGGCACCTTGTTCGTCGTCCACGCCGGCAAGACGCAGTGCCCGGAAGTACAGAAGGCCATCGACGCCATCGGCAGCGAACGGATTCTCGGCGTGGTCCTCAACGGCGTCGCCCCCGAGCCACATGCTCACTATTACGGCGTCGTGCCCGCCGGGAGCAGGGACTGAGGCGTTCGTGCAGGGGCTCCTGACTGGCCGCTTCAGCGCCCGCTGGATCGCGCTCGTGCTCGTGGAGCACGCGCTGATCGTGCTGTCGATGCTGCTTGCCGCCGTCGTTCGGCTTGGTGCGGGGAACGTGCTGCCGCTGGACGGCGACATCGGGCTGCTGTGGCGGGCGATCCTGGTGGCGGTGGTCCTGCAGGTGTGCCTGCACTACTGCGACCTCTACGACCTCCGGACCCTTGCGGATCGCCGGGACTTGTTCACGGGCCTGCTGCGGGCGCTGGGCGCCACATCCGTCATCCTCGCCATCCTCTATTTTCTGGTGCCCGACCTGGTGATCGGCCGCGGCGTCGTCGCCGTCGCCTCCGTGCTCATCATCGGCTTGGTGGTCGGCTGGCGAATGGCCTTCGAGTGGCTGTCGCTGCGTCGTGGACCAACCGAGCGGCTGCTCATCGTCGGCACGGGAGGAGCGGCGGTGACGCTGGCGCGCGAGATCTTCCAGCGCCGGAGCGAGCTCGGCGTCGAGATCGTCGGGTTTGTCGACGGCGATCCGACAATGATGGGTGCGCCGATGATCAACCCAGGCGTGGTCGGCATGATCGGCGACATTCCGGAAATCGTCCGCGACCGCGAGGTGGATCGCGTCGTCGTGAGCCTGGCCGACGCGCGAGGCAAGCTCAACATGGACGAACTGCTCGACATGAAGCTGAACCAGGGAGTTCGCTTCGA
>JADZBZ010000526.1 GCA_020851835.1 Acidobacteriota bacterium
AGGCGGCGCTGGTCGGGCGCGGCTACACGGTGGGCGTGGCGCAGTGGATGACGACCAATCTCGTGCGGGATGGCGAGTCGTTCCGCTGGCACCTCGACTTCGACGCGATGGAGCGGCTGATGCGGGACTTCTTCGAAACCGCCATCTGGGAGCCCGTCGAATCGCCGTCGCCGGTGCACGACCTCCACATCCTTAAGGCCACCGAGTCGAGCGCCGTCTCACCGGGTGCCATCCGCCGCATCGAGGCGGCCGAGGGACCGCGCGTGCACCTGCACTACGGCGACGGCGGACACTGGATTCACGCCGAACGGCCAGAGGTGGTGACGGCGCTGCTCGCCGAACACCTGCCTCCGTCGCGAGGCGGCGCGGCGGAGGGAATCGATGTGTGAGACGTCTTGGGGGAGATGTTGAATCGAGGCGCCGCAGCCACCGGGTTCCTTATCTAGAACTCCGGTGGCTTTCCTCCGGGCCGGTATAGCGTCGAAGCATTTCCCGACGGCCGGTCGGTGGGGCGGCGGACCTTCACCGTGGAACGGTGATGGTCCCTGCCGGAGACGGCCGTCGTATACCGACGGGCGTCCCGACAGGCGATGTCGAAGGGACTACCAGCGCGGTTCAGAGCGGCGGCGGTTGCCGCCGTCGAAGCCGCCGCCACCGCCGCCCGGCGTCTTGGGCCGGGCCTCGTTCACGGTCAGGTTGCGGCCGTTCAGCGCGTAGTTGTTGAGCTTGTCGATCGCGTTCTGTGCGTCTTCGCTCGAGGCCATCTCGACGAACGCGAAGCCGCGGGCTCGGCCCGTGGCCATGTCGCGCATCACGCTCACGCGTTCGACCGTGCCGGCGCTCGAAAAGAGCTCGTGGAGGTCCTGTTCGCCGGTTTCGTACGGCATGTTGCCAACGTAGAGTTTCAGAGACATGTGCAGTTCTCACTTCCGCCCCGCCGTGCGGGGCTGCCAACGTGTTGATGATCCGGAATGGATCGGAGGATGGATTCGGCTGAGCTAACGGAGCACGTTCGGCGAGAAGAGGCGAGACTGACGAGACTCGAATTCGACGCTGGACGTAACCAACTTGCAGAAGCTGTCTTCCACCTGACCCCTGCACTATAGCACGATTTACGCCATTCCGCCCGCCGATCGGAATTCCGACCGGCCTTCGGGCGATAATACGCAGCGATATCCGTCAGTGCCGGGTCGCGATCTGAAACGTGGTCCGGAGCAGCGCGCCGATGAGGAACCCCGATGGGGAGCAGGACCATGGAACAGCAGCCGCCGCAGCAGGACTGGCGCTCGCTCAGCGACAGGTTGATCGCCGCCCTGAAGCCGACCGCAGCGCCAGTCGCCATCTCGTTTTTCCCGCCAGGGCAGGCTGTCCCGGCGGCCAGGCTTGGCGACACGTATCCCGAACCGAACGATCAGGGCCGCACGGGGCAGGTGCCGGCCGGTTGTGTGTACTGGATCAAGGGCTCGTCGGCCGCGTTTGCCACCACGGCGGCCGACCACGCCAACTGCAGCGTGGGCAGCTTCACCCACGGCTTCCTGACGCTCGACGAGGCGGCCTCGAAGGACGACGTGTGCGCCGTCCTCGAATCCGGATGGGTGGACGGTGCGGCCGTGCAGGAGCTCCCGCGCGTCAAGGAGAGACCCGGAACCGTGGTCTACAGTCCGCTCGCGGAGGCGCAGACGGACCCAGACGTCGTACTGCTGCGGATCACCGGCTTTGCCCTGATGACGCTGAAGGATGCCCTGCCGGACCTGCGCATCGAGGGCAAGCCGCAGTGCCACATCGTGGCCATCGCGAAAGAGCAGGGCCAGGTCGCGGCCAGCGTCGGCTGCGCGCTCAGTCGCGCACGCACGGGTATGCGGCCGGAAGAGATGACGTGTGCCATTCCCGGCAGTCGGCTCGCCGACATCGTCCCGGCGCTTGAAGCGGCCGTGACGCTGGACCGGATGATGGCCGGCTACGCCGCGGCGGACGCCAAACGCTTCCGCTGAAGCCGGCGCCCCGTCGCTGGTGCCGCGGGACCGCGCGCGTCCTGGGTGAATGTGGCAGATTACACAGATGACGCGAAACCGCCTGCCTACGACCGCTGGAGACCGCCGGCCGCGCGATCTGGACGAGCAAGGTCTTGAGCCAGGGTGCGCCTGTGCGAGTGTGGATCTAGGCTATAAGCGCTTTGCCGCCACTCTCGTCGAGGCGGGGGCGGAGGCCGGCCCACGTCAGCAGATGTCCCGCGTTGGGAAACACCGCCATCGTGTCGCCGACTTCCGCCACGATCACGGCCGCCGCCGTCGTGCTCACCGGCATCGTGGTCAGTAGACTGACGGCGGCACCACACCAAGGGTCGCGAGCGCCTTCTGGATCCGCCCTTCGAGCGTCCCGATGGTCCTGTCGAGGGCCTCGCCCCGCGATGTTTCGGGTGACAATGGCTCCACCCCGTGCCCGAAGGGCTCCGCCGCTACTCCTGGCCTCTCGCCATTGCCGTCCTGGCGGCGGTGATGTTCGTCGTCCGCGTGCACAGCGAGATGGCCGACTTCGCCGTCTATCGCACCGCCGCGGTCCGCGCGCTCGACGCCGAGCCGCTCTACCGCGCCTCCGACGGACACTACCAGTACAAGTACCTGCCGGCGTTTGCGCTGGCGATGGCGCCCTTCGCCCTCGTGCCGCTCGAGGCGGGTGAGTTCGTCTGGTATGCGTTCTCCGTCGTTCTGCTGTGGGTCTTCATCGCCTGGTCGGTGGCGGGCGTCCCCGCACGGCGCCTCTCGCGACACGCGCTGGTGTGGTGCGCCGTCCTCTTCATGGGCAAGTTCTACGCGCACGAGCTGAACCTCGGGCAAACCAACGTCCTGCTCGGCGTCATCCTGGTTGCGGCACTGCTGTCGGTCGAGGCCGGACGGCGCGGTCTGGCCGGTGCACTCGTGGGCGCCGGCGTGTTCGTCAAGCCCTACGCCGTCATCCTGCTGCCCTGGCTGCTGGTCTCGACGGGGGTGGCCGGCCTGCTGGGCGCCGCCGCCGTGCTGGCAGCGGGCCTCGTGCTGCCGGCGGCCGTGTACGGATGGCAGGGCAACCTCGACCTCGTGATCGGCTGGTACCGCACCGTGACCGACACGACCGCGCCGAATCTCCTGGTGGCCGAAAACGTTTCGCTGGCGACGATGTGGGCCAAGTGGATTGGCGTGGGCCCGGTGGCGAACGGACTTGCCGTGGCCTCGGTCCTGCTGGCCCTGGGCGCCGCTGGCCTGGCTCTGTGGCAGCGGCGGCGGGTTCCGCAACCGGCCTACCTGGAGTTCGGGCTCCTGATGCTGCTCGTGCCGCTCATCTCGCCACAGGGCTGGGACTACGTGCTGTTGCTGGCCACGCCGGCCGTGCTGTGTCTGGCCGACCGCTTCGGCGAGGTGAGCCTGCCCTGGCGCGTCACGACCGCGGCGGCCCTTGGCCTCATGAGTTTCACCATCTTCGACGTGCTGGGCCGCGCCCTCTACGGGCGCCTGATGGCCGTCAACATCGTGTCGGTGAGCGCGCTCGTGCTCGTGGCCTGCCTCGTGCACCTGCGGGCGCGGGCATTGGCCTGAGCCTGCGCGGTCGGCCCCGCCGGCACCTCGTCCTTGGCGGCCCACCCCATTCGCGCATATTCTCGCGCGGATGATTATCGCCGTTGTCGCCGTGTACCTGCTGGGGACGCTGACAGCCGGCGCGCTGCTGAGCAGCCGAATCAAGCGCATCTCCGACTACCTGATCGCCGGTCGCCACCTGGGTCTGGCCCTCACCACCGCCTCGCTGGCCGCCGTGCAGATCGGAGCGGGCGTTGTGCTCGGCGGCGCCGAAGTCGGCGCTCGGTCCGGCGTCTGGCCCGGCATGTGGTACGGCATCGGATGTGGCGCCGGCCTCATCCTGGCCGGCCTGTTCGCCGCCAGGCGGATGCGCGCGCTCGGCGGCATCGTCCCCATCGACTTCTTCGCCCACCGCTACGGCGAGCGGCGCGGCGTCCGGTTGTGGGCTTCGCTCTCGAACATCCCGAGCCTGCTGGGCATCTTCGCCGCGCAGTTGATGGCCGCCGGCAGCGTCCTGTCGGGTTTCGGCCTCGACTTCACCCACGCCGTGCTGGCCATCGGGACCGTCATCCTCCTCTCCAACGTGATGAGCGGCATGTGGGGCGTGGTGGTCGCCGACTTCTTCCAGGTGGCCATCATCACGGTGGGCATCCCGCTCACTGCCTGGGCCGCCGTGAGCCACGCCGGTGCGGGGACGGCGTCGGCCGTCCTGGCGACGCCATTCATTCCCGAGGGGATGGGCACGCGCGCGGTCTTCCTGATCACGCCGTTCCTGTTCTCGATCTCGGTGTCCTACGACGCCTTCATCCGCTACCAGTCGGCCAGGAGCGGCGAGATCGCCAAGTGCGGCTGCATCCTGTCGGGCGCGCTCGTGATCGCCGTCAGCTTCTGCGCGGCGCTGGTCGGCGCGGCCGGCAAACGCGCGTTTCCCTCGGTGGCCGAGGGCGACGTGCTGACCTACGTGGTCACCACCACGCTCACGCCCGTGCTCGCGGGCGTCGTCGTGTCGGCGCTGCTCGCCGCGGCGATGTCCACGGCCAACGCGCTGCTCATCTCGATGAC
The DNA here is from genome assembly GCA_020851835.1 of Acidobacteriota bacterium. Lineage (GTDB taxonomy): Bacteria > Acidobacteriota > Vicinamibacteria > Vicinamibacterales > UBA2999 > VFZN01. Next base: position 4,611 of record JADZBZ010000526.1, read on the forward strand.
GGGGTGCTTCTCGCGGGACTTCTACAATATGGTGCTCAATCCCTCGGCCGATCTCGAGAACCTGCCACGCGCCACGCTCTACGCGCGGCTGGCAGTGACTGTCTCGCTGGTGCTGGGCGTGGTGATTGCCTTGCAGGCGCGGGGGATCCTCGACACCATCATCATCTTCAACTACCCCTACATGGGCAGCATGCTCGTGCCGCTCCTCGGAGGGCTGCTGTGGGCCCGCGGTACGAGGGCGGGCGCCTACGCCGCGATGTGGGCAGGCGGCGCCATTGGTGTCGCGGCGTTCCTGGTCGGGATCCCGGGCCCCCTGCAGGGGCTCGTGAACATCGACCTGGCGCTGCTCATCGCCTTCGGCGTGTCGGCGGCGGTGTACGCCGGCGTCAGTCTTGCGACGCGTCCCGCGGCCGGCACTCCTGCCGCGGTTTCCAGTTGACGCGAGTGGCCGGCGGGCGGTTCAGGACGATGGCCCCGGGTTCGGGACAGATGTCCACGCAGCTGCCTTCGTACCAGCATTCGCCAGGGTAGAGCACCAGCGGCGGACC
>JADZBZ010000527.1 GCA_020851835.1 Acidobacteriota bacterium
ACCTGCGGCGGCACAACTGCCAGGAAGAAGTCCGGCTGAACCGCCGGCTCGCCCCGCGCGTGTATCTCGGGGTCGTGGCGCTCACGCGGGATGCCGGCGGCGCATTCGCCATCGGCGGCGACGGCCCGGCCGTGGATTGGCTCGTGCACATGCAACGGTTGCCGGACAACCGGCACCTGGACGCGGTGATCGGGGCGGGAGGCGCCCGCGCCGAAGAGCCGCGCATTCGTGCCGCTGCCCGGCACCTGGCGCAGTTCTTCGCAACCGCGACGCCGGAGCCGATCTCCGCGGGCGCCCATCGCGGCGTGCTCGAACGCGGCGTGAAGGCCGATCGCGAGATGTTGTCGGACCCGCGGTACGGCCTGCCGCGCGCCAGGGTGGACGCCCTCGCCTGCGCGCAACTCGGGTTTCTGCACGACTGCGCGTCGCTTTTCGAGGTTCGCGTCAGCGCGGGCCGCATCGTCGAGGGCCATGGAGACCTGCGCCCCGAACACATCTGGCTGGACCCCGAGCCCGCCATCCTCGACTGCGTGGAGTTCGATCGGACGCTCCGCACGATGGATCCGGCCGACGAACTTGCGTTTCTGGCGCTCGAGTGCGAGCGGCTCGGTGCGCCGGAGGTGGGCGACTGGTTCATCGAGGCCTACATCGAGGCGACGGGCGATACGCCGCCGCTGGCGCTGCGGCACTTCTATCGCGTGTACCGCGCGCTGCGGCGCGCCACCATTGCCGCGCGGCACCTGGATGACCCGTCGGTGAGCGATCCCGAGCGCTTCCTCGAGCGGGCCCGGCACTACGTGAACCTGGCCGAGCCGGTGACGTGCCCCACGGCCTGACCGTGCCGCCGTCCTGCCGGCCGCCCCTCAGCTGCCGGTGACGATGACGCCTTCCCCGTGCATGGCCCTGACGGCGTCGGCGATGAGGCCCGAGCTGTCGATCAGGCGCACGCGTCCGGCCACCAGCGCCGGATCGAGCGCGTCGGGCGGGATGTGATCCAGCACGAAGATCCGCTCGATGGCCGCGGCGGCGAGGGTTCGCGACGCGGCCGGTACGAACGCGCCGTGCGCGGCCGCTGCCACTACGCCCGTGGCGCCTTCCCTCAAGCACGCCTCCGCCGCCCGGGCCAGCGTGGTCCCGCCGCTGATGAGATCGTCCACCAGGACGACGGTATGCCCCTTCACCTGCCCGACCACGGCATCGCCGGTGACGATGCCCTCGCTGCGATGCTTCTCGACGAAGGCGGCGGCGATGTGCCGGCCGAGCCGCTCGCTGAGCGCCGCGCGATAGATCTCGGCGCGCTTGATTCCCCCCGGGTCTGGCGACACCACCACGAGCCTCCGATCGGGCAGCTCGTGCGCCAGCACGTCGGCCACCAGCGGCCCGGCTTCGATGTGCTCGGTGCGGCAGCGGAAGGCGTTCTGGAAGGCCGCCAGATTGTGCACTTCAACCGTGGCGACGCGGTCCACGCCGACGGCTTCGAACAGCGCGGCGACGTAGCGCGTGGTGACCGGGTCGTGCAACTTCGTCTTGCGATCCTTGCGTGAATAGCAGAGGAACGGCACGACCGCCGTCAGGCGGGCCGGGTCGGCGTCTCTGATCGCGCCGAGGAAGAACAGCAGCCTGCACAGCTTGTCGTTGACGTTCTGGGCTTCGTCGCCGTGCAGCGAGGCGACGACGTACACGTCGCGGCCCCTGACCTGGTCGAGCGGCCGGCTCTTGTGGTGTCCCCACTCGAACTCGCGTTCCTCGTGGGCGGCCAGGGCAACACCCAGCCGTGCCGCCACGCGCTCGCCGAGCGCCTGGCCCGACCGGAGAGCGAAGATCGCGAGCGGGACGTGCGACATATCTGGTCTCCGCCGGCGCGGCTGATGCCGCGCGAGGCCTATGTCCCCGCCCCGGCGCGTCCCATCGGACCGGCGGCGCAGGCAAGTTATCGTGGTTGCGAGGGATAACCATATCGTGACTCTTCGCGAACTGGGCGTCGAAGCGGCGGCGGCGGCGGCGATGATGGCCGAGGCGGCACGCCTGGCCCGAACGGTGCAGGTAGACGCCGCCAGCGTGCGCGCGAAGGCAGACGAGTCGCCGGTGACCGTTGCGGACTTCGCGGTGCAGGCGCTGGTGGCCGGGCGGCTGGCGCAACGCTTCCCAGCCGATCCGCTCGTGGCCGAGGAGGACGCCTCGGCACTGCGTCTCGAGTCCGGTGCCCGGTTGAGGAGGGGGGTGGTCGACGCGCTGACGGCCTTCGACTCCACAGCAGACGAGGCGACCGTGGCCGATGCCGTCGACCGCGGACGCGGCGAACCGTCCGCCCGATACTGGACCCTGGATCCGATCGACGGCACCAAGGGCCTCCTGCGCGGCGGTCAGTACGTCGTCGCGCTTGCGCTGGTCGTCGAGGGGGCGGTCGAGGTGGGCGCCATCGGATGCCCGCGCCTGACGCTTCAACGCGCGGGCGCCGCTGAGGGCGGCGTCGCCCTGGCCGTCCGAGGCCGGGGGAGCTGGTGGATGCCGCTGGCGGGTGATGGGCGGCTGTCGCCGCTGGCGGTGTCGGTCATCGACGATCCGGTCCGGGCGCGGATCGCCGATTCCGCCGAGTCCGCCCACAGCGACCGTGCCCGGCAGCAGCGGCTACTGGCCGCGCTTGCCTGCCAGGCGCCTCCGCTGCTGATGGACAGCCAGGCCAAACACGTTGCCGTGGCCGCCGGCCAAGCGGACGTGCTGGTACGGTTCCCCCGGCCGGGATATCAGGAGGCCATCTGGGACCAGGCTGCCGGCGCGCTCATCGTCGCGGAGGCGGGTGGGCGCGTGACCGATCTGGCGGGCCGGCCGTTCGACTTCTCGACGGGACGGCGGTTGACCGGAAACGAGGGGGTGCTCGCCAGCAACGGGCGCCTCCATGAGGCGGTGATCGCCGCGATAAACCGGGTTATTTAAGTTAATCAACCAAATGTGAGCCTGTCGATCGATACCGCAATTGACCTAAAAACGTCGATTTCGTCTGACACCTTGGCCATCAGGAGTGCCCCTTCGAGCAGGGCTACGATGTTGCGCGCGCGCTGGGCGTTACTTCCTGAGGGGATCTCGCCGCTCACCACGGCTTCGTCCAGCCAGCCCTCGATCACGCCGCACTGCTCGTGGAAGACGACCTGAACCGCTCGCCGCAGGCGCTCGTCCTGATGGGCGGTTTCCTGTGCCAGCCCGCCGAACGGCGACCCGAGCACGACGTGGTGGGTGGCCACGGCGCGCGTCTGCTGCTCCTCGAAGCACTGCACCAGTCTGCGCAGCCTGTCGAGGCCGGGAGGGCCGGATTGGGAGACGAGGTCGAAGACATGGGTGCGTGCGGCGGCCCAGCTGGCCGCCACCGCCGCGACGGCAAGATCGGTCTTGGAGGAGAAGAAGTGATAGAAGCTGCCCTTTCGCGCGTCGGCGCGGGCGCACAGTTCGTCCACACCCGTGGCGTGGAAACTGCGCTCCCAGAACAGCTCCATAGCGGTTTCGATGAGGCGATCGCGTGTGGGCAGCCGGTCCATTTCCGACGAATCGTATGGTTGAATTGACTAATCGGTCAAGATCCGAAGCCCACGGCAGTGGATCGACCCGCACGAGATCCGCCAAATTTTCGTCTTACTAGCGTCAAGACCTATAGTTGTACCGATCGGTCAACCGAGTCCGCAGTCGAATACCGCGCCAAACCAGTCGACGTCACGCAGACATCAGGGTCTTGCCGCTCACCTTGAGGTCGAGCGGTCTAGTAGACCGATCGGTCAACGCAACTGGCCTGCAGGGCTCTACTTCACATGCCGGCCGCCATCCACGCGGATGGTTTCGCCCGTGACGAAGTCGGTTTCTACCAGAAAGCACACGGCTCTGGCGATTTCGTCTTCTCCACCATAGCGCCCGAGAGGTGTCTCTTTTTCCACAGCTGCGATCTCTTGGGTGGTCGCACCGGACAGCGGGACGATGGGGCCGGGTGCGATGGCGTTGACGAGAATCTGGTCCGCCGCCAACTCCAGTGCCAGCGCTTCGGTTACTGCGATCACCCCGCGCTTGGCGACGTAGTACGGCGCATATCCCGCGTACCTGGGCCGGCCGCTCGCGGCGACCCAATCCGCAAAATTGACGATGCGCCCGCCCCCTTGCCGGCGCATGTGGGGCACCGCGGCCTGTGAGCAAAGGAACGTCGCCCGCAGGTCCACAGCTATCTGTTCGTCCCAGTCAACGGCAGTCGTCATATCTAGGGGTATTGACTTATAAACGGACGCCATGTTCACCAGGATGTCGAGCCTGCCCAGGTCCGCCACCGTGGCGCTCACCACGCGCGCGCACGCCTCCGCGTCCGAGAGGTCGGCCTGCCAGGCCCGACCCCGCCGCCCGAGAGCGCCGACGGAGGCCACCGTCTCGTCGGCCTCCGACCTGGACCGGTGGTAGACGACCGCGACATCGGCCCCCGCCTCGGCGAGCCGCCGTGCCACGGTCGCACCAATCCGCTTCCCGCCCGTGATGAGAGCGACACGGCCTGAGATGGTCATGAGGTCGATTCTACCGGACCGTGCGCACGTCAGGGGGCGGCTACAATGACGCCGTGCTGCCCCGGCGCGAGGCTTGCGAAGCTTGGCCGTGCGCGGTGGGCGCGTGGCGTTGCGGCGGAGGACCGGCGATTGGCTGACGAGACGTCGCTCGAGTCCACCCTCCGCGACCTGCATTGCCGGATGACGCGTCTGCAGGCCCACCCGGCGGTGGGCGCGCCCGCGCTGGCTGTTCCCGAGTGGGATCGCCTGCTCTGGCGGATCGGACGCGACCAGGTGGCGACCCGCCGGCCGGCTCTCAGCCAGGACCTCGCCCCTGCCCGGCGGCCCGCGCGCGATGTCTATCTCGCCACCCAGGTGTACGAGATCGGCGGCCACACCGCCCTCATTGGCGACATGGTGCGCGCCCGCCCGGCGGCCGACGCGTCAATCATCGTCTCCAATCTGCTCGAGCAGAATCCGCCGACCGTTCCGGACGTGATCGTCTCGCGGCTTGGCGTCGCTTCGGCGCGCGTGCGCGTTCTGCCCGGCCCATCTCTCGCCGACCGCCTCGGTCAGCTGCTCGACGTGCTCGAGGCGGTGCGGCCCGACACCTTGTTCCTGTTTCATCACCCCCAGGATCCGCTGGCCTGCCTGGTATCGCAGCCCGAACTGGCGCGGCGCCGGTTGCTGCTGCACCACGCCGATGCGACCCCGTCGTTTGGTCTCTCCCTCCCGGGAGTGACGCTCGTCGACCTGTCGCCTTCTGCCCTGGCCAACACCCGACTGCTCGGGATGGGATCCGTGCTCCTGCCGCTCACCGCGCCGGATCCGGGGCCCCGGCCCGCTGGATTCCTGGCGCGCGGCCGCCTGGTGACCGCGTCGAGCGGAAGCGCGCACAAGTTTGCGGGACCTGACGCGCCTGGGTACGCCGAAACGGTCGCCCTCGTCCTCGAGGCCACCAGGGGCTGGCATCTGCACATTGGGCCGCTGCCGGACGAGACGCTGGCGGGCTTGGCGGCAGCTATCGCCGCGCGGCACGTGGACCCGGACCGCTTCATCTACCTCCGATCGACGCCCTCGGTGGCGACCGCTCTCATGGAGCAAGGCTGCGACATCTACCTGGCGTCGTTCCCGATCGATGGCGCCAGAACCAAGGTCGAAGTGCTCGCCTCGGGAACGCCCTACGTGCGCCACTCGCGGCACCTGCCAATCGAGGGCGACCCGTCAATCGATACGGAAGGGTTCTTCGTATGGCGATCCTGCGACGACCTGCTGTCGATCCTCGACCACTTGTCGACGCCAGACGAATTGCGGGTGCACGGCACCCTGGCGCGCCGGCGGTACGAGCAGAATCACCACCCCGAGGTTTTCGCGCGCCGCCTTGACCTGATCGTCCAGGGAGTCGCGCCCCCAGATCCAGTGGCAAGTCCTGTTGACGGCGATGATGCGAACCGTGCGGGCCATGGCCTCGATCCGCCTCGATGATGCTGAGGCCCGCGCGGACGCCGCGCGACTGGCCAGTTTCGAGGTGGAGCGGCCGTTCGCGCAGCGGCTCTGGAATCGCCTCAGGCGATCGTGACCGGCGAGCCCAGTCCGCGCACCACCGCGGCGGCATCGTCGCTGAACTGCTCGCGCAGGGACAGCAGCACGACGTCTCCCGGGTCCGAGCGCTCGCGCACCACCCGCGGCAGGTCGGCCAGGGACGGCGCGCGCTCGACGGCGACGCCGAGCCCGATGAGATCGCGCGCCAGCGTCTCGAGGCAGAACGGTTCGTTTCGCCAGCCGACGTGCGACGCGGGCTTGTGCTCGTACGGCGAGGTGAGGATCACCGAGTCGAACCCGGAGAGCGCTGCCGGCAGGTCGCGCTGGTAAATCCAGCGGCGGCCCCCGGTCG
>JADZBZ010000528.1 GCA_020851835.1 Acidobacteriota bacterium
AGTAGTTGTAGAGCGCGCTCTCGCGCACGCCGACGGCGCGGGCCACGTCACGCAGGCTCGTGCCGAAGTAGCCCTTCTCGCCGAACAGGTCGAGCGCGGCGTCGAGGATGGCCTGGCGGGTGCGCTGACCGTCGGCGTTGCGGGGGCGGGCCATGGGAAACTTAATGGTCGCTCATTTAGTTCAAGGGGTCAAGCCCCGGGCGCTACGATGGCGCCGCCATTGCCCGTGCCGGCGGCGTCTGGGACATCATCCGGGTGAAGAGCCTGAACCCACCCGCCATGAAACACTCGACGGCGCTGTACGGCGCGCTGATGCACGGCGCGTCCGGCTGGTCCCAGCCGAGCTGCGTGGACGCCTTGGGCCCGGAGTGTCCCTGCATGCCGATGCGCTACGACGGCGTCAGCAGGGAGTCCTTGATCTGCACCCGGTCCAGGTCGAGGTTGCCGGGCCTGCCGGCATCGGCCGGATCCAGGGATGGCCCCTCGATGCCCCCTCCGAGCAACGAACCGCGCGCTGCGCCCCGAATCGTCACACCGGCTGGCGGCCCTGGATGACCCGGATGAGGACGACGGCAAGTGCCACGACGAGCAGCAGATGGATGAAGCCACCGAGCGTGTAAGCGCTCAGCATGCCGAGCAGCCACAGGACGACGAGCAGAACGACGATGGTATTCAGCATGGTGTGTCTCCTTGGGTGAGTGCCGGATCAGCGGTCTCCCTTTCAGACAGCAGAACGCGTGCCAGCAATTTCGCGTTTTTTGCGGGTGTGGGGTGGCACTGCGCTGCCAGAAGAAGGCAGGCGAGTGCCGTGATGGACTAGACGCCGCTCATGTGAAGGCTCTGCCGGAATCCGCCAGGTGACGCCGCGCCATTCGTGTTGGCGATCCGCGTCGAATTGCCGGAACCATGCCGCGTGCCACGGGCTAGCTGCCGCTCTTGACCAGGCCCGCCACGACTGCGGGTCCGCCGGCAATCGGCGGGATGGTAATCGATTCGGACGGGCTGCGCTCTACCCAGTACGGCCCGCCAGCCTCGCGACCAACCCGACCAGGTCGTCGCGATCGACGGGCTTGGGCAGATGGCTTTGAAACCCGGCCGCGAACGCGCGCTCGCGGTCTTCGCCGCGGGCCATGGCGGTGAGCGCGGCGGCCGGCACGGCGGCCGCAGGCCCGGGCAGGCGGCGTACCCGCGCCATGAAGTCGTAGCCGTCGCGGTCGGGCATGCCGATGTCGCTGACGATGACGTCCGGCACCAGGCCGTCGTGAAGGGCCGCGAGCGCCTCATTCACGGAGGAGGCGACGATCGGATCGGCACCCGCATCGGCGAGAAACCAGTGCATTAACTCCCGCGCGTCGGCCTCGTCCTCGACGATGAGCACGCGAAGTCCCGAGAGCACCGGACGCCGGAGCGCGGCGCGGGCACCGGGTGTCCCCGGCGCCTCCGGCATGTCTGGCGCGGTAGGCACGGTAATCGGCAGGTGTACGGTGAAGAGGCTCCCGTGGCCTGCGCCCTCGCTGCGGGCCTCGACCGAGCCTCCGTGCATCTCGACGAGGTTCTTCACGATGGCGAGGCCCAGGCCGAGTCCGCCGTGCTGCCGGGTCGGAGAGCTGTCGGCCTGTCGAAAGCGCTGGAAGACCTGCGGCAGGAAGTGGCTCGGGATGCCGGCGCCGGTATCGCTGACCTGCATCTCCATCTGGCCGCCGGTCCGGCGCAGCGTGACCCGGACCTGGCCACCGCGAGGCGTGAACTTGACGGCGTTGGTCACGAGGTTCCACACGATCTGCTGCAACCGGCCCGCGTCGGCCCGAATCGCGGGGGCCGGGCACAACGAGGTGGCCAGCTGCACACCCTTCGCGTCAGCGGCCGGCCGTGCCGACGTGACCGCCTCGTCGACGATCGAGGCCAGGTCCACCGCCTGCACGTTCAGGCGCAGCTTGCCGGCCTCGATGCGGCTCATGTCGAGCAGGTCATCAATCATCTGCGTCTGGCGCTGCAGATTCCGGTCGATGACCGCGAGCCCCTTGCTGACGTTCGCCTCGCTCGGTTCCTGCTTCAACACGCCCACCCACCCGACGATGGCATTGAGCGGCGTGCGCAGTTCGTGGGACAGCGTGCTCACGAACTCATCCTTGATCCTGGCCGATCGTTCGGCCTCCGCACGGGCGGCCCGCTCCTCGGTGAGCAGGAGCGCGCGCTGGTCCTCCACACGCTTCTCGTCGTCGATGTCGGTGCAGGTGCCGAACCAGCGCGCGACGGCGCCGTCGGCATCGCGCAGCGGGAGCGCCCTCGCGATGAACCAGCGGTACGTGCCATCCTGGCGCCGGAGGCGCCATTGTGCGTGATACGACTGGCCGCTCGCGAGCGACCGCACCCAGGCGGCGAGGGCCGCATCGACATCGGAGGGGTGCACGTAGTCCCTCCAGCTCCACCCGTGGCCCAGGCCTGCCGCGTCCCGTTCACCGCTGGGTTCGCCCCGCTGCGGCGAGCCCGTATAGCCATACCACCGCGCGTTGAAGTAGTCGTGGTAGCCATCCGCGCGGGCGCTCCAGACAATCTGGGGCATAGCGTCGGCCAGGGTCCGGAACCTCTGCTCGCTGTCGCGAAGCGCCGCTTCGTAGCCCTTCTGCCGTGTCACGTCGCGCGACACCGACAGGAGCCTGACCACCGTCCCCGCGTGTTTGCGGATGGGCGTGATGACGACGTCCCACCACTCAACGGTGCCGTCGGGTCGCGGCCGCGAGCCCTGGAAGCGGCCTTCCCCGGCGACGACGGCCTCCTCCAGCGCCCGGCTGGCCACCGCAGTACTGCTGCCCCAGAGATCCGGCCATGGGCGTCCCCGCACATCGTCGGCGCTGGTGAGCCCCATCAGCGCGAGCCCTGGTGCGTTCATCGAGACGATGCGGCCGTCGAGATCGACCAGGGCCACGCAGTCGGCCGAGGTGTCGAGCAGGCTCTGGGCCAGCCGTTCACTCGTGTCCAGGTCGGCGATGGCGGTGGCCGCCGAGCGCTCGGCCGCGGCGCGGGCCGTGGTCTCGCGATCGAGGGCCTGCTGTCGGCGCCGGAAGGACCGGTCGAGCGAGGCTCCCACGCCCGCGAGGACGACGGCCAGCCCGAGGGTGAGGCCCGCAAAGGCCACGGCGGCCCGGCGCGCAAAACGCACCTGACTACCGCGCTGGACCAGGCGCGAGGTCTCGGCGGCCCGCATGTCGGCGGCGATCGCGCCGATGTCCTCCATCAGGGTGCGGCCGCGGTCGAAGCCCACGCGCATCTCGTCGGTGCGGCCTGCCTCGAATGCGAAACGCACCCGCGACAACTCGTCCAGGCGCGTATCGACGGCCCGGCGTAGCCGGGCCGCCAGCACGCTCTGGCTGGAGTCGTCCGAGACGAGGGTCTGGAGGACGGTGGCGAGGCCGGCCGCCTGGTCACGGACGTCTTCGTACCGCCGGAAGAAGCGCGGGTCGCGCGTGATGATGTACCCGCGCTGTCCCGCTTCGGCCGCCACCACCCTCGCCGCGAGGTCGTCGATCTCGTTCAGGACGAGATAGGTGTGCTCCACGCGCGCGGTCGCGTCCGCGAACCGCTGGTACAGCCACGTGGCCAGCCCTCCCGAGACGAGCAGGATGCCGACGGCGAGGCCGAACATCACCCGCCAGGCGGGTGCGGAGATGCTGTCGATGGCGAGTGGAGGGCGATCCATCAGGGCCTCGCCTGTCGTCCTCCGATTCAGGAGGCAACCGCGTCGGTGATCTCACACTCCTTCATCTTGTTGAGCAGCGTCTTGTAGCTGACGTTCAGGTAGGTCGCGGCCTTGCGGCGGTTCCACCGGAAGCGATGAAGGGCATGCAGGATGGCGTCGCGCTCGGCGTGCTGCGCCGCGGCACGGGCCAGCATGGGCAGGTCGATGCCGTCGGCGCCATAGACCGGTGGCTGGGTATGTCCTGGCGCCTCAACCTCAATTGTGACAGGTGCCGGGTGGCGCGCTGCGTCGTCGGGCTGGTCGTGCGCCGAAACCGGCGTCGGCTCTGCCGCCGGCGCGTGCCCGTGCTCGGCCGGCGCCGCGGCGGGTGTGGCCGTGGCCGGCGGGTCGGCGGACTGAGCGGGTGCGGCGGGCGTCGTCGTGGCCGGGGCCCGGAGCAGCTCCGAGAGGATGAAGCGCTCGTCCTGGAGCACGACGAAGCGTTTCATCATGTTCTCGAGCTCCCGAACGTTGCCGGGCCAGTCGTGCCGCTCGAGGGCGTCCAACAGCACCGGTGACGGGCGCGGCGCCGCCCGCCGGTAGGTGGTCGCATACTTGGCGAGGAAGAACTCGACGAGCGCCGCGATCTCCTCGCGTCGCTGGCGCAGGGGCGGCACGCGCAACTCGATGACCTGCAGCCGGTAGTACAAGTCCTCGCGAAAGGTGCCGCTGCGCATCATCGCTTCGAGGTCGCGATTGGTGGCCGCAATCACCCGGATGTCGACGGAGACGGGTCGGTTGCTCCCGAGCCGCGCGAACTCCCGATCCTGCAGGACGTGGAGAAGCTTCGCCTGCAACCCCGCGGGCATTTCGGCAATCTCATCCAGCACGACCGTGCCGTGGTCGGCGAACTCGAACTTCCCGACCCTGGTTGCCCCAGCCCCCGTGAAGGCGCCCCGCTCGTGCCCGAACAGCTCGCTCTCGAGCAGATCCGCGGGCAGGGCCGCGCAGTTGACCTTGACGAACGGCTTCGACCGTCGAGCCGAGCGCCGATGGATCTCGCGCGCGATCACTTCCTTCCCGACGCCGCTCTCGCCGAGGATGAGCACGCCGATGTCGGAATCGGCGACCCGCTCGACCATGGCCATGAGGGGTTGCATCGCGGCGCCCGAGCTCCAGCAGGGCTGGACTCCGGCCGGATCCTCCAGCAACTGCGCGCCGAGTCGCGCCACCTCCGCCACGAGCGACTCGCGCTCGAGGGCGTTGCGGATGGCCGCCTCGAGCGCCGCTTCGCCGACCCCCTCGGCGTCGCCCGGCTTGAGGACGTAGTCGGCGGCGCCCAGCCGCACCGCCTCGACGATGGTGGCGGGCGCCTGCCGCCCCGAGAGCATGATGACCTGGGCGGTCGGCTGCAGCTGACGGATGGCCCGGAGTGTCTCGAGACCGTCGAGGTCGGGCATCGAGACGTCCAGCAGCACGAGCTGCGGCGCGGCACCGGCCCGCAGGGCGTCGAGCAGCGCGGCTCCCCCGGTGTAGGCGGCCACCTCGTAGCCACGGCTGTGGAGGAGCACTTGCACGAACTGGGCAAAGGCCGGGTCGTCGTCGACAACGGCGAGGCGAGCGGTCATGGGGCGGTCGCCTGCAAAGGTAGCGCCACACCAAGGGCCGGCCGTGCCGCGCCGGTCGTCCAGACGCGGCCGCCGTGCCGCTCCACGTCGAGACACGCGGTCGCCAGCCGCAGGCCGGCTCCGCCGCGCCAGCGCTCGATCGCCACCGGCTCTTCCGACCGCAGCGCCTGTTGCTGTTCGGGTGATCCCGTCAGCAGCCGAAGCCAGCCATCGTGGCGTTCGAGACGTGCCACGCTCGTCGTGGTGGCGACCTGCCCGGAGGACCAGTCGATGAGCTGCAGCATCGCGGCCACCAGTTGATCCGCCCCGGCCGTCGCGACCTGGCCCGCCACCGCGATCCCGTGGGCTGCCAGGCCTGTGTACAGCGCCTCGACGATGCGCGAGGCCGGGACCATGCTCGTGTCAGCCGGCGCCGTGCCCTGTGCAGCGAGGAACGCGGCCGCCTCGGCGCACAATCGGTCCAGCCGCGACAGCGACTTCACCGTCTGGGCCAGGGCCTCTTCGCGCGCCGATTCCTCGACGAGACGGCGCTCGCGGATGAGCCGGAGGTACCCTTGGGCGACGCTGAGGGGCGTGCGGAGGTCGTGCAGGAAGGCCTGGAAGGCCTCGTGCAGCAGGTGTTCGGCTGGCACGGACCTTGATGACTCCGCGGCAGGCGTCATCCGCGCGGCGGGTGGCACTGGCGAATCCAACCCCCGAGACGACATGGCTGGCCCCACTATACCTTCACCTTCACCTTCACCCCGACCGACCGTGCTCCTCGTGGACGACTACGAGGATGCGCTGCAGGTCTGGAGTCTCTACCTGCAGACGGCGGGATTCGATGTGCTGACGGCGCCAGACGGGCCGCAGGCTTTGGCGCTCATCGCCGAGCACCGGCCCGACGTGGCCGTCATCGACCTCGAGATGCCGGGCGTGTCGGGTTTCGAGGTGGCGCACCAGTTGCGCGAGCGGGCCGAGACGCACGATCTTCCCCTCATCGCCGCCACGGGATATTCGTACCCGAAGCAGCTCGACCAGGCGAGGCGGGTCGGCTTCGACGTCGTGCTCGTCAAGCCGTGCGATCCGGTGACCCTCGTCGCCGAGATTCAGCGGCTGTGCGCGGCAGGCGGCCGCTGAGCGGGCCAACCCGGTCCCCGAGGACGTCGAAGACCGATCGTCAGCCGCGGAAGCGCGGGCCAGCCCTCCGGGTCGCCGACTGAAAGGATCGGCAATGCCCTGCCCATTCGCGGCAGCCGACTACCTACGCGCCCAGCCGCCCCCATGACCGAGGCCCGCCGCTGGCGTCTGCCGGACGTGGACCACCATCGTTTGCGCGCCGGCCCGGGTTCGGGTGGCATGCGCCGTGCAGTGAGTGATTCAGCCGCGGTTCACGCGGTGCAAGGAGGCAATCATGAACGAAGACACTCTGCAAGGGAAGTGGAAGCAGGTGAAGGGCAAGGTCCGCGAGCAGTGGGGCAAGTTGACCGACGACGACCTCGACCAGATCGAGGGCCATTCGGAACAGCTCGTGGGACGCATCCAGGAACGCTACGGCATCGCGCGCGACGCGGCGCAGCGCCAGTACGACGACTGGCGGCACGCCAACGGCATTGGCTCGGAGGCCGCTGTCTGATGCGATTCGCACCACGCGGAGCACACATCCCCCGTGTGCCTCCGCGCCCCCGCAAAGCGTCGGCGCGGCATCGATCGTGCCTCCGATTGCGTGCGGGCACGTGGCCAGGTCGGCATCCATTACACGACTCACAGTAGGAGGTTCCCATGCCACATTTCAGCAAGCTGTTGCGACTTCTGGCGCTCGGCGCCGCGGCGGTCACGGTGGCTCAGCCGGCGATCGCCGCGGACAACACGGACGAGATCAAGCGCATCTCGAACTCGATCGACGTCGTCGACGCGCTCCTCAAGACTCCGGATGACGCGATCCCGGAGTACATCCTCGAGCGCGCCGAGGCCATCGTGGTCATTCCGACCCTCGTCAAGGGAGGTTTCGTGATCGGCGCCGAACACGGCAAGGGCATCATGAGCGTGCGCGATCGCGCGACGGGCTCGTGGAGCGTGCCGACCTTCGTCGCCATGACCGGTGGCAGCATCGGCTGGCAAATCGGCGTGCAGTCGGTCGACCTCGTGCTGCTCGTCATGAACAAGGATGGTGTCGACGACCTGCTCGCCTCCGAGTTCAAGCTCGGCGCGGATGCGTCGGTGGCTGCCGGCCCGGTCGGCCGGACCGCACAGGCCGCCACCGACGCCAGGATGGGCGCCAAGATCCTCGCGTACTCCCGCGCGAAGGGGCTCTTCGCCGGGGTCTCGGTTCAGGGCTCGTCGCTCCGTGACGACACGGACGCGAACGAGGCGCTGTACGGCAAGGCCTATTCCGCAAAGGAGGTCTTCGCGATGCCCGCGTCGGCGATGCTGCCGCCGGTGGTCGCCAGGTGGCGTCAGACGCTTCGGACCATCACCCCTGCGTCGCGATAAATGCGCAGGGGACCGTCCCAGCCAGCGCCGGCTCGCGCCGCGATCCGGTACAATCCCCATCGTCCACGGTTCCCCTGGAGGTGTGACGATGGAGCTTTCGCGGCGCGACATTGGACCGGTGACGGTTCTGGACCTGTCAGGCAAGCTGACGTTGAGCGAGGGCGCCGGCCGCCTCAAGGAAAAGGTGTCGAGCCTGGTCTTCGAGGACAGGAAACACATCATCCTTGACCTCGCGCACCTGAGTTACCTGGACAGCGCCGGCCTCGGCGAGATGGTGGCCTGCTATTCCACGGCGACCAAGGGCGGGGGCAAGGTCAAGCTGGCCAACACGACCGGCAAGATCAAGGACCTGCTGACCATCACCAAACTGCTCACCGTCTTCGACGCCTACGACAGCGAGGCCGAAGCGGTCGCCAGTTTCGGCGCCTGATCGCCAGGCCGACGCCAGGTGTTCGTCGCGCGGGCGTGCGCCCGGGCGCCCCTCCGCTACACTAGCGATCTATGCGCGTGATCGCTTTCGTCCTGGCGGCAGCCGGCCTCACTGCCGCGTGCTCCTCCCCGGCCCCGGCCGACACACCTGCCCCCGCGGCGCCGGCCGCCGCCGAGCGGCAGTACCTGCTCGAACGCATCGACGATGCCGCCGTCGTGCAGTTGTACGCCGACGGCTTCGAGGGACTCCCGTTGCGGGAGAAGGCCCTGATCTTCCACCTGTACCAGGCCGCGCTTGCCGGACGCGACATCTTCATCGACCAGCGCCACAAGGACGCCCTGGAGATGCGGGGCGTGCTCGAGCAGATTGTCGCGCATCCCGCCGGCGTGGATCCCGGCACCCTCGCAGCGGTCCAACGGTATACGAAGCTCTTCTGGATCAACAACGGACCGTACAACAACCTGACGGCCCGCAAGTTCGTGCTCACCTGTACCCCGGAGGCGTTCGCCGCGGCCGCCAGGGCCGCGTCGGCCGCCGGCGGGGCGTTCGCCAGACGGCCGGGAGAGACGCTCGACGCCCTCCTCGGGCGGCTGCAGCCCATGCTCTTCGACCCGTCGGTCGATCCCATCGTGACCAACAAGAACCCGGGACCGGGCAAGGACATCCTGCTGGCGAGCGCCAACAACCTGTACTCCGGCGTCTCCATGGCCGACCTCAAGGGATTCACGGAACGCTACGGGCTCAATTCGCGGCTCGTGAAGCGCGACGGGAAACTGGTGGAGGAGGTGTACAAGGCCGACGGCCGATACGGGCCCCAGATCACCAGGGTCATCGCGCACCTCGAGGCCGCCAGGGCCCTTGCGCCGCCGTCGATGGCCAAGGCGCTCGAGGCGCTCGTGACGTTCTATCGCACCGGCGAAGCGGCCGACCGCGAGCGATACGACATCGCCTGGGTGCAGGACAAGGATTCGGCCGTGGACACGATCAACGGGTTCATCGAGGTCTACATGGACCCCCGCGGCATCAAGGGCAGCTGGGAAGCGCTCGTCTACTACGTGAACCAGGAGAAGACGGCCAGAATCAAGACCCTGGCCGCCAATGCGCAGTGGTTCGAGGATCACATGCCCTGGGATCCCAGGTACCGCAAGCCGAGCGTGCAAGGCATTGTGGCCAATGCCATCGACGTCGTGGTGGAAACGGGAGACTCGGGACCGGTGACGCCCATCGGCATCAACCTGCCGAACGACCAGGCGATCCGGGAGAAGTACGGCAGCAAGTCGGTGGCGCTCTCGAACGTGACGGAGGCCTACAACCAGTCCACGCCCGGCTCGATGCGCAGCGAGTTCTCGTGGACGCCGGAGGAGGCGGAGCGCTCGGCGACGTTCGGGGAGTTCGGTGCGGCCCTCACGACGGACATGCACGAAGTGATCGGTCACGCGTCCGGGCGGCAGGCCGAAGGGCTGGCGGCGCCGCCACAGGAGCGGATCAAGGAACACTTCTCGGCGCTCGAAGAGGGGCGCGCGGACCTCGTGGGCCTGTATTTCATCGCGGATCCAAAGCTCGTCGAGCTCGGCATTATCCCGGCGGCCGACCAGGACGCCGTGGTGCGCGCGGAGTACGAGGCCTACACGCGCAACGCACTCGTCCAGTTGCGCCGGGTCCGCGAAGGCACGCAGATCGAGGAAGACCACATGCGGAACCGCCAGATGATCGTGCGGTGGCTGATGGCCAACACGAAGGCCGTCGAGGAACGCACCCGGGAGGGCAAGACCTATCTGGTCATGGTCGACCCGGCGGCCTTTCGCGCCGGCGTGGGGCAGTTGCTTGCCGAGGTGCAGCGCATCAAGTCCGAAGGTGACTACGAGGGCGCGAAATCCCTGTTCGAGACCTACGGCGTGCACTTCGACGCGAAGCTCCGGGATCAGGTGGTCGCGCGCGTGGACACGCTCAACCTGCCTTCCTACACCGGGTTCGTCATGCCGAAACTGACCGCGGTGACCGGTTCCGACGGCCAGATCACGGACGTGACGATTTCCTATCCGATGGACCTGACGACGCAGATGCTCGAATATTCAGGGGTCCGGCCGGCACGCTGACCGGCCGTGCCGCCGTTCGGCCCGCAGCATGTGAGCATTTTCCATACGGGTGCGCGATCACCCCAAGGGCGCGCAGGTGACCTTGTCGCACTCTCGACGGGATCCGCGACCGCAGACGGGCCAGTATGATTACCGCCATGAGCAGACGGTTCGCCGTGCTCGGTTTTCTCACTCTTGCCGGTGTGGCCGCCGTTGTCGCGCGCGCCGGCGGGGTGCAGGGGCCCCGTCCGCCGGGGGCGGAATTCCGAGGGCAGGCCTTTCTGTTGACGAAAGTGCAGGAGGGCATTTATCAGGCCGAGGGCACCGGCGCGCTTTCCGTAGGCTGCAACGCCGCGGTCATCGTCAACGACGAGGATGTGCTCGTGGTGGACTCCCTCAGCACGCCCGCCGCGGCGTGGGCGCTGGCCGAGCAGATCAAGACCATCACCGACAAGCCGATCCGCTACGTCGTCAACACGCACTTCCACTGGGATCACGTCCACGGCAATCAGATTTATGGGTCCGGAGTGGAGATCATCGGCCACGCGTTCACGCGGCGCATGGTGGCCGCCGGTGAGTCGAAGCGCGGCCGCTCGTACGACATGTTCGTCGGGGTCCTCCCCTCGCAGATCGCCCAGCTCCGCAAGCAGGTGCATGCGATGGCGCCGGGCGCCGCCAAGGAGAAGCTCGGTGAGCAGCTCCAGGTGCAGGAGCAGTACGAGCTGGCCAGCGCCAGCGTCACCCCGCAGCCGCCGACCATCACCTTGACCGAGTCGATGACCC
>JADZBZ010000529.1 GCA_020851835.1 Acidobacteriota bacterium
CGGGCGAAGACGACGAAACCCGTCGCGCCCGAAGCTCGGTTCCCGGGGCGAGCTGGATTCTGCCGCTGGCCGACCTGCCGCGCCTCGGGGCGTTCCTGGCCACGGAGATGAACGGCGAGCCCCTGCCGGTGGAGCACGGCGCGCCCGTGCGGCTCGTCGTGCCCGGCTGGTACGGCTGCTCGTGGATCAAGTGGGTGCGCGACATCCGGCTCGTCGGCCCGGATGCGCCGGTCACGTCGCAGATGGCGGAATTTGCCGGGCGCACGCATCAGGGCGGCCGCCCGGCGCTGGCGCGCGACTATGAACTCCCGGTCATCGACCTGGCGGCCACCCCGATTCGCGTCGAGCGTCGTCTGGTCGGGGACGTGGTCGAGCACCACGTCATCGGCATCGTGTGGGGCGGTGCGCGGCCGGTGACGACGCTGGAAATCCGGTTCGGCCCGCGCGATCCCTGGCGGCGGCTGGGCGTGTGTCCCCCGCCCACCTCCACGCGTGCCTGGGCGCTGTGGACGTATCGCTGGACGGCGCCGGCGCCGGGGAGCTACAGCATCTCGCTGCGCTGTCCCGATCCGGACGTGCGGACGCGGCGGCTGGATTTGTTCTTCTATGCCCGACGGGTGTCGATCGAGCGATTGACGATGGCGACTGAGCGGCCGAAGCTCCCGCGATAACGGAGCGACGAGGCTTCTCAGCCTCGTCGCCCTCGTCGGTCGTTCTAGAAGCTCATGCGGAACATGAGCTGCGTCAGCCGCATGAAGCCACGCTGCGTGGCGATGCGCCCGAAGGACGAGCTGCCCAGCGTCGACGTCGGGCCGGCCACCTTGACGGTGTTGGTGATGTTGAGCACCTCGAACCGGATCTGCCCGCGGGCCGTGCCACCCAGGCGGACGTCCTTGCTGGCCACGAAGTCCCAGTTGTTGCGGTGCGGCGTCCGGATGTCCGGGTTCGTCCTCGGGCTGGTCCCGAGCTGGAAGAGGCCGGGGTTCACCCACGCAGCGCTGTTGATCCACACGCCGGGGTCGGCGCCCGTGTAGAACAGCCGATCCTCGCGGCTGCCCGAGGTCGCCGGGTCCGTCCCGGTCAGGTCCGGCCGCTGCATCAGGTTGAACGCACCCGACAGGTTGTTCGAGGAGTTCGACACCGAGATTGGGAAGCCGCTCTCGAAGGCGATGATGGACGAGATCGTCCAGTCACCCAGGATGGCCGCGCCCACGCCGCTGGTCGCCCACTTCTTGCCCTCGCCGAAGGGCAGCTCGAAGATCGGCGACAGTACCAGCTTGCTGGGCACGTCCAGCAGGCCGTAGCCGTACTCGGCATCGAGGTCATAGACATTCTGCGCGTTGCCGTTGGTGGACGAGTAGGTGTTACTCTCGCCGAACTGGTTGTCCTTCAACCGCGACCAGGTGTAATTGACGCGTCCGCCCCAGCCGTTGCTCATGCGCTTCTCGAACTTGAAAATCGCGGCATGGAACTGGTTCCTGGCGAGCGTGCTCTGCCGCATGAGGATGTTGGCGAACTGCGGGAACGGCCGCAGCAACTGCGCGCGCGTGACCGTTGGCGACGTCGGATTGTAGCCGGTGCCCGTCCCGAAGAACGGATTCGGCACCTGCTGCTGCAGCGCCGTGCCAAGCGAGAGGTACTGCGGATCGAGCTGGTTGATGTTCAGCGCGGAGTCATTCGTCCCGCCCAGACCGAGCTGCCGGCCCGTCGCGCCGTTGTACTCGAAACCCACCGCGATGTTGCCGGGCAGCTCGCGGTTGATGTCGAACGAGTACTGCTGCACGTAGGGCGCCTTCTTGTCCTGATCGACGAACTCGATCTGGCTGCCCACGCCCTCGAGCGCGCCAAGGGCGCTGCCACGGGGCTGAACGACGCCCGCCGGGAACGGGTTGGCCAGCATCGTCGTGGGATAGAACTGCCCCTGGGTCATGAAGGTGTTCTGGCTGAAGCCCACCTGCCCGTAGTTGGCCGAGCCGAGGAACGCATAGTTCCACGGAGCCTGGTAGACGCCGTAGCCGCCGCGGATGACCGTCTTCGGGTTCACCGAGTAGACCAACCCCACGCGCGGCGAGAACTTCGCCGCCGGCTGGTTGCCCTGCTCGAGCGGTGCGCCGTTGACGCCCGCATAGACCAGGCCGCCGCGCATTGGCTGCCCCGTCAGCGGGTTGACGATGCTGCCGAGCACGCCGCCGGGATCGATCGTGCGATCGAACGCCACCGTGAAGCGGTTCTCCTCTTCACGCAGGCCGGTCTCGCGCTCCACACGCAGGCCGGCGTTCACCGTGAGCTTCGCGCTCACGCGGAAGTCGTCCTGGATGTAGCCGCCGAAGTAGCGCAGGTAGAAATTGGCCGGCGCCGATACCTGGATGCTGCTCAGGGTGCCCGGGTCACCCGAAGGATACCCCAGCAGAAGGCTGGCCAGCGCATTGCCGGAGGGGTTCGCGCCGTTGACGCCGTTCACGTTCGGGTTGGCAGAGGTGAAGCGGCGGTCGAACTCGAAGGTCCCGGCGCCAGCAGAGAACGACTGCGACTCGAGGCCGATGGTCCGGTAGTCGCCGCCCATCTTGATCGTGTGGCGGCCGATGAGCTTCGACAACGTGCCGTTGGCACTCCACGAGTAGAGATTGCGGTCGGTGGGGTCGATGGCACCGAGATTGTAGTAGTCGGTGATGTTGACGTTGGGGAACTTCTTCGTCTGGATGGCGCTGCTGAACGCCGGGTTGAACCCGAGTGTCGCCGGGTCGAAGTCGATCGACAGCGTGTCGTCGTCACGGAACTGAGTCCAGCCGTAGCGAAGCGTCAGCACCGTGTTGCTGCTCGGCAGCCACGTGTTGTTGAGCGCCAGCACTTTCACGCGGCGGCTCAGGATGTAGTCGCCGTTGTCGATGAAGCGGTTCGGCCCGTCCAGCCCCGGCTCCAGGTAGTCCGCGCACGGCTCGTCGGTCTTGTTGTACAGGTAGAAGCCCGCCAGCGACACCCTGTCGTTGATGCGGTGGTCCACCTTGCCCGTGTACATCATCGCCTTGTCTTTGATCTCCGCCGTGCTGAAGTAGTTGGCCAGACCGTTACTGACGTCGTTGGTCGGGTTCTTCAGATAGCTCAGCATGTTTACGGCCACCGGGCTGAGCCGGTTCGACGGAATCACGTTGCCCGGAAACGGCGTGCGGCCCGTGCCATCGGCATTGCCCGTCAGCGGGTCGTAGATCGTCACCAGGTTGCCGCTCGAGTCGAAGGACTGCGAGAAGTCGCCGGCCTTCTCCCGCGCGGTGGGGAGGCGAATCTGCGGTGAACTGCGGGTGGTGTCCGAGCCGTACCCTTCCATCGCATACCAGAAGAACGTCCGGTTCTTCACCACCGGGCCGCCGAATCCGCCGCCCCCAGTGTGGAAGTAGGTATCGGGCAGCGGGTTGCCTTCCTTCTCCGAGAAGAAGTTGTTGGCCATGCCCCAGCGCGGCCGTGCCTGGTAGAAGGCACTCCCCGCAAAGCGGTTGGTGCCCGAGCGCGTCGCCACGTTGAAGGTGCCGCCACCCGTGCGCCCCGTCTCGGCGTCGTACTGGTGCACCTGCACCGCCACATCGTCGAGCGCTTCAATCGTCGGGTTCGCCGACGCGCGGTTGCGGATGTCGGTCACCGGCACGCCGTCAATCAGGTAGTTGTTGCCGCGACGCGTGCCGCCGCCCAGCGACAGCAGCGACGCGTTGGTCTGGTCCTGCTGCCGGTTGAACTGCGGGTCGCCCGACGCCACCACCGTCGGCAGCGTCACCGCGAAGAGGAACGCCGAGCGGCCGCCGCTCGGCAGCGTGGAGAGCTGCTCGGTGCTGATGACGCCGCCGCCGGTCGCCGTCGACGTGTCGATGAGGGGCGCCGCGCCCGTCACCGTAATCGTCTCCTGCAACTGGCCGACTTCCAGCGTGACGTCCACCGTGGCGAACTGCTGCGCCGCGATGC
>JADZBZ010000530.1 GCA_020851835.1 Acidobacteriota bacterium
AGCCCCTGGGGTGCGACGCGTGCCAGCGCCAGGCGTGCCGGACAATCGTGTCCAGATCGGGGAACTGCGGCCGCCAGCCGAGGGCCTGCTGCAGCTTGTCGCTCGACGCGTAGAGGGCGGCCGGGTCTCCCGGCCGGCGCGGCGCGCTCTCCCATCGAACCGGCTGGCCCACGACGCGGCCCACCGCGTCGATGACTTCGCGCACCGAGTGCGGCGTCCCGGTGCCGACGTTGTAGACGCCCGACGGCGCACCGGCGTCGAGCGCCGCCAGGGCCCGGACGTGTGCCTCGGCCAGGTCGCAGACATGGATGTAGTCGCGCAGGCAGGTGCCATCCGGCGTCGGATAGTCCTCGCCGAAGACCTTCAGCGCCGGCCCGCCCGTCGCGGCCCGGATGGCCCGTGGAATGAGGTGAATCTCCGGGTCGTGATCCTCGCCCATCGAGCCGTCCGGGTGGGCGCCGGCGGCATTGAAGTAGCGCAGCGCCGTCCAGCGGAGGCCGTGCGCCCGCTCGATGTGCGGCAGCGCGCGCTCGATGGCCAGCTTGGTCTCGCCGTAGGCATTGATGGGCCGCGTGTCCAGCGTCTCGTCCATCGGCACCCGCACCGGCTCCCCGTACGTCGCGCACGTGGACGAGAAGACCAGCTGCACGACGCCCGCGCGGCGCATCGCCTCGAGCACCGACAGCGTGCCGGTGACGTTGTTGTGGTAGTACCCGAGCGGGTTGCCGACCGAGGCGCCGACGTCGAGCCAGGCGGCGAAGTGCATGACCGCGTCGATTCGGTGCTCGGTCAGGGCCCGCACCACCTGCGCCGTCTCGTGCATGTCGGCGCGCACCAGCGGCACGGCCGGCGGCAGCGCGCCGGCATGACCCGCGGACAGATCGTCGAGCACCACGACGTCGTGCCCCGCGTCGACCAGCGCGCGGGCCGCGTGACTGCCGATGTAGCCTGCGCCGCCCGAAACCAGTACCCGCGCCACCCCTACCTCCCGATCGAATAGTAGGTGAAGCCCTGCGCCTTCATCTGATCCTTCTCGTAGATGTTGCGGCCGTCGAAAACCACCGGCTCGCGAAGCAGTTTGCGCATCCGCGCGAAGTCGGGCTCCCGGAACTCGTGCCACTCGGTCACCACGGCGAGGGCGTCGGCGCCCTTGAGTGCGTCGTAACCCTTGCCGGCGTAGCCGATGCGCGTGCCGAAAATGCCCTTGGCCACCTTCATGGCTTCGGGATCGTAGGCCTGCACCTTCGCGCCCCGGTCGAGCAGCGTGTTGATGATCGGCACGGCCGGCGCTTCGCGCATGTCGTCGGTCTTGGGCTTGAAGGCCAGCCCCCAGACCGCGATGGTCTTGCCCTTGAGCGCGCCGCCGAAGTGCTGCTCGATCTTCCTCACGAGCAGCCGCTTCTGCGACTCGTTCACCGACTCGACGGCCTTGAGAATCCGGAAGTCGTACTTCTTGTCGGCCGAGAAGCGGACCATGGCCTTGACGTCCTTCGGGAAGCAACTGCCGCCGTACCCCACGCCGGGGAACAGGAAGGAGGTGCCGATGCGCTTGTCGGCTCCCACGGCCTGGCGAACGTGGTCGACGTCCGCGCCGAACGCATCGCACACGTTGGCCACCTCGTTCATGAACGAAATCTTGGTGGCCAGCAGCGCGTTCGAGGCGTACTTGGACAACTCGGCGCTCGCGCAGTCCATCACCATGATCGGCGCACCGGTACGGGTGAAGGGCCGGTGGAGCGCCACCATCAGCTCGGCCCCCCGCGGGTCTTCGGCGCCGATGACCACGCGGTCGGGCTTCATGAAGTCGTCCACCGCGGCGCCCTGCTTCAGGAACTCCGGATTACTGACGACACTGAACGGATGCGTCGTCTCGCGGCGCACGATCTGCCGCACGCGCTCGGCCGTGCCCACCGGCACGGTACTCTTGTTGACGATGACCCGGTAGCCGTCCATGGTGCGGGCAACGTCGCGGGCCACCCCGAGCACGTGCTGGAGGTCGGCCGATCCGTCCTCACCCTGTGGTGTGCCGACGGCAATGAAGATGATTTGCGACGCCTTGACCGCCTTGGGCAGATCCATCGTGAAGAAGAGCCGGCCCTCGAGCTTGTTACGCTTGACCAGTTCTTCGAGGCCGGGTTCGAAGATGGGGATCTTGCCGCGACGCAGGCCCCGAACCTTGGCCTCGTCTTTGTCGACACAGATGACCTCGTTCCCCGATTCGGCCAGGCAGGCGCCCACCACGAGCCCGACATACCCGGTTCCGACGACCGCAATCTTCATACGCCTGACGCCCTTCCGATGGCCCGCCCGCAGCCGATCATAAAACGCCGAGCGTATCACCCGGGCTTGAATCGTGTCAACATACTGACCCACAAGGACTTGCCGTTCTTGTGCTACGCTCCGGGATCGTGCGCATCCTGGTGGATTACCGCCCGGCGCTCAAGGAGCGGACCGGCGTTGGCGAGTACGTCCACGAGTTGGTTCGTGCGCTGACGGGGGCTCACGGACCCGCCGGTCAGGACCAGATCAGCCTTTTCACGGCGTCGTGGCGCGATCGGCCGGCGCCCGAACTGGGCGACGAGCTTCCCGCCGTGCGCGTCGTGGACCGCAGGCTCCCCGTCCGACCGCTCACCTGGGCCTGGAACCGGCTCGGCTGGCCCCCCGTGGAATGGCTGGCGGGCCCGGTGGACCTGGTCCACGCCGCCACGCCTGTCGCCATCCCCAGCCGGGCCCCCGTCGTGCTGACGATTCACGATCTGCACTTCCTCAGGCATCCGGAGCGAATGTCCGCGGAGATGCGCCGCGACTTCCCGGCGCTGGTCCATGCCCACGCCGGGCGCGCCCCGGCCATCGTGGTGTCGTCCGCCTACACCGCCGCCGATGTCGCGCGGACGCTGGGCGTCCCGCCCGACCGCATCCATCTGTGCCCGCCCGGCGCGCCGCCGTGGGCCGGCCAGGTGCGCGATCGCCGGCGGACCGAGCCGGCGACGCACCTGCTGTTTCTCGGCACGCTCGACCCACGCAAGAATCTCGACGTCCTGCTCGACGCCTACCAGCGGCTCCGCGAACGGGTTGCGGCCGCGCCGCCGCTGGTGCTGGCCGGCGGAGTGCCCACGTCGGCTAGGCCTCTGGTCGAGCGGTCGTCGCAGGCGGGCCTGGCCGGCCACGTCCAGGTCACCAGTTATGTGGACGCGGCCGAGCGGCTCTCGCTCCTGTCGCGCGCCTGGATGCTGGTGCTGCCCTCGCTGGACGAGGGCTTCGGCCTGCCCGTGCTCGAGGCCATGGCCTGCGGCGTGCCCGTCGTCATTTCGAGCTGCGGCTCGCTGCCCGAGATCGCCGGTGACGCGGCGGCGCCGGTCGATCCGTCAGATGTCGAGGGCTTCACCGCAGCGATGACCGCGCTGCTCGACCGCGAGGTAGCCGGGGCCGCCAGCGCGCGGGGGCTGGCCCGGGCGTCCGCGTTCCGGTGGGACACGTGCGCACGCCTCGTGCGCGAGGCGTACGCGGCCGCGGTGGAGCGCCACGGATGAAGGTGGCCATCGACGCCCGCGAGCTGACCGGCAAACCAACTGGCGTAGGCCGCTACCTGCGGGAACTGCTGATTGAGTGGACGGCCGCCCCCGATGCGGCTCGGCACGACTGGCGGCTGTACGCTCCGGCGCCGCCCGACGTGCCGGCCCCGTTGGCCGGCCGCGTCCGGATTGTACCGGGCCGCGGCGGCACGGCCTGGGAGCAGTGGGCGCTGGCGCGCGCGCTGGCCGCCGAGCGCCCCGACGTACTGTTCGCGCCGGGCTACACGGCGCCGCTGACGGCCCCCTGCCCCATCCTCGTCGCCATCCACGACGTGTCCTTCGCGGCGCGGCCCGACTGGTTCTCGGCGCGCGAGGGCGCGCGACGCCGGTTCGTCACGAGGTGGACGGCCCGCCGCGCCCGGAAGGTACTGACGATTTCCGAGTTCTCCCGGGGCGAGATCGTGAGGCACCTGGGCGTGCCGCCCGGGCACGTTCGGGTGATCCCGCTGGGCGTGCGCGTGCCGGACGCGCCCGCGCCGGGGCCGCGCGAACCGATGGTGCTGTATGTCGGGTCGATTTTCGCCCGACGCCACGTGGACCTGCTCGTCGAGGCGTTCGTGCGCCACGTCGCCCCGGCGCTGCCCCGGGCGCGCCTCGAGCTGGTTGGCGAGAACCGGCTGCCGCGCGGGGCGTCGGTGGATCACGCCCTGGCCGCCGCGCCGGCCGAGGTCCGAGCCCAGGTGCGGTTCCGCTCCTACGTGGACGAGGCGACACTCCGCGAGTTGTACGGACGCGCCTCGGCGTTCGCCTTCCTGTCGGAGTACGAAGGCTTTGGCTTCACGCCACTCGAAGCGATGGCCCACGGCGTGCCGCCGGTGGTGCTCGACACCCCGGTGGCGCGGGAGTCGTACGGCGAAGCGGTGGCGCGCGTGGGCCTTGGGCACGACACACCCGCTGCGCTCGGGCGCGTGCTGGTAGACCTGCTCACGAACTCCGCCGCCCGCGCGACGCTGCTGAGGCAGGCGCCCACCGTATTGTCGCGCTACGATTGGACGCGCACCGCGGCCGACACGCTGGCCGCGCTCGAGGACGCTGCTGGTGCCCGATAACACCTCCACGCTCGCGATTGTCGTCGTGACCTACAATTCCCGCGTGGAGATTGGCCCCTGCCTCGACTCGGTGGTGGGCCACACGGCGCCCTATCCCACGCGCGTCGTGGTCGTGGACAACCGGTCGAGCGACGCCACCATCAGCGTGGTGCGCGAGCGATGGCCATCGGTGCAG
Source organism: Acidobacteriota bacterium (assembly GCA_020851835.1). GTDB lineage: Bacteria > Acidobacteriota > Vicinamibacteria > Vicinamibacterales > UBA2999 > VFZN01. The sequence goes on from JADZBZ010000530.1 coordinate 4,797, forward strand.
GTCATCGACGCGGGCGCGAACGTGGGCTTCGCGCGGGCCAACAACCGCGGTGTCGCCGCCACCGCCAGCGAGTTCGTCCTGCTGCTCAATCCCGACACCATCGTGCCTCCGGGTGCCATTCAGGCGCTGGTGCGCGGGCTGGCCATCCGCCCCGACGCCGCCATTGCCGGCCCC
>JADZBZ010000531.1 GCA_020851835.1 Acidobacteriota bacterium
GCCGCCGATGAGGGCACGCCGGCCCGGGCCGTCCACGGCGGTATCGTCGCGTATGCCTCGCCATTTGCCGGATTCGGAAACCTGGTGATCCTCGATCACGGGGGCGGCGCGTACACGATGTACGGCCATCTGGCCGAGCCGCGCGTGAAGCTGGGCGAGCGCATCGCCCGAGGCGGCGTGATCGGTACGGTCGGGCTGGCACCGGCCGGGGCCGCGGCGCTGTACTTCGAGGTGCGCGTCGACGGGCGCCCGGTCGATCCCCTACAATGGCTCAGGAGTTCTCCATGAACCATCGCGGCCGTCTCATCGTGCTCGCCGTGTCCGTCGCCATCGTTGCCTTTGCGGCCGTTGGCGGATTCATGAACCGGGCGATGGCCGCGCGGGGGGACACCTTCCAGCAACTGAGCATCTTCGACGACGTCGTCCGCCTGATCTCGACCAATTACGTGGAGGACGTCGATCTCGACAAGGTGATGCACGGCGCGATGCACGGTCTGGCCGACGGCCTCGACCCGGACACGGCCTATCTCGACGCGCACCAGACCGCGACCTTCGAAAAGCACGAGGCGCCCGGCACGGGGCAGACGGGCATCGAACTGACGCGACAGTATTACTTGCGCGTCATCGCCGCCCGCGACGGCTCGCCCGCCGCACGCGCCGGGTTGCAACCCGGCGACTACATTCGCGCCATCGACGGGCAGTCCACGCGCGATACGTCGGTGTACGAAGGCGTACGGCTGCTCGCGGGCAAGCCGGGCACGATCGTGCGCCTGACGGTATTGCGCGGCAGTGCGGCCGATACGCACGAGGTCGAACTGACGCGGGAAGTCCTTACGCCGCTCGCGGTGACGAGCCGGATCGCCGCGCCTGGCACCGGCTATCTCCGCCTTCCCTCCTTCGGTCCCGACACCGCGCCGCAGATTCGGAAGGAAACGGCCTCTCTGCAGAAGGCGGGCGCCACGCGCCTGGTCATCGACGTTCGCGGTAACGCGTTCGGCGACGTCGAATTGGGCCTCGCGCCCGCGCGCCTGTTCGTGGGCACGGGAATTCTGGCCTACCGGCAGGATCGCGGTCAGGAGAAGGAGCCGGTGGCCGTGCCCGACGAGGGCGGGCCGCTGACCCTCCCGCTAATGGTGCTGGCCGACAACGGGACGGCCGGTGCGGCAGAGCTCTTCGCGGGCGCCCTCCAGGGTCATCACCGGGCGGACGTGGTGGGCGAGCGCACGCGCGGCCGGGCGGCGCGCCAGAAGCTCGTGAAGTTGCCTGATGGCAGCAGCCTGCTGCTCACGCACCTCTACTACCTGACGCCCGGCGGTGGGGCGATTCACGAGAAGGGCCTCGTGCCGGACGTGGCTGTCGAGCAGCCGTCCATCGACTTCGGCCAGCCCCCGCCCACCGAGGATCCCATCCTCGACAAGGCGCTCGCGGCGTTTGCGGAGAAGAAGGCGGCGTAGGCGCGCTGCTGCTATACTTGAGGCTCCGTCGCGACGTGCGGTGAACGGCCATAGGCGCGTAGCTCAGTTTGGTTAGAGCGCCTGCTTGACACGCAGGAGGTCGGCAGTTCGAGTCTGCCCGTGCCTACCACTCGTTTCGCCTCCGAGCCGTACCGCCCCAAGCCCCATGCGTCAGATCACGATTACCCTTCCTGATGGCTCCACCCGGCCGGTGGACGCCGGTACGCCCGTCGGCGAGATCGCCGCGGCGATCTCGCCGCGGCTGGCCGACGCCGCCCTGGCCGCGTGGGTGAACGACCGGATGGTCGACCTCACGTTTCCGCTCGACACCGACGCGGCCGTCCGGATCGTCACGAACAAGAACCCCGAGGCGCTGGAGCTGTACCGGCACTCGACGGCGCACCTGCTGGCGGCGGCCGTCACCGCGCTCTTCCCGCGCACCCAGTGCGGCATCGGTCCGCCCACCGACGAGGGCTTCTTCTACGACTTCGTCGTCGAGCGGCCGTTCGTGCCCGAGGATCTCGAGGCCATCGAGGCCAAGATGCGGGAACTGGCGGCGAGCGACTACGTCTTCGAGCGCCAGATGTGGCCCCGCGACGAGGCCATGGCCTTCTTCCGCGAACGGGGCGAGCCGCTCAAGGTGCAGCTCATCGAAGAGAAGACGGCCGGACAGCGCACGGTGTCCTGCTACACCATCAAGGACCGCGAGACGTTCGTGGACTTCTGCGTCGGGCCGCACGTGCCGAGGACGGGCAAGCTCAAGGCCTTCAAGCTGACGACGACCTCGAACGCCTACTGGAAGGGCGACGCGAAGAACCAGCCGATGCAGCGCGTGTACGGTACGGCCTTCTTCAGCCAGAAGGAACTCGACGAGCACCTGGCCCGGCTCGAGGAGGCGAAGAAGCGCGACCACCGGAAGGTGGGCAAGGAGCTCGGCCTGTTCACGTTCCATCCCTGGGCGCCGGGCGCCGGCTTCTGGACCGGCAAGGGGACGACTCTGTACAACACGCTGGCCGACTACATGCGCGGCAGGCTGATTCCGGCCGGGTACCAGGAGGTCAAGACGCCCATCGTCTACAACAAGGCGTTGTGGGAGCTGTCGGGCCACTGGTCGCACTACCGCGAGAACATGTTCCTGGTCGAATCGGCCGACGGGGATGAGATGGGCCTGAAGGCGATGAACTGCCCCGGGCATTACCTTCTGTATGGAAGCGAGAAGCACAGCTACAAGGAAATGCCGATCCGGTTCCACGAACAGACGCCGTTGCACCGCAACGAAGCCTCGGGTGTGCTCGGCGGCCTGACGCGCGTGCGGCAGTTTTCGCAGGACGACGGGCACTGCTTCCTCATGGAATCGCAGATCGCCGGCGAGGTCGAAGCCCTGCTCCGGCTCACCCAGGGCATCTACGAGGATTTCGGCCTCGCCTACGACGCGAAGCTCTCGACCAGGCCAGACAAGTTCATCGGGGACGTGGCCACGTGGGATCACGCCGAAGCTGCTCTCGAGGAAGCCCTGGAGAAGGCCGGGCAGCCCTACACGGTGAACGCCGGGGACGGCGCCTTCTACGGCCCCAAAATCGACTTCGACATCACCGATGCCCTCGGGCGGAAGTGGCAGTGCGGCACGATCCAACTGGATTACGTGGCCCCGGAGCGCTTTCACCTGAAGTACGTCGGCGCCGACAACGCCGAGCACCGGCCGGTGGTGATCCACCGGGCCATCTTCGGAAGCTTCGAGCGTTTCATCGCGATCCTGATCGAGCACTTCGCCGGTGCGTTTCCCCTCTGGTTGGCGCCGGTCCAGGTCTCGGTGCTGCCGATTGCCGATCGGCACCTGGATTACGCGCGCGAGGTCTGCGCGGCCCTCGACGGGGCGGGCCTGAGGGCCGAGGTGGACGACCGCCAGGAGAAGGTGAATCTGAAGATTCGGGAGGCGCAGCTCCAGAAGCTGCCCTACATGCTGGTGGTTGGGGACCGGGAGGCGGCGGAACGCACGGTCGCCGTCCGCAGCCGCTCGAAAGGCGACCTGGGCCCGAGGGCCCTGGACCGCTTCGTGGCCGACGCGCTTGCCGAAGTCGCCACTAAACAGCTATCCTAGCACCCTTTGGCCATGGAGGACCGCTATCGCCTTCGATCGTAACCGCACGGGCCGCCGGGACGACCGGCTCCGCATCAACGAGCGCATTCGCGTGCGCGAAATCCGGGTCATCGACGACGCCGGGGAGCAGCTGGGTATCATGCCCCCGCCGCAGGCCCTGACCATCGCCCGGCAGAAGGGGCTGGACCTGGTCGAAATCTCGCCCACCGCGGTGCCGCCGGTCTGCCGGATCATGGATTACGGCAAGTACCAGTATCAGGAGCAGAAGCGGACGCGCGAGGCGAAGAAGCACCAGAAGGTGATCGAGGTCAAGGAGATCAAGTTCCGTCCCAAGGTGGACGAGCACGACTATCAGTTCAAGAAGAAGCACATCGAGCGCTTCCTGGGCGAAGGCGACAAGGTGAAGGCGACCGTGTTCTTCCGCGGCCGCGAGATGGCACACCCCGAGATCGGGCATCGCATCCTGATGCGCCTGATCGAGGAACTGACCGAGGTGGCCCAGCCCGAGACGATGCCGCGGCAGGAAGGCAACCAGATGCACACCATCCTCACCGGCAAGAAGGGCGCGGCGCAGAAGCGGCCGGCCCGGGTCGAGGCCAGCGAGGCGCGAGGATAGGTTGAGCAGGCGCCAACCTCAGACCAACGAGCGTAGAGATCGATCATGAAGCTGAAGACCCATCGCGGAGCCGCCAAGCGGTTCAAGAAGACCGGCACCGGAAAGATCACCCGGGCCTCGGCGTTCAAGCGCCACATTCTCACCAGCAAGGCCACGAAGCGAAAGCGCCAGATGCGGGGGACCGAAGTGGTCTCGGACGCCGACGCGCCGAAGCTGCGGCGGATGTTGCCTTACAAGTAGGCTCTAGGCTTTAGGTGCGCCGCGGCCCGCGTCATGGGGCTTTTCCGCTGCGGCACGATGCACCTGGTTGCGATTCGACGATCGCAGCCGAAGTTCCGCCTCGGCGGGCCCCCATGTCGCAACAGGAGTCAGCATGCCTCGCGTCAAGCGTGGAGTCGTCCGTCGTCAGAAGCGCAAGAAGCTCTCGAAGCTCACGAAGGGCTACTTCCAGAACAAGAGCAAGCTCTACAAGTTCATGCGGGAGGCCGCCGAAAAGGCGGGGGTCTACGCCTACGTCGGTCGGAAGCGCAAGAAGCGCGACTTCCGCAGCCTCTGGATCGTCCGCATCAACGCCGCCGCCCGCGAGCACGGCCTCACCTACAGCGTGTTCATGCGTGGCCTGAAGGCGGCGGGCATCGA
>JADZBZ010000532.1 GCA_020851835.1 Acidobacteriota bacterium
CCGGGATGTAGCTGCCCGAGACCTGCGAGACCGTGATCGTCTCAGGGCCGAAAGCCGATGTATCGTCGACGTCGAGGCTCACGAACGGCACGGGATTTTCGTCGCCGTAGTAGCAGTGGAAGCGGCCACTGCTGCCGTCCGGGCCCACGAGGTGCGAGTCGAGGTCGCTCGGCTGCGCGCCCCAGGTGAGAACGATGGTGATGCCGGCGCCGACCGAGGTGGGCACGAGAGAGGTGTTGAACGTGGTGGAACTGCCCGCCACGATGTTCACGGTGTCGGTGCGCGGGGAGAACCCGGTGGCACTGGTGTTGACCGTGCGGTTGCCGGCCGGTGCGTTGGCGATGGTGTAGACGCCGTTTGCGTCGGTCGTGCCGGTGACGCCATTGACCGAAACCGTCGCGCCCGCAATAGGCGCCGCGGTCTGCGCGTTCGTGACCAGGCCGGTCAGGGTACCGGTTGGGCCCGATACCTGGGCGCTGACCCGGCTCGGCACGCTCGCGGCCAGGATGACGGGCGCCGCATACGCGCCCGCTTTCAGTGCCGTCTTCATTGCCTCGCGGCGTGATGGATCCTTCGGGAGATTTTGATTGCTCATTCAGTGCCTCGTGGAGTCATGCGGACGGAACCAAGGTCGTTGCGCCAGACCGACGCCTCGCTCACGCTCAGAGAGGATACTCAGCTGTAACGGCACTGTCAAAGGCCGATTGCGACCCGCACGACGTATCCTGCCCAGGAGTCGTCGATCCATCGTTCCGCCAGGGCGCCGCCGTGCCGCCGGACGGTCAGCTCGGCCAGTGCCAGGGTCAGCCCGGCGCCCGACCGGTCGAGCCGCGGCGCTCGCTCCGGCGCCCTGCTGTCGACATCGGCGAAGGGCGCCACGACGATGGCTGGCCCTTCCGGTTCGTTCGCCCCGACGATGGCCAGGATGACCGTGCCGCCCGTGGTTTGCGCTCGGGCCACGGCTGCTGCCAGCGCGGCGAAGGCATCGGCGAGTCGTGCCCGATCCAGCGGGATTGCGATATCCGGAGACACGCCAACGGCGATCTCGACCCCGGCCGGGGACGGGCGAGGAACGCGGCCCGCGGCCGCTTCCAGGACGTCGCGGAGCGGAGTGAGCTCGGTATGGAGGCGGGACTCGCCGGAGGCCAGCCGGGTGTAGTCGCTGAGCTGGTCGAGCAGGAGCGTCATGCGCTCGGCGGCGTGGCCGGCTTCCTCTACCGCCTTTTGCGCGCGGGTGTCGTCGTTGCCCCGCTTCTCCAGCAGGCGCAGGTAGCCGCGGGCGACCCCCAGCGGCCCGCGCAGTTCGTGGACCGCCGCGGCGAGCACCGAGTGAGGTACAAGGGAATCGGTTGTGCCCGGCGTCCTGGTCTCCATCGTCATTCCCGTCCGCGGCGACACTGCGCCGCTCGAACGCCTGCTGGACGCGCTGCCGCCGCAGGCCGAGGTCCAGCTCATCGTAGCGGCAACCGGCGACCGTGACGAGCGATGGGTGGCGCTTGAAGCCCGCCGTGCTGACGTCACGTGGATGTGGGGCCCTCCCGGGCGGGGGCCCCAGCAGAACCTCGGAGCGCAGGCGGCGATCGGCCGATGGCTCTGGTTCGTCCACGCCGACTCGCGGCCGCCGGCCGCCGTGGTGCCGGCCTTGCGCGCACTCGATGCCGACCCGCGTGCGCTGTGGGGGGCGTTCCGCTTCGCGCTCGATTCGCCTGCCTGGCAGGCCAGGGTCTGGGAGCGCGGCGTGGCCCTCCGCGTGCGGCTGTTCGACCTGCCGTACGGCGACCAGGGAATTTTCGTCCGTGCCGAGGTGTTTACACGGATTGGGGGTTTTGCAGCGATCCCCTTGATGGAAGACGTCGAGCTGGTGGGCCGGCTGAAGCGAATCGCACGAGGCCGGCATCTAACCGAACGCCTGCCGACCGCGGCCGACCGCTGGGAGCGCGAGGGCTGGTGGCGCCGCAGCCGAAGAAACGTCGCGCTGTTGGCGTTGTACTATGTGGGCGTGGCGCCAGAAACGTTAGCTCGGCGTTATGAAACCGTGAAAGCGGCGGCTGGCCGTCGTTGACGGCATACCGCCGCGGGGTGCCGGTAGCCGACTGAGAGAGGTCCCCGATGTTGCTCAAGAAGGCCCCCGATCTTCGCGAGTCTGACGTCACCCCGCGGTCGTGGTACGTGCGCCGGCGCGAGTTCCTGCAGGCGGCCGGCTCCGCGGCCGTGGCCGCGGCGGCTGGCGCCACCGCTCCGCTGTTCGACGGGACGGCCACCGCGCTTGCGCAGAACCCGGACGCGCAGAAGCTCACAGGCCTCCAGAAGAGCCCGTTGAGCACCGACGAGAAGCTGAACTCGTACCGGGACGTCACTACCTACAACAACTTCTACGAGTTCGGTCTCGACAAGGGCGACCCGGCGCGCTACGCGGGATCCCTGAAGCCCCGCCCGTGGAGCGTGGTGGTGGAAGGGCAGTGCGGCAAGCCGGGCACCTACCACGTGGAAGACATCATGAAGTGGTTCCCGCTCGAGGAGCGCATCTACCGTTTGCGCTGCGTCGAGGCGTGGTCCATGGTGATTCCGTGGGTGGGCTTTCCGCTGGCCGACTTCGTCAAGCGCTTCGAGCCGACGTCCAAGGCACGGTTCGTACGGTTCACGACACTGGTGGACACCAGACAGATGCCCGGGCAGACCGAGCCGGCGCTGCCCTGGCCCTATGTGGAGGGGTTGCGCATGGACGAGGCGGTGCACCCACTCGCCATCCTCGCCGTGGGACTCTACGGCGAAGTGCTGCCGAACCAGAACGGCGCGCCCATCCGCCTCGTCGTGCCGTGGAAGTACGGTTTCAAGGGCATCAAGTCCATCGTCCGCGTGAGCTTCGACGAGAGTCAGCCGCGCAATACCTGGCAGCGGGTGCGGGCCGACGAGTACGGATTCTTCGCCAACGTGAACCCGGCCGTGGATCACCCGCGCTGGTCGCAGGCCAGCGAACGCCGCATCGGCGAGTTCTTCAAGCGCCGCACGCTGCCGTTCAACGGTTACGCGGACCAGGTGGCCTCGCTGTACGCGGGGATGGACTTGAGGAAGTTCTATTGAGCGATTGGTGATCTTCAATCCCTCAATTCCGTGAGCCCCACCCACGTCCGCCGCATCGTCAAGCCGATCGTCTTCGTCCTTGCGCTCGAGCCCTTTCTCTGGCTGGTCTACAACGCCTTCTTTGGTGACCTGGGCGTCAACCCCGTCGAGACCATCACGAACCACACGGGCATCTGGACGCTGCGCTTCATCGTCATTACGATTGCGCTGACGCCGCTGAGGTGGGTGAGCGGCTTCAACCCGCTGACGCGCTTCCGGCGGATGATCGGCCTGTTCGCGTCCTTCTACGGCACGCTCCATTTCATGACCTACTTCGTTCTCGACCAGTCGCTGCAGTTCACGGGCCTCTGGGACGATGTGGTGAAGCGGCCGTACATCACGGCGGGGTTCACGGCCTTCGTGCTGATGATTCCGCTCGCGGTCACCTCCACGCAGGGGTGGATCCGCCGGCTCGGCGGGCGACGGTGGAACCTGCTGCACCGGCTCGTGTACATCACCGCGCTGGCCGCCGTGCTGCACTACTTCTGGAAGGTGAAGCTCGATACCACCGATCCACTCTTCTATGCGGGCATTGTCGGCGTGCTGCTCGCCGCGCGCGTGGTGCACCGCGTGCGCCGCGCTGCGGCCTCTGCGCCGGTGCCCGTGCGGCGCGAGGCCTGAGTGCGGCACGTCGCGGTGCTGGCCCGGGCGCCGTCGGCCAGGGGCAAGACGCGCCTCACGGCGGAGCTTCCGGACGCCCGTGCCCGCGCGTTGAGGGCGGCGCTACTGGCCGACACGCTCGAGGTGGTGGCGTCGACGGGCGAGGCCTGCACGGTGTTCGTCACGCCGCCGGAGGCGCAGGCCGAGGTGGCGGCGATGGTGCACCGGCCACCGAACCCGGAGCGCCGGGGCTTGAGCCCCAGCGTAATGGTAGCGGCACAGGGGGAGGGCGAGCTCGGGCACCGGATGCACGCGGCGATGGAGGCGCTCTTCGCGGCGGGAGCCGACCGCGTGGTGCTGGTGGGATCGGACCTGCCATCGCTGCCCGCGTCGCGTGTGACCGCCGCCTTCGCGGCGCTCGAC
>JADZBZ010000533.1 GCA_020851835.1 Acidobacteriota bacterium
TATTTACGTACACACAGTGGCATTAGAAGTTTCTTGAAAGACCACAAAGTCCTATATTGACGTGGTTTCAGGGACCCTCCTGGAATGGGCCCGAGTCTTGCTCAAGCACGGGCTGGCGTAGACGCCAGACCATGCGCAACGACCGGGGTTTCACGCTCATCGAGATTCTCATCACCGTCGCCATCATCGCCATTCTGGCGGGGGTGGGAGTCGGTGTCACGACCACCCTCGTGCGCATGACGCGCGGCGAAACCGGGGCTCAGCAGCTCGACGGGTTTCTGAAGCGCCACCGCGAGATGGCCGTGGCGCGGCGCCGCGACATCGAAATCCGCTTCATCGCGCCCAACCAGGTGCAGAGCGCGCAACGGGCCGTGCCCGACCCGCCTGCCGCCACCCCGGCGCCGACCGTGCTCGAGACGATGACCTTCGAAGGCCGCATCGGCTACCGCCTGTTCCCCGGCGTTCCCGACACGCCGAACCTGTTCGGCAACGCAACCGAAGTGGCGGTGGGCGGCACGGCGCCGACGATGTTCTCGAGCGAAGGCGCCTTCATCGACGCCGGCAACAACCCCGTGAACGCCACGATCTCGCTCGGCATCGAAGGCGACCCGCTGTCGGCCACGGCCGTAACCGTGCTCGGCGCCACGGCCAGCATCGAGCGGTGGCGCTGGAACGGCGCGAACTGGACCAAATGACGACTACCACATCCGGCCTATCGTCGGAGCGGGGCTTCTCGCTGTTCGAGGCGCTCATCGCTCTTTTCCTGCTGGCCGTGGCCATGCTGGCCCTCGCCCAGGCTCTCTACGCGGGTCTCAACATCGCCACCACTTCGACGCCCGCGCTCGTGGCGCGCGAGAAGGCTCGCGAAGCCATCGAGAGCGTGCACACCGCGCGCGACACCCACACCATCCTCTGGGCCGCCATCCGCAACGCCGCCGCGCCGGCCGTGTGCCCGGTGGGCACGACGGGCACCGGTGGCGGCGAGTTCCTCGCCGGCGAGCACGACATGCTGGCGGCCGGCCCCGACGGCCTGGTCAACACCGCCGACGATGACGGGGTCGAAGCCACACCGGGCCCGGACAACCTGATGGGTACGGCCGACGACGTGCCGCTCGAGGGCTACACGCGACAGATAGACATCTGCGACGTCGATGGGAATCCCGACCTGCGCCAGATCAACGTGACCATTCGCTACAACGCCAACAACGCGTTTGGCGAGCGCCGGCGCGAATACCGCCTGACGACGCTCATCTCGAGGTTCTCATGAGTGCGCGCCGACCCTCCGACGCCGGTTTCACGCTGCTCGAACTGCTCGTGGCCATGACCATCATGCTGGTCGTCCTCGCCGGGACGACACAGATCATGACCAGTGCGATGAACTCGACCGCGGCCGCCAAGCACATGCTCGACATGAACAGTCACCTGCGGGCGGCCATGGACCTGATGCAGCGCGACCTGTTGCAGGTGGGACAGGGTCTGCCGGTTGGGCGGCGCGTGGGCATTCCGAATGGACCCGGGGCCACGGCCATCGATCGACCGGGGCCCGCGGCGTCGGGGGCCTGCCCTGGTGTGGGGACCTTCCCGCTGGACGCGTCCATTCCGGCCGTAACCGTCGGGGCTGGCCTCGGCGACGCGCTCAACGGGGAGTGTACGGACGTCATCACGGAACTGGCCGCCGACAACCAGTTCGGCGGCGTCAGCGTCACCGCCATCAGCGCCGATGGCAGCACGGCCACCATCGACAACGCGGTGAACATCTCCGACGACCCGGACGTTGCCGGCGACAACCTGCGGAACGGCGATCTGCTGATGCTCGAACGCGGCGTGATGACCGTACTGATGCAGGTCACCAACGTGGCCGGACAGCAGGTCACCTTCGGCACGGGCACCGGCGACCCGCTCGGCATCAACCAGTTCGACGCAGGCCTCAACATGCTGGGCACCATCAACCAGCTTCGCGATCAGCCGGGAGCGCAGACGCGGGCCACGCGCATCCGGATGGTCACTTACTTCGTGGACGCCCACACCGATCCCCGGGTGCCGCGCATCGTCCGGCAAATCGGCGGTCAGGCACCCAACGCCGTCGGCATGGGCGTGGAGGCTTTCCGCCTCAACTACGACATCGCCGACCAGTTGAACAATCCGACCTCGGTGCGCATGGACGGCGACGACCTGTCGGGAGCGGGCGCGTGCAGTCCGGACCCCTGCTCCGAGAACCAGATCCGCAAGGTGAACGTGGTGCTGTCGATGACGGCTACCGATCCGTACGCGAATGGTCCGCTCGAGCACGGGCAGCAGTCGCAGAACACGCTCTTCGGCCAGGTGAGCCTGCGCAGCATGGCTTTCGTGGACCGCTACCGCTAGGGAGTTGACGTCATGAATCGCCTGCAGAACGAACGGGGCGTGGCGCTCATCGCCGCGCTCCTGGTGATGACGATGATGTCGGCCATGCTGGCCGGCTTTCTCGTGATGGTGAACGCCGACCAGGCGGCCGGAGGCATCGAGCGCGATCAGACGCAGGCCTACGCCGCGGCGCACGCCGGGGTCGAGAAGCTCACCGCCGACCTGGGCCAGGTCTTCGCCGGCAACTTCAGCCCGACCGGCGCCCAGTTGGCCGCGCTGACCACGGCCGGCGGCGAGCCGACCATTCCGGGCATCACCTACGTCCGCCCCAACGGTGCGTCCGGCTACCGCATCGGGTTTACGCCCGACGTCAACGGCAACCCCACCGTGGCAGACCCCGGCGGGTCACTGATTGGCGCCGGCCCCTTTCAGGGCCTGATCGGCCTCATCACGCCCTACGACATCGAGGTGACCGCCCGCACCATTGGCAACGCCGAGGTCCGCATGCGGCGCGAGATGCAGACCATCGCCATCCCGGTGTTCCAGTTCGGGTTGTTCTCGGAGAACAACCTCAGCTTCTTCGCCGGCCCGAACTTCGCATTCGGCGGCAAGGTGCACACCAATCAAAACCTGTTCCTCAAGCAGGACAACAACGCCACCCTGACGCTGCAGGACCGCGTCACCGCGGTGGGTGAAATTGTCAGGAACCGGCTCTCGAACGGTGTGGTCTCGCACAACGGCACGGTGCGCATCGCGAGGGCCGCCGGATGCCCGGCGGCGCCGGCCGCGGCCAACGCCTCGTGTTTCACGCTGGCCAACAACCAGGGCAGTGTCGTCGACTCGCTCGGGTCGGCGCCCAACGAGCCCACGTGGACCAACGTGTCGGTGGGCACGTCCAGCGGCTGGCTGCGCAGCGGGCGCACGGGCGCGCGGCGGCTCGACCTGCCAATCGTGGCCGACGGCGCCTCGCCCGTGGACCTCGTGCGTCGTCCGCCGGCGGCGGAGCTGGTAACCAGCGCCATCGGCCGCCAGCGCTTCTACAACATGGCCACGCTGCGCATCCTGCTGTCGGATCAGGCCGCGGACCTCACGGCCGCGGCCCTGCCCGGCGCGGTTGGCGTGCCGGTGCGGCTCGCCAGCGCGTTCGTGCCGGCCGGCGTGGCCAATAGCGTGATTCCCGCGGCCGGAGTCCCGCAGGTGTTCGCCACCTCGCCGGTCTCGTCGACGGCCAACCGCGACCTCGGCTTCCGGACGGTGTCGACGCCGAGTATCGACGGCTACATCCTCATCAACCGTCAGGACCGCGATGGCAACTGGACCGACCTCACCCAGGAGATCCTCAGCCTGGGATTCACCGGCAAGCGCCTGTCCAACGGCACGATCGACCAGACAAACCTCAACAACAACTGTGGGGATCCGCATCCCAACGCCATCATCCGCCTCCAGCGCCTCGCCGACAATGTGAACAACGCCAACGGATGCCAGGCGGTGTACGGCGCGGGCCAGTTGCCCAATCTGGCCAACCTCAACGCGAGCGCGCAGAACTTCTGGCCCAACGTGCTCTACGACGCGCGGGAGGGCATGCTCCGAGACGACCAGGGCGCGCGGCCACAGGCGCCCGGCAGCAACCTGCCCCCGAACGTGTTCGCCAACCAGCAGCGGTTGTACTGGGGCGGCGTGATGCACTACGTGGAACTGGACGTCGCGAACCTCCGGCGCTGGCAGCGCGGCGAAATCGGGAGTAACAACGCCGGCTGTATCAACGGCGGCGGCGGCGGCACGTGTCCGATGGACATCACGGGCTTCGTGGTCTACTTCTCGGACCGGCGGGCCAACCGTGACCTGGGCGCCGACGCGGCGGTGGAGCTGAACTACTCCGCCGGCGGTCTGCCGAACGGTGGTTTCCTGTACAACGACGACCTCGAGACGGGCGAGTTCGGCTTCGAGGACAACATCAACCCCGGCAGCGCGACGAGCGTGCCCAACGGCGTGCTCGACGGCCCCTTCGTGGACGCGGAGGGCAACAACCGCTTCGCCGAGGACGTCAACAACAACGGTGTGCCGGACGTTTACGGAGGCAGCCCGCGACTGACGGCTGCCGGCTTCACGGTGCCGCCAGCCGGTGGGCCGGGCGCCATGGTGTCGTCGTTTGTGGCGGCGCCGAACAACCGCACGCCGGCAAACAATGTCTACAACCTCTACCAGACGCCGATCGATCGCAACGTCGCGCGCGTGAATCGGGCCTTCTTCTTCCGCCGGGCGCTGAAACTGGTGAACGGCGGGCGGGGAAACCTCCCCGCGAACGGCACTCAGGGTCTGACGGTGGCCGCCGAGAACCCGGTGTACGTCGAGGGGAACTACAACGCCTGCACCAACGCCTCGCCGAACCAGGGCAACAACTTCGCCCCGGCGTGTGCGGGTGGCGTGGGTTTCGGCACCGTGCCGGCGGTGGACCATGTATCGGCGGCGGTTATTGCCGATTCGGTGACGTTCCTGTCGAACGGATGGAACGACATCCGCTCGTTCGTCAACCCGCACAACGCCGGCACCGCGAACTTCACGAACGTGGACGCGAACGGCAGGTACAACGCGCGCGAGGCCTCGACCACCTGGTACCGGGTGGCCATCATTGCCGGGAAGGGTGAGAGCTTCACCCGACCGACGAACAACGGCAACGACCACACCGACTTCGGCACCGACGGCGGCGCGCACAACTTCATCCGCTACATCGAGAACTGGGGCGGCGCCACGCTGAACTACCGCGGCTCGCTCATCAGCTTCTACACCAGCCGACAGGCCGTGGGCACCTACAAGTGCTGTGACATCGTCTACGGTCCGCCCGGCCGCGGCTACAACTTCGACACCGACTTCCTGACGCCCATTCTGCTGCCGCCGCGGACGCCCATGTTCCGCGACCTCAACACCCTGACGTTCCGTCAGATCCTGAGGCCGACGCAGTAGCCGGCGGCCGCCCTGACGGAGGCGACCACAAACCCCGTCAGTTGGATTAGAGTGGGTGACTGCCGGTGCCGCTCGAGCGAGCGGGATCGGCGGTTACCATGCAATTTCGTGCAATCCACGGCGCACGCGGATTCACCTACCTCGAACTGCTCTTCGTCGTGGGCGTCATCGGGGTGGCGGCGGCGGTGTCGGTTCCGGCGCTCAACAACGCGCTGGGCCGCAATCGCGTGTTCACCAGCTCGGAACTGCTCGCCGCCCAGATCCGCGAGGCCCGCCTGGCCGCCATTTCTCGAAACACCACGTTCCGGGTGGTGTTCGACTGCCCGGACGGCGCCATCCGCTACCTGGTCGTCACCGGAGTGCCGGTAACCGACGAAGCCGTGGACCGCTGCACCTCCCGTCAGCCCAACGACGGCCTGCCCGTCTACCTGCCCTCGGCCGTGTCGCTTGGCGACGAGCCGCCGTCCGCGCTCGAGATCAACGGCCGCGGCCAGATTTCCGCCGTCGATGGCGGGCCCATGCCCCAGAGCCTCTCGGTAACCTATGGATCGTTCACGCGCACGCTGGTGGTCACGGCAACGGGCCGCGTCGCCTCGCCCGCTTCGTGACGAGCGCGGCTTCACCCTCATAGAAGCCCTGATTGCCGCCGCCATCCTGACGGTGGCGCTCGTCGCGCTGGCCGAACTGCTGGCGGTGAGCGTGCGGATGCACCAGCTCGGGCGCCACAGCACCACGGCCGTGCGACTGGCGCAGGACAAGTTCGAAGAGCTGATGAAGATGAACTTCGTGACCGGCCCGGCGATTCAGGTGA
>JADZBZ010000534.1 GCA_020851835.1 Acidobacteriota bacterium
AGTGCGCGCATAGGGCGAGCGTCCCGAACGCTTTGGCCCGGAAGGAGGCAGCCCCGATGGCTGAGGTACAGGATGTGAAGGACCTGCTCCTCGAGACCAACGGCGAGTTTCGCCAGTTGGCCTCCCAGCACCAGGAACTCGACGAACGCCTGGTTGCGCTCGAAACCAAGCATTACCTCTCCGACGACGAACAGCTCGAAGAAATCACCCTAAAGAAGCGCAAGCTCCACCTCAAAGATCGCATGGAGGCGATTTTGCGCGACTACCGCGCCGGTCAGTCACAGGCAACCGTCCCGGCCTGAAGCCGGGCCGCGCCATCGCCTCTGGGCCACCCCGCCAGGGTGGCCCTCTTCTTGTACGCAAGTGTCCGCTCCTGTCTGCGAATGTCGACGCCCCGCCCGCCCGGACGCTGTCTTCGCCTATGATCGAGCCTCGATGCTCATCGACCGTGCCGGCCTGCCGTTCGTCCTTGTCGCGCTCGCCCTCGCGCTCCTCGCCGGCTGGGGCGGGGGGAGGGCCTGGTCGGTGCCGTTCCTCGTGCTGGCCGCCTTCTTCGTGTTCTTCTTTCGGGACCCGGGCCGGACTGTGCCTTCCGCCCCAGACCTCGTGGTCTCACCGGCCGACGGACGGGTGATGGTCGCGGGGGGCATGCCGGGCCCTGGTGCCCCTGAGGGCGACTGGCGGCAGATCAGCATCTTTCTGTCGCCCCTCGACGTGCACGTCAACCGCACGCCGATCGAAGGGGCCGTGACCCACGTCGAGTACCACGCCGGATCGTTTCTTCCGGCCTACAAGCTCGAGGCGGGTCACCTCAACGAATGGACCGAGGTGTGGTTCGAGCGCGAAGGACGCAAGGTGGTGTGCCGCCAGATCGTCGGCGTGCTCGCGCGCCGTATCGTGTGCCGGCTGAAGCCGGGCGACACGGTGTCACGGGGGCAACGCTTCGGCGTCATGAAGTTCGGGTCCCGCATCGACCTGTTCGTCCCTCCGGGGGCCCAGGTGCTGGTCCAACCCGGCGATCGGGTCGTCGCTGGCGAGACGGTGCTGGCCCGGTTATCCTGACACCGCCATGGCCCAGCACGGATCCCAGCACCACCCGCGGCTCCATTCGGTGAAGCGCCCCGCCGAAGGGCGGGGCCTGCGGCGCGGCGTGTCGCTGCTGCCGAGCCTGTTCACCCTCGCCAACCTCTTCTGTGGCTGGGCGTGCGTGATCTACGCCATACGCGGCGACCTGCCCACCGCCGCACCGTTCATCGGCATTGCCGTCGTGCTCGACATGCTCGACGGTCGCATCGCGCGCATGACGGGCACGACCAGCGAGTTCGGCGTACAGCTCGACTCACTGGCCGACCTCATCTCGTTCGGCATGGCGCCGGCCATTCTCGCGTTCCAGTGGGGGCTGGTGCCGCTTGGCCGCCTGGGTTGGGCCGTGGGATTCCTGTTCGTCACGGCCGCCGCACTCCGCCTCGCGCGCTTCAACATCCAGACCCACACCGACAAGCGCTACTTCGTCGGGATGCCGAGCCCGGCCGCCGCGGCCGTACCGGCAGCCACGGTGTTCTACTTCCCTGAAGGGATGCACACGTTTCAGCAGGCGTTGCCGGCGCTGGCCGTCGTACTCGTACCGGCGCTGCTCATGGTCAGCACCATCCGCTTCCGCAGCTTCAAGAGCATCGACCTCGGCATCAAGAGGAGCTACCGGGGGCTCATCGCCATGGCCGCGCTGATTGCCGCCGTCGCCAGCCGCCCCCACGAAGTGCTGCTGCTGATGGCGTATGCCTACCTGGCGTCAGCGTTCGTCGGGTTCGCCATGTCGCGCCTCAGGGCGCACCGCCACGCGACGGCTCCCGACTAGCCCGGCTCGGACCGGGCGGCTTCTGGAAATATCATCGTCACCGTGGTGCCGGCGCCGGGAACCGATCTCACGCTGATGCGGCCCCCGGTCGCTTCGACGTTGCGCTTGGCGATCGTCAGGCCCAGGCCCGTCCCGGTCGCCTTGGTGGAGAAGTACGGCTCGAAGATCCGTGCCACCGCCTCGTGGTCCATGCCCACGCCGGTGTCGGTGATATCCAGGGCCACCTCGCCGCGTGCGGGCGTGGGAGGACTGGAGAACAGCAGGCGGCCACCGTTGGGCATCGCGTGCAGCGCGTTTTCGATGACGTTGGTGAAGGCCCGGCTGATCAGCAGCCGGTCGATCCGCGCCGCCGGCAGCGCGACGGGCAGGTCCACGTCGAACGACACGCGCCCGGCCAGGCCCGCGCGGTAAGGCTCCAGAATCTCGTGAATGAGCCCGCCGAGGTCGACCGGTGCCGGCCGGGCCTGCGGCGACGAGGCGAAGCTGGAGAACTCCGACGAGATCTGCCGCAGCAGGCGCACCTGACCGAGAATGTTGGCGACGCAGTCGTCCACCAGCGAGCCGAGCGGCCGCCCGCGGTCGGCGTGCACGCGGAGCAGGTGCTCGGCGTTGAGCTGAATCGGCGTCAGCGGGTTCTTGATGTCGTGGGCAACCTGCCGCGCCATGTCGGCCCAGGCGGCCAGACGGTTCGTGCGCTCCAGTTCGGCCCGCTGGCGGCGCAGGTCCTCGGCCATCCGGTTGAAGGCCTCCACCAGGCGGCGCAACTCGTCGGTGGACGTCGACACCACCCGCGCATCGAGATCGCCGTGCGCGATGCGCTGCGTGGCGCGCATCAGGCGGTTCACCGGGTCGGCAATGCGCTCGGCCATCGAGTAGCCGATGCCGGCGCCCAGCATGATGAAGAGGAGGGCCGACAGCAGCACCCGCCGGTCGAGCTCTTCGATCTGTCCCTCGATCTCCTGCTGCCGGGACGTCAGCGGCACCATCAAGATGGCTTCGCGCATCTCCACCCGCACGGGCGCCGCCGCCACGAGATACTGGACCGTCCCCACCGTCTCACGTCCGACGAACGAGGGACGCCCTTCGAGCAGGATGGCCTGGTAAGCCTCGGCGGGCGTCCGCGTGGAGAGCAAGCCCGACGCGAACAGGTTGCGCTCGCTCGAGGCCAGGAGCCGCGGCCCGTCGAACACGTTGACGTCCTGGGCAACCACGCGGCTCAGCCACACGACGATGTTGTCGTCGATGGCCGGGAGCGAGGCCAGCCCGCGCGTCTGCAGCGAGCCGAAGTCTTCGACCACGCGACTGGCGACGTTGGCCGTGCGCGTAGCTTCCATTTCGATGTCGGCGAACATGAGCGACGCGAAATAGGCGCGCGCCACGAACGCCAGTGCCACGACGGGGCCGACGGCCGCGGCCACGAACGCGAGGAAGAGTTTGCGGTAGAAGCTCGCGCGCACCTCCCGGAGGAGCGCCCGTCCGGAGGTCGGCGTCCGTGCCGCGACGGTGCTGTAGACGAATCCGCCCAGCACACCGCAGACGAAGGTGAGCAACGCCAGGGACACCAGCTCGGCCATCACAATCAGGTGCCCGAAGCCGGTGTCGGTCTCCGTGCCGAGCACATAGATACCGCCCCGGTCGTTCAGGACGTACACCTCGAAGTCGCGACCCTCGATGCGCATGGTCGACCAGAAGGGCTCGCGGCCGGCCACGGCACGCGCGAAGGTGGCATCGTCGAGCGCCGCGACCCCTGACGATGGGCCGTACAGGACCTTCCGGCTCCAGCCGTACACGGTGAAGGTGACAGGCGTCAGTACCGATCGATCGTCGGGTCGGGGGCCGCCTGCGCCCAGCACTGCCACGTAAGGACTCTGTGCCGACACGAACGAGAGGTTGCCGTAGTCGAGCATCAGGTGAACCACGACCTCGCCGACGCGCCGGACGCGGCCGGCGGCCTCGGTGACGCAGACACCCCGGCCCGCGTGCAGCAGGCGGCGCTCCTCGGCGAAGAACGGCGAGACCTCCTCGAAGATGTCCCACTCGCAGCCGACGTCGGTGGCCGCCTGTGCCCCGGCGATGTCCGGCAATTTCAGCGCGAACCGGCTGACGATGCCGCCGGAGGCGGAGTAGAGCTCGATGCTGGAGGTGAGGCGCTGGCGGGCCAGTTCGGTCTGCGACCAGACGAGGAAGGCCGCGTCGACGGGCGGCGCGCCCTGCGTGGCCGGATTCGAGGCCCGAATCAGGTCGGCCAGGCCGGGCATGCGATCGATGTCGGCCAGTGCCTCGGCAAGGCGCGCCTGCAACGTGCGCCGTTGTTCCAGCACCTCTGGCGCGAAGCGTGTCTCGATGAGATCGCGTCGGGCTCGCCCGGCTGCGTCCACCAGCAGCGGGTAGAAGGCGAGCGACGGCAGGAGGAGCCCCAGCACCAGGGTCAGCAGGCGCGCTGCCTGCGAGGCCTTGCGCATGCCGGCGCGGATGTGGCCGATGCGCCAGGCCACCGCGCAGACGAAGAGCGCCGCCAGCAGCGTCGGAACCCTGGGTGTCCAGGCCGCGATCGACCCTGAAGCGGCTACAGCAGCCGGAGCGGCCAGCCAGGTGAAGCCGATGACGCGGCGCAGTCCGTTCGGGAGCGCGGCCATCGCCCATGGCACGAGGGCCAGCCGCAGCAGCACGACGGCGGCGGCGGCGACTGCCGCATTGAGGGCGATGATGCCCACGAGGATGGCGAGGCGCATCGAGTCCCACGGGCGCAGTCCGAAGTGCAGGATGTCGGTGGGCACGCCCGCCACGCCGAAGCGGATGAACGCCCCGTACGCGACCAGCAGCGCCGCCATGCCCGCGCTGGCGGCGAGCTGGATCAGGACGGCGAGAGTGAGACGTGCCGCGCCGCCGTCGGCCACCGCGTGCGGCCGTCGGCGGCGCGCCAGGCGCCAGAGCTCCAAGCTCGACGAGGTCAGCGCCACCAGACCCGCGAGTGTCAGGCTCGACGTCAGGAAGTGCAGCGGCGAGGCGAAGAAAAACGATGCAACCCACGACCAGGGCTGTCGCTCGCCGACTTCGAGCAACGGCGAGCCGGCGAGGCCGGCGGAGCCGATTGCCCGCCCGGCCAGCCACCGGGCACCGATCAGCAGGGCCGCAACGGCCAGGGTCAGGCACACACCCACCGGACGCCGGCGCGTGAGGCGCCGCCAGTCGAGCAAGGGGCCGGTCGCCAGTAGGAGCAGTCCGGCGCCGAGGCCGAGGAGCGCGGCGCGGAGGCGTCCTCCAAACGCCGCCCGCTCCCGCGCCAGCGAGTCGGGGGGCAGGCTCACCGACGCGAGCACATCGCCTGCCTGGGCGCGCATCAGGAACTCGCCCGGCGCAGCATCACCCCCGCCTTCAAAGCGCGGCCGCACGCGTACGCGCGCCAGGCTCGTCGGGAGCACGTAGTCGCCGAACAGCCCATCCTCGTCTGCGCGGGCGAGGGCCGCCTGCACCACGATGGCGCCGGTGCGCCGCGCGGGGTCGGCCGCGTCCTGGAGCGGCTGCACCCGGATGAACAGGAGCCCCTGGGAGTCGGGCGCCAGAAACACCGTGGCCGGCCCCAGGACGCGGGTGTCGGGTAGTTCCACCGGGCGGCCCGACCAGGCCAGTGGCGTGGCCCCGGTGCCGTAGAGCGTGGCCGACACCACCGGCCTGGCTGTGCCGGCGGCCTCACCGAGGCGGGCGAAGAGACGGCGCTCGGCGGCCGCGTCGCCCTGTGAGGCCGCCTGCATCGCCGCCTGATCGATCGAGGCCGCGTCGATGACCTGCTGCAGCGCGCCCTCGATGTCG
>JADZBZ010000535.1 GCA_020851835.1 Acidobacteriota bacterium
CGGCACGGGGCCCGGCAGCAGAACGGCGAGCAGGTTGACGAGGGTCGCCAGCGCGAAGACCGGAGCCATCAGCGGGTGCCCGGCCGCGCCAGGCACGGCCGCGCCCAGGGCCATCGCCGTGCGCTCCCACGCGGGAGGTGCGATCGGGCCGGCCGTCGCGGGGCCTTCGTGGAACACCTGCAGGTAACGCCCGATGCGCTCGGCGCCGACGTGCAGCGGACGAATCACCTCGAAGGTGGCGACCAGCACCATCAACGGCACGACGGACACCACCGGATAGGGAAGCAAGACGAGTGTGGCCGTGAGGATCGCCGCCCACGCCAGGAGGCCGAGCAGGGTGAGAAGGGATCGCCACCAGCCACGGGCGGCCACCGCGTCACGCAGGGAACGGAACTCGTGCGTCTGGAGATCGGTCATCCGGCCCGCCAGTCTACTTCACCCCGCTGACCCCCCTGAACTCCCTTGCGCTCTAAAGTTAGTCTGTTACAATGCCGAAAATTCACACACGGGGATCCCGTCGATCGCGGGGCCGCGGGGCGTCAGACGCATTTGTTTGTTCCACCGGATGAGGCGCAATGGCCTGTAGAGGTTCGAGCCAGCTGACCCGTGCAATCGTAGCCCTCCTGGCCGTACTCGGTTGCGTCGTGCCGACCGGTCTCGAGGCCGCCCCTCAGAAGGCCGCCCCCCGCACCGCGAAGCAGACCAGCGCGACCCCCGCCCGCGACAAGGCCCAGACCCCGACCCCGACATCAGGCGCCGCGGCGGCCCGTGCCCGGCGGGCTCGCCTGGCGCGGGCCCGCGCCGCGGCGCGGGCCCGCGAGGCGCGCGAGGCGCAGACGCCTCGATTCCGGGTGGACGAGAGCGGCGAGGAAGTACCGGACGTGCGCGCCGAGGCCGCGATCATCTACAACCCGGTGACGCGCGAGGTGCTCTGGTCGTCCAACGCCGAGTCGGAACGCTCCATTGCCAGCATCACCAAGGTGATGACGGCGCTCGTCGTGCTCGAGAGCAACATGGATCTCGGCGAGCAGGTGACCGTGGCTGCCCGCGACGTGGCGCGCGCATCCACCACCTACCTGCGCTCGGCCTACAAGGTCACGATCGAGGATCTGCTGAACCTGCTGCTCGTCGGGTCCGACAATGCCGCGGCGCGGGCGCTGGCGCGCGTCTCGCCGTTCGGCTCGGAGGGCTTCGTCGATCGGATGAACGAAAAGGCGCGCGAGCTGGACCTGGTTTCCACTCACTACGCCGACCCGTCGGGTCTGCTGGCCGACAACGTGTCGTCGGCGTACGACATGGCGCAGCTCATCGCGTATGCCGCGGCCGACGAACGCATCGGCGGCGTGATGCGGAAGACCTCCTATACGACCAGCACCGGCAGGCGCGTCATCACGGCCAACAGCACGAACCAGCTCGTGAAGGCCGGCGACCTCGATGTGCTGGGCGGCAAGACCGGCTTCATCAGCCGCGCCGGCTACTGCCTGGCGTCACTCCTGCGGCTGCCCGAGACAGGCCAGCAGGTGGCCGTTGTCGTCCTGGGTGCCAAGTCCAACGCCAGCCGGTTCTGGGAGACCCGTCACCTCTTCAACTGGCTCGCCAGCCGCACCCACGCGCTCGTCGGCACGGGCGAGGGCCAGCTGCAGCCGTAGCGTAGCCACGGCCCGGCCGCCCGAGCCTCAGCGCCGCATCATGGCCGCATCCAGCGGCAGGGTTGCCACCGGATCGTAGAAGGGCAGCAGCGGCCGTCCGGCCGCCTGGGTGTCGAGCACCTTCAAGTACCGCTCGCAGTCGTCGCAGCGCCGCACGCGGTAGGTGCGATCCGGCGTGGCGAGGGTGCGGATCCGTGCCGAGGCGCCCGAGGCGCAAAAGGCGCAGCCTTCGTCGAACGGCCAGCGCGCGTGGCAGCGGCCGCAGAGCAGGAGCAGCCCGCCCGTTGAAGTGATCACCCCGAATTCGGGCTCGGCCGCGCACACCGGACAGCGCCCCTGTCGCCAGGCGTCGAACGGCACGCGCGCAGCCAGGACGTCGGCCGTGCGGCGGAGGAAGGGCTTGAGCGCCCATTGGAGCACGTCGCTCCACATCGGGTCCGGCTCGTCGGGCTGGGTCTCGGTCAATCCTCCGGGGTGCTCGTACCAGGCGCGGGCCCGATCGGGGAGCCCCGCTTCGCGCCCGGCCGCGTACAGCCGTGCCACGGCGTCGTGGTCCAGCAGGTCCACCCGCCGGAACACGTCAGTCACCAGGCGAATCAGCAGGCGAACCTCCGACCAATCGACGGTGAATTCGCCGAACGAGGCCAGCGGCACACCGCGCGCCAGACGTGCCTGGAGCAATTCGGTGGGCACGTCGAGTGTGGGCGTGGTGAGCCGGCTCTCGACGCGCCGGACGAGCGTCGCCAACTCGGCGTGCAAGTTGGCGGCGGCGGCCAAGTCGGGCTGGCGCTCGCCCAGGGCGCGCAGTTCGGCGATGTCACGAGGGGCGGACGGATCGACGGGCCGTGGCCGGGTCATGGCAACGATTATCGGCGATCGTGCGCTAAGCTGACGCGATGCCGCCGCGCCCGCCGCGCTCGCTCCGCGTCCTGATGGTCGCCTCAGAGGCCTATCCGTTTTCGAAGACCGGAGGGCTCGCCGATGTGACCATCGCACTGGCGAAGACGCTGGGCCGGCGCGGGCACACCGTGACGTTGATGACCCCGCGATACCGCGGGATGGCTGGCGAGCCCGTGGTGGATCGCACCCGCATCCAGATGGCCGGCGCGTGGTTCGACGTGGCCCTCGCCGAAATTGCCCTGGGCCCCAACGCCCGCGCGCTTTTCGTGGATTGCCCGCCTCTCTACGACCGGGCCGGGTACTACAACGAACACGGCATCGACTATGAGGACAACGCCGTGCGCTTCGGGCTGCTGGCGGCCACGGCGGTGGACTGGCTGGGCCGCCAGCCCGATCCCCCGCACGTGGTGCACGCCCACGACTGGCAGACGGGCCTGACGCCCGTGTACCTGCGCGACCGCGGCGGTCCGCCCTCGGTGTTCACCATCCACAATCTGGCCTACCAGGGCAACATGGACAAGGCGTGGGTGCCGCGCCTGGGTCTCGGCTGGAAGGACTTCACGGTGGGCGGCTTCGAGTTCTACGATCGGCTGAGTTTCCTGAAGGGCGGCGTCGCCTTCGCCGATCACGTCACGACGGTGAGCCCGACCTACGCGGAGGAAATCCAGCGCCCCGAATACGGGTACGGTTTCGACGGGGTGATGCGATCGCGTCGCGACCACCTGACCGGCATCCTCAACGGCATCGACACCGACGAGTGGAATCCGGAGGCGGATCCGTACCTGCCGCAACCCTTCGATGCCCAGAACCTGGAGGGGAAAGCCGCCGCGAAGCGGGCGCTGCTCGACACCTACCAGCTGCCTGTTGACGAGGCGGCCCTGGCGCGGCCGGTGATCGGCATGGTCTCGCGGATGGTCGATCAAAAGGGCCTCGACCTGATCGCCGCCATGGCCGACGGCCTGCCTGCGCTCGATGCGGCCTTCACCGTGCTCGGCACCGGTGAGGCGCGATATCAGGACATGTGGCGGACGCTCTCCGCCAGGTGGCCCGATCGCATCGGCGTGTACATCGGCTACGATGAGCGGCGCGCGCACCTCATCGAGGCGGGTGCCGACATCTTCCTGATGCCCTCGCGCTACGAGCCGTGTGGGCTGAACCAGATGTACAGCCTGCGCTACGGTACCGTGCCCATCGTGCGCGCCGTGGGCGGTCTGGTCGATACGGTGCGGCCCTTCAATCGCCGCAACGGGCAGGGCACCGGGTTCCTGTTCGCCGACTACCGGCCCGCGGCTCTAGCCGAGGCGCTGGAGGCCGCGCTGGCGTTGTACAGGCGCCAGCCCCGGTCGTGGGCGCGATTGCAGAAGAACGGCATGCGGAAGGACTTCTCGTGGGACCGTTCGGCGGCTGAGTATGTCAAGGTGTATAAAGGAGTGATGTCTACCCGGCGGTCGACTCCGTCAGGGGGTGGTGGCCACTAAATTGACAGAGGACGGTATGGCTTCAGACAAGGTGAAGACGTTTACGGACGCCGATTTCGGCGAGTCGGTGAAGAGCGGGCTGGTGCTGGTGGACTTCTGGGCCGAGTGGTGCGCGCCGTGCCGGCGGCTGGCACCGACCGTCGAGCAACTGGCCGAGGACTACAACGGTCGCCTGACCGTGGCGAAGATGAACGTCGACGAGAATCCCGTGACGCCGCCCAACTTCATGATCCGCGGAATCCCGACGCTGCTCCTGTTCAAGAACGGCGATCTCAAGGAAACCATCGTCGGTCTGGCCGACAAGGGCGATCTCGCCCGGATGATCGACAAGCACCTCTGATCGCCGCCTCCGCATGAACACCCATCGGCACGTCATCATCGTGGGGTCCGGCCCGGCCGGGCTCACGGCGGCGCTCTATGCCGCTCGCGCGAACCTCGCACCGCTGGTCATCGAAGGCCTCGAGGCGGGCGGCCAGCTCATGCTGACCACGATGGTCGATAACTGGCCGGGCTTCCGGGACGGCATCCTGGGGCCCGATCTCATGGCGGAGCTCCGCGCGCAGGCGACCCGCTTCGGCGCCGAGATCATCCAGGGCGACGTGACGGCGGTCGATCTGTCGAAGCGGCCCTTCGCGGTCTCGGTGTCGGACAAGGTCTACACCGCCGACGCACTCATCATCGCGACCGGTGCGTCGGCCAAGTGGCTCGACCTCGGCGTGGATCGCAAGCTGTCGGGGCGCGGCGTCTCGACCTGCGCCACCTGCGACGGCTTCTTCTTCAAGGGCCGGCCCGTCGCCGTGGTTGGCGGCGGCGACACCGCGCTCGAAGAGGCCATCTACCTCTCGAAGCTGGCCACGGCTGTGACCCTCATCCACCGCCGCGACACGCTGCGCGCGTCGAAGGTGATGCAGGACAAGGCGATGGCCACGCCGAACATCTCGTTTATCTGGAACACCGAGGTCGTCGACATCAAGGACCTCGACAAGGGCGAAGTCACATCGCTCGTCCTCAAGAACAACCAGTCGGGCGACACGAGCGATCTCGCCGTGGACGGTGTGTTCATCGCGATTGGCCACACCCCGAATACCGGGCTGTTCGCGAGCCAGCTGGACCTGCACGGCAACGGCTACATCAAGACCCACAGCGGCTCGCGCACGAGCGTCCCTGGCGTCTTTGCCGCCGGCGACGTGCAGGACTACGTGTACCGTCAGGCCGTCACGGCCGCCGGCTCGGGCTGCATGGCGGCCATCGACGCCGAGCGCTTCCTGGCCGGCACCGGGCACTGAGGGCGGCCTCGTCACATCGAGCGATGGGCCAACGGGCTCAATCGCCCATTCCCAACGCTCAATCGGTGCGGCGCCCGCTCACTCGATCCATCCTCCGCCCAGCACTTCCTCCCCGTCGTAGAACACCACCGCCTGCCCCGGCGTGACGGAGGTCTGCGGGTCGTCGAAGGTCACCTCGGCGCGGTTGATGTCGAGCGCGCGAACGCGCGCCGGAGCGGCGGCGTGCCGATGGCGGATCTGCGCGCTCGCCGGCCGCCAGCCGGCCGGCGCCACACCCGATGTCCAGTTCACCCCCGCCGCCGTGAGCGTCGTGCGTCCGAGCGCCTCGCGCGCGGCCACCGTCACCTTCGCCGCCTCGGCGTCGATCGCCACCACGTACAGGGGCTCGGACGAAGAGAGCCGAAGCCCCTTGCGCTGGCCGATCGTGAATCGGTGCACGCCCTCGTGCGTGCCGAGCACGCGATGGTCCTGCCCGACGATGACCCCCGGACGCGTGAGGGCGGGGGCCTGGCGCTCGACAAACGCGGCGTAGTCGCCGTCGGGGACGAAGCAGATCTCCTGACTGTCGGGCTTCCCGGCCACCGGCAGGCCCAGCCGGCGGGCGTGATCACGGACGGCGACCTTGTCGAGATGCCCCACGGGAAATCGCGCCTGTGCCATCTGCGCCTGCGTCAGTGAGAACAGGAAGTACGACTGGTCCTTGGCGTGGTCGAGCCCCCGCAGCAGGTGGTGACGCCCCTGGTCATCTCCGACGATGCGCGCGTAGTGGCCGGTGGCCAGGGCGGCGGCGCCCAGGCCCGACGCCCGATCGAGCAGGGCGGCGTACTTGAGGTCGCTGTTACAGTGTGCGCACGGGATCGGCGTGCGGCCGGCCACGTACTCGCGCACGAAGTTCGACACGACCGCCTCTTCGAACCGCGACTCGAAGTTCAGGATGTAGTGCGGGATGCCAATGGCGGCGGCGACGCGGCGCGCGTCGTGCAGGTCGTCGAGCGTACAGCAGGTGCCGTAGGCGCGCCCGGCTCGATCGCTGGCGGGGTAGAGCTGCATCGACACACCGATGACGTCATGACCCTGCTCGGCGAGCAGCGCCGCGGCGACGGATGAATCCACCCCGCCCGACATGGCGACGACGATGCGCATGGTGACAGCGGTCCGGAGGCGCCTACCGCCTCATGGTCACGGTCAGGTTCCTCAGCTTCGCCACCAGGCCCGGCAGTACCGCCACGACGCGGTCGACGTCGGCCTCGGTGTTGGCGGCGCCCAGGCTGAAGCGGATCGAGCCGAGCGTACGCCCGTGCGGCAGGCCCATCGCCTTCAGGACGTGCGATGGCTCGAGCGTGCCCGACGAGCACGCCGAGCCGGACGACACCGCGATGCCCTCGAGGTCGAGGCCGATGAGCAGCGATTCCGATTCGATGCGCTCGATGCTGATATTCGTCGTGTTGGGCACGCGGGGGCGGTCGGCGCCGTTCAGTTCGGCGCCGGGTACGCCAGCGAGCACGCCCGCCTCGAGGCGATCGCGCAGGGCCTCGAGGCGCGGCGCCTCGGCGATCATGGTCGAGCGGGCGAGGGCCGCGGCGGCACCCAGGCCGGCGATGGCGGGCACGTTCTCGGTGCCGGCGCGCCGGCCGCGCTCCTGGCGGCCCCCCGTCACGAAGGGGAGCAGTCGCACCCCGCGGCGCACCCAGAGGGCCCCGACGCCCTTCGGGCCGTAGAACTTGTGTGCCGACAGCGACAGCAGATCCACGCCCAGGCTTCGGACGTCCACGGGCACCTTGCCGGTCGTCTGGACGGCGTCGGTGTGCATCAGGGCCCCGCGCGCATGGGCGGCCTCGGCGATGGCTGCCAGGGGCTGGATGGTGCCGATCTCGTTGTTCGCGTGCATCACCGACACCAGGGCCGTGTCGTCGCCCAGGGCCTCGGCCATCCGCTCCACGGAGACGATGCCGGAGGCGTCCACCGGGACGAGCGTCACGCGGTAACCCCGTCGCGCCAGGGCCTTGAGCGTGTTGAGCACGGCCTCGTGCTCGATGGTCGTGGTCACCAGATGGCGCCGGCCGGATGCTTCCAGGGCTTCGGCCGCACCGCGCAAGGCGGCGTTGTCGCTCTCGGTGCCGCCCGCCGTGAACACGATCTCGGACCTGTCGGCGCCGACCAGTTCGGCGACCTCTCCGCGAGCGTTGTCGAGCACGGCCTTGGCCTGCTGGCCGAAATGGTGGATGCTCGACGCGTTGCCCCAGGTGTCGCGCGCCACGCGCGTCATGCGGTCGACCACCTCGGGTGCAGGTGGGGTGGTGGCGTTGTGGTCGAGATAGATGCGCATGGCCCGACCGCGATCGTAGCATTCTCGCTAACCCTCGGTCCAAAAAGGGGCTAGACAGGGTTTCGCCAAGGCTCCATACTGTGCAGACTTCTGGCGCGAAGCCCTTCTTCCCCGGGTTTCTTGGTGATGATTGGTTACCCTCAGGCTCAGTTCCAGAGAGGGGGAGGTTTCAAACGATGTGGAAGCGTGATGAGTCGGTCAAACCGGCGACACCCCCGGCGCCCGCGCCCGCGGCGCCGACGGTCCCAGCTGCGGCCGCACCGCCGGCAGGCGATCGGCGCAACCTTCAGATGCAGGGGGAGAATGTGAACATCGGGAAGTCGGTTGTCATCAAAGGCGAGTTGAGCGGCAGCGAAGACCTGACTATCGAGGGTCATGTCGAGGGGCGCATCGAGCTCAAGGAGAACGCGCTCACCATCGGCGCCAATGGAAAGATTCGCGCCGAGGTCTTCGCCAAGGCCGTGATCGTGCTGGGCGAGGTCGTCGGCAACATCGCGGCCTCCGAGAAGGTCGACATCCGCGACAACGGCTCGGTGGACGGGGACATCACCTCGCCGCGCGTGGCCATTGCCGAGGGCGCCCACTTCCGCGGCAGTGTCGACATGCAGCGCGCCGGCTCGGCGGCAGCCAAGCCGGCGGCATCGGCCGCCGCGGCCAAGCCAGCCGCCTCGCCCGCGGCCTCTCCGGCGGCATCGGCCCCGGCGCCGGGACAGAAGGTGGGCGCCTAGCGTCCGGCGCCCGTACTGACGATGGCCGACTCCGCTCGCACGCTGACGGACCTCTTTGGCTTCTTCGGAAACCGCCGCGCGGCCAGTGCCGCGCCGGCGGTGACCGCCGGGACCGACGCCCTCGAGATCAGCCACCCCACCAAGTCGCTCCAGAAGTTTCTCGCCTGCCTCCAGGCACGCGAGAACCCCGTGCTCGTGGACCTGGGGCCCGTCGTCGGCAGCAATGTCACGTTCTTCGGCGAGCAGCTCGGCTGCCGGATCCGGGTCGAGGACCTGGCGGCCGATATCGAAGCACACGTGAAGGCGGGGAAGCCAGAGGCGCTAGCCGCGTTCCTGAAATCGCGCTTCACCCAGGCGCCCGAATCGGTGGACGGCATTCTCTGCTGGGACATGCTCGACTACCTGGATCGCCCGGCCGCCCAGGCGCTGGCCGAGGCCCTGGGCCGCCTGCTGAGGCCTGACGGCGTGCTGCTGGGCTTCTTCAGCACGGCTGACGCGCACGACGCCGTCTACACGAAGTACGTCGTCGTGGATCCTCAGCACCTGCGCTACAAGAACTATCCGGCGAGCCGGCCCCGGCAGCGCTCGCTGCTGACGGGCGACATCATCCGGATGTTCAAAGGCCTTCGCGTGTCGGATTCCTTTCTCATGAAGAGTCACGTTCGGGAGATGCTCTTCCGCAAGCCGACGGCCTAGTCCCCTGGAAGCGTGATGACTCACGTCATTCCCGGGCGGGGCATCCCGCCTCGCGGCGTTGCTCCTCTCTCGCCTATGCCCAATAGGCTCGGTCGTCACGCCTGGCGATCCGGGCGCCCCGCTCCGGGACTGACACAAGTCATCACGCTTCCAGGGGCCTAGACGGGAGGCCATGCCCCGTCCAGTGGTTGCCCTCCTCACCGACTTCGGTTCCTCGGATCACTACGCGGGAGCGATGAAAGGCGTCGTGCTCGGCATCTGCCCCGACGTCACCCTCGTGGACGTCGTCCACGACCTGCCGCCTCACGACGTGCTGGCCGGCGCGCTCGAACTGGCCGCCTGCTATCGCTGCTTCCCGGTTGGGACGATCTTCCTGGTGGTCGTGGATCCCGGCGTGGGATCGGCCAGGCGCGGCCTGGCGGCTGAGGCTGGCGAGTACCGTTTCGTGGCGCCCGACAACGGCGTGCTCACGGCAGCGCTGCAGGACCTGCCGCCCCGCAAGGTGGTGGAGCTCACCGAACGCAAGTACGCGCGGCCGACGGTGAGCCGCACGTTCGAGGGTCGCGACCGGTTCGCGCCGGCCGCCGGCTGGCTGGCCAAGGGCATCGCGCTCGCCTCTCTGGGGCGGGGCGTCACCGACTACCATCGGCTCGACATCCCAGTTCCAGAGGCCTCGCCCGATGGCGTGGCGGGCGTCGTCCTGCGCGTAGACCGGTTCGGCAACTGCATCACGAACATCGATCGCCGGACGTTCGAACACGCGGCCGCGAACGGGCCCGTCACCATTACCGCTGGCGGACACGACATCCCGCGGCTGGTCGCCACCTATGACGACGCGCGGGGAACGGACGCGTGCGCGCTTTTTGGCAGTACCGACTACCTGGAGATTGCCGTCAACGGGGCCAGCGCCGCCGAGCGTCTGAGCCTGGCGCGCGGCTCCCGGGTCTTTGTGCGGCGCGCCGGCTCGTAGCGCGATCTTCGGCGAGTGCCCAACTCTGCTAGGATGGCCGTTTGCCGCCCTGCATCCCCTGTACAGGACCGTGATGATCTACGTGTGTCTTCCAGTTTTGCTATCGGACTGCGCGCCTCCGGTGCTCGGAGGCTGACGATGGCGAATGCGAACGATCGCACCAACCAGATCGAATCGGACCTGTCGCTCGAGTTCCTGCGCGTGGTCGAGCAGGCGGCCATTGCCTGCGCGCACACCATGGGGCAGGGGAACCGGCACCTATCGGATCAGGCCGCCGTCGAGGCGATGCGCCGCGAAATGGACACCGTCCCGATCGACGGCACCATCGTGATCGGCGAGGGCGAGCGCGACGAGGCGCCGATGCTCTTTATCGGCGAGAGAGTGGGCATGGCTCAGCAGCCGGCGCTGGCCGGCCGCACCTTCGACGAGGTGGATATCGCCGTCGATCCGCTGGAGGGGACCAACTTGTGCGCCACGGGCGGGCCCAACGCGATAGCGGTGCTGGCCGCCTCGGAGCAGGGCGGGCTGCTGCACGCGCCCGACCTCCACATGGAGAAGCTGGTGGTCGGGCCGAGTTCGAAGCACGTGGTGGACCTGGACGCACCCGTGCGCGACAACCTCCGCGCGGTGGCCCACAGCCTCGGCCGACAGGTGGACGAACTGGCCGTGGTCGTGCTGGACCGACCGCGCCACGAATCGCTCATTGCCGAGATTCGGGCCACCGGCGCGCGTATCCGCCTCATCGGCGACGGCGACCTGTCGGCCGGTATTGCCGCCGCCGTTGCCGGCAGCGGCGTCCATGCGGTGATGGGCACCGGCGGCGCGCCCGAAGGGGTGCTCACTGCCGCCGCGATGCGGTGCCTCAACGGTGAGATCTTCGCCCGGCTCGTCGTGGCCACGCCCGAGGACGAAGCCCGCTGCCGGGCCATGGGCATCACCGACTTCAAGAAGATCTACAAAGCCGCGGACCTCGCCTGCGGCAAGCACATCATCTTTGCCGCCACGGGCGTGACCGACGGCGCGCTCATGCGAGGCGTCCGCTTCTTCGGGGATGGCATCCGGACCAGCTCGGTGATCATGCAGACCGACCCCCATCGGATCCGATTCATCGACAGCATCCAAGTCTACCCAGGGCCGTCGGTGAAGATCCGGTTCTGACGCGGTGGCAGACGGTCGCGTTTCGGAGACGGCCGGCAGCGGGCCTGCGATCGTCGCGGCGGCCTTCTCGTCCCGCCGCAACGTGTACACGGCGGCGGCGGCCAACGGGATTGGCTTCGCGGGCTTTACCCTGGTGATGCCGTTCCTGCCTCTCTACATCCGCGAACTCGGTGTGAGCGACGTCGGCGACATCGCGCTGTGGACCGGCCTCACCCTCGGGGCCACGCCGGCGGTCACCGCCTTCAGCGCTCCCCTCTGGGGCCGCATCGGTGATCGGTACGGCAGCAAGCTGCTGGTGCTGCGGTCGCTGTCGGCGTTCGTGCTGACCAAGGGGGCGATGGCGTTTGTGGCGGCCCCGTGGCAGCTCTTCGCCCTGCGCGCACTGCTGGGTGTGTTCGCCGGCTACGGCGCGCTCACCGTGTCGATGGCCGCCGAGTCGGTGCCGCGCGAGCGCATGGCGCAGGCGATTGGCACCGTGCAGGTAGCCCAGCGTCTGGGCCCGGCAATCGGACCGGTGATTGGTGGATTGCTGGCGCCAGTGGTGGGCCTGCGGGGGACGTTCCTGTTCGCCGCGGCGTTCTACCTGACGGCGGTGATCCTGATCGCCCTGCTGTATCGCGAGCCGCGGACGCGGCAGGCTCGCGCCGCGACGCGCCAGCTCGGCGACGTGCTGCGGGAACTGCTGGCTACGCCCGGCTTCGTCATGGTCTTCATCGTCATCCTCTGTCTGCAGCTGGTCGACCGGAGCTTCGCGCCCATCCTGCCGCTCTACGTGGAGGCCCTGGGCCTGGCCCCATCGCGCGTCGCGCTGGTGTCGGGCGTGCTGTTCTCGATTGCGGCCCTGGCCGCGGCGGCGGGCCACCGCGTGGCCGGTCCGCTGCTGCTGGGGTGGTCGCCTCGCGGGCTCATCGGGTGGTCGTCGCTCACGACGTCGGCGGGGCTGCTGCTGGTGCTGGTCCCGTCGGTCTGGACGCTCGCCGCGGCCCTGGCGATCGCTGGCGCGGCCATCGGCGTGGGGATGACCGCCGCGTACGCGTCGGGCGGGGCGTTGCTGCCGGCCGACGCGCACGCCACGGGGTTCGGACTGCTCACCACCGCGTCGCTCATCGGCCTCGCGGTCAGCCCCATTGTCGCGGGCTTCATCAGCGGGCCCGGCATGCGCATCGTGTTCGAGGCCGACATCGTGCTGCTGCTGCTGCTCGCGGCCCTGGTCTGGGCCCGCATGACGCGCGGCACGACGCCCACGGCCCCGGCCCATTCCGGCAGGTCCGCGGCCTGACCGGGCGGCTCGCCGCCGCGGAGCATCTTGTACAATCGAGCCCGCATGCAGGGACGTCGGTCGGCGATGAGTGAGCGCGCGGCGCTGGTGGGCCTCGTTACGGGCTCGACGCGCCGGCTCGACGCCGAGCGTTCGATGGAGGAGCTCGAAGGCCTGGCCGACGCCGCGGGCGCGCGGGTGGTGCTGCGCGTGCTGCAGGAGCGGCCCAAGCCGGACTCGGCCACCTTTCTCGGCGCGGGCAAGATCGAGACGCTCGCGCACGCCGCGGGCGAAGCCGGCGTGGACGTCGTGGTCTTCGACAACGAGTTGTCGCCGGCCCAGCTGCGAGAGCTGGGCAAGCGGCTCGATCGCAAGGTGATTGACCGCACGCAGCTCATCCTCGACATCTTCGCGCGACGCGCGCGAACGCGCGAGGGCAAGCTGCAAGTAGAGCTCGCCCAGCTCAAGTACCTGCTGCCGCGCCTGGTCGGGATGGGGACCGAGCTGTCACGGCTGGGCGGCGGAATCGGTACGCGCGGACCCGGCGAAACCAAGCTCGAAGCCGACCGCCGGCGCATCCGGGTGCGCATCCATACGCTCGAGCAGGAGATTGCCACCGTACGGCGGCGCCGCGCCCAGTTGCGGGACCGGCGGCACAAAGGCGAGGTGCCGACGGTTGCGCTCGTCGGCTACACCAACGCCGGCAAGACCACCTTGTTCAACCGGCTGACCAGATCTGACGCGGAGGCGTCCGATGCCCTGTTCGTCACGCTCGATCCGCTGGTGCGCAAGGTGATGCTGTCGGACCGGCGGCCGCTGCTCTTGAGCGACACCGTCGGGTTCATCGATCGGCTGCCGCATACGCTGGTGGCCGCCTTTCGCGCGACGCTCGAGGAGACGGCGGATGCCGACCTGGTGCTCCACGTCATCGACGCGGCCAACCCGGAGCACGAACGGCAGGCGGCCGCCGTGCACCGCGTGCTCGAGGAAGTGGGCGCCACCGAAGTGCCACGTGTCGAGGTCTACAACAAGATCGATGCGCTCGGCCCGGACCAACGCCGCCGGCTCCAGGGCCAGGACCCGTCGGCGCTCCTCATCTCGGCGGACACCGGCGAAGGGTGCGAGGAACTGCTCGACGTGGTGGCGGCCCGCCTGTCGCTGGACCAGCAGCGCATCACGGTCCACCTCGACCTGAGCGACCCGGCGCAGGCCGACCGCCTAGGCTGGCTCTACCGGCACGGACGCGTGCACAGCCACACCAGCGCGGATGATCACGTCTCTCTCGAAGTCGATGTGCCCAGGCGCCTGGCCGCTCAGGCGTTGCAGGTGCCCGCGGCGGCCGCCAGGAGCAGCCGCCATGCGTAAGCGGACGGCTTCCCTTGTGCTGGTGAGCGGCCTGGTGCTGCTGGTGGCGGCCTGCGCCACCCGTGCTGTTGCTCCCGTCGTGACCGCGCCGCGCCATCCCGACTTCATGTTTCCCGCGCCGCCGGCGAATGCGGCCCCGGACCTGGCCTCGGGCCTCGAGCGGGGCTGGCAGTTCCTGCAGGGTGGCGACCTGCGAAACGCCGAGCGGGAGTTCGGCCGGGCCCAGCGGGCCGGGCCGGCCAGCGCGAGCCCAGAGGCGGCGCTCGGGTATGTCGCGCTGGCCCGTGGCGTGGCCGACGATGCGCTGCCGCGATTCGACCGTGCCTTGACGAGAGACCCGCGCTACGTGCCTGCTCTGATCGGACGGGGACAGACGCTGATGGCCCTACAGCGTGAGGGCGAGGCCCTGGCCAGCTATGAGGCCGCCCTGGCGGCTGACCCCTCGCTAACGGATCTGCAGGCACGGGTGGACGTGCTGCGGTTCCGGGCCACCCAGGATCTGCTGACCCGCGCCAAGACCGCCACAGAGGCGGGACGTCTGGACGAGGCGCGGAACGCGTATCAGCAGGCCGTAGCGGCTTCTCCAGACTCGGCCTTCCTCTATCGCGAGCTGGCCGGCGTCGAGCGGCAGGCGGGGGAGGTGACGCTCGCGACCGAGCACCTCCGCCGGGCGATCGATCTCGATCCGGCCGAGGCCCGCACCCACGCCGCGCTGGGCGAACTGCTCGAGCAGCAGGACGACATCGTGGGCGCGCTGGCGGCGTTCGAAAAGGCGCGCAGCCTCGACCCGTCGGCGGTGCCGCCGGCGACCCTGGCCCGCGCGAGAGACCGCGTGGCGATGCTCAGGATGCCGGCGGAGTATCGCGGCATCGCCGCTGCGCCGCGCGTGACGCGCGCCGATCTGGCGGCCCTGATCGGCGTCCGCCTCGAAGGCCTGGTCGCCCGTGCCGCTCCGCGGCAGGTCGTGATTACCGACGTCCGGGGACACTGGGCCGAACCATGGATCAGCGCTGTCGTGCGCGCCTCGATCATGGACACCCTGCCCAACTACCAGTTCGACCCGACCGAGACGGTCCGGCGCGGCGACCTGGCGCGTACGGTGGCCCGTGCACTCAACCTGATTGCGGCGATTCGTCCCGCGGCGGCCCGCAAGTGGGAGAACGCGCGCATCACCGTGTCGGACGTCTCGCCTGCGCACCTCGCCTATCCGGCGGTCTCGATGGCCGTCGCCTCCGGCGTCATGTCGCTCGAGAACGGCGCCTTCCGCCTGCTCGACCCGGTGAACGGTGCCGAAGCGGTTGAGGCCATCGGGCGGCTCGAAGCGCTCGCACGATGACCACGGGGCCGGTCTTCACGCTCGCCAACCAGCTGACGCTGCTCAGGATGCTACTCATCCCGGCGTTCGTGCTGCTGGTGGTCTACGGGCAGGTGGGCTGGGCGCTGGCGGCCTTTCTGGTGGCCGGCCTCACCGATGCCTTCGACGGCCTCATCGCGCGGATGACGGGTCAGAAGAGCGAGCTCGGCGCCTGGCTCGACCCGGCGGCCGACAAGCTGCTGCTCGTGACCACGTTCGTCGTGCTGACGCTACCCAACATCGGACTGGTCAATCGCATTCCCGTCTGGCTCACCGTGCTCGTCATCAGCCGCGACGTGGGCATCGTCCTGACGGTGGCCATCGTGAATCTCGCATCGGGTCCCCGCACGTTTCGTCCCTCGCAGCTCGGCAAGGCCGCCACCGCTTGGTTCATCCTGACGTGCGTCGTGGTGATGTTCTACAACTGGCGCGGCTACGCGTCACCAGTGGTAGATGTCTTCATCTGGAGCTCGCTGGTCATCACGCTGGCCTCGGGCATCGACTACGTCTGGAGGATCGGGCGGAGTCTCAGATGAGGAATGCCCGCCCGCCCTCAGTGCCCCCTACGTCACCTTTTGCCGGAAGTAATCGATGGTCTTCGACAATCCGTCATCGAGCGACACGATCGGCTCCCAGCCGAGCAACGTGCGCGCGCGGGTGATGTCGGGCTTGCGGACCTTGGGGTCGTCTTCGGGCAGGGGCTTGTAGATGATCCGGCTGTTCGAACCGGTCATCTCGATGATCCGCTGGGCGATCTGCTCGATGGTCAGCTCCTGCG
Source organism: Acidobacteriota bacterium (assembly GCA_020851835.1). Taxonomy (GTDB): domain Bacteria; phylum Acidobacteriota; class Vicinamibacteria; order Vicinamibacterales; family UBA2999; genus VFZN01. The sequence continues at coordinate 15,947 of JADZBZ010000535.1, forward strand.
GGTTGCCGATGTTCACCGGATCGTTCACCGGCGCCTCCATCAGCTTGAGGATGCCGGCGACCAGATCGCTCACGTAGCAGAAGCTGCGCGTCTGCGTGCCGTCGCCGAAGACCGTGACGTCTTCGTTCCGCAGAGCCTGCGACATGAAGGCCGGTACGGCGCGGCCGTCGTTGACGCGCATGCGCGGGCCGTAGGTGTTGAAGATACGGACGATCTTGGTGTTCACCCCGTGGTAGCGGCGGTAGGCCACCGTCATCGCCTCGGCAAACCGCTTGGCCTCGTCGTAGACGCCGCGCGGCCCGATCGGGTTGACGTTGCCCCAGTAGGTTTCCTTCTGCGGGTGCTCCAGCGGATCGCCGTACACCTCGGAGGTGGACGCCAGCAGGAAGGTCGCCTTCTTGGCCTTGGCCAGGCCCAGGGCCTTGTGCGTGCCGAGCGCGCCCACCTTCAGGGTGGGAATCGGCAGCTCGAGGTAGTCGATTGGGCTGGCCGGACTCGCCCAGTGCAGGACGGCGTCCACCGGCCCCTCGACATCGATGTAGTGCGTGACGTCGTGGCGGACGAACTGGAAGTCTCGATCGCGCAGGTGCGCGATGTTGGCCAGGTCGCCCGTGAGGAGATTGTCGATGCCCACCACCGATGCGCCGCGGTCGAGCAGCGCCTCGGACAGGTGGGACCCGATGAAGCCGGCGGCGCCGGTGATGACGACTCTCAACGTGGATGCTCCTGGGGATGCAAGGGCGAACGAGACGACAGCAATGTCGCAGGCAGGTGTGGAAACGGGGCGGCAGGCTGAACCGGACGCACGGTTCTAGGTGGCCAGACGGCGGTGAGGAACCAGGGCCCGAATCAGCGTGAGCCACATGATCTTGAGGTCCAGCGACACGGACCAGTTCTCGATGTAGTAGAGGTCGTACTCGATGCGCTTTTCGAGGGAGGTGTTGCCCCGCCATCCGTTGACCTGTGCCCAGCCCGTGATGCCGGCCTTCACCTTGTGCCGCAGCATGTACTGCGGGATGCGGTGCTTGAACTGCTCCACGAAGAAGGGGCGTTCGGGCCGCGGGCCGACAATCGACATCTCGCCCTTCAGGACGTTCCAGAACTGCGGCCACTCGTCCAGATCGTGCCGGCGCAGCCACCCGCCGATGGGCGTGGCGCGCGAGTCCTCCTCGTCGGCCCAGACCGGGCCGCTGCCCTCTTCGGCGTCGAGCGGCATGGTGCGGAACTTGTAGACGGCGAATTGCTTGCCGTCCAGGCCCATGCGCTCCTGCCGGTAGAAAACCGGGCCGCGGGAGCTGCGCTTGATCAGCCACGCGAAGATGAGGCCCGGCACGAGCATGACGCCCAGGGCGACGGCCGACACGGCAATGTCGAGCGCGCGCTTCACGAAAGCGTTCAGGCCCTGCCGCGGTACGTCGTTCAGGTTGATGACGGGGACGCCGTCCAGATCCTCGAGGCGCGCCCGCAGGGCGATGAACTGCAGCAGATCGGGCACGACCTTCACGTCCACGCCTTCCCGGCTCGTGGACTCGACCAGGTCGAGCAGTTTCATGTGCTCTTCGAGGGGCAGCGCCACGTAGAGGTGGTCCACCTTCTCGCGCGTCACGATCTCCGCGGCTTCGGGGAGTGAGCCCAGCAGCGGCAGCGCCCGGTACCCCAGGTGGTCTCCGCCGGCGCGGTCGTCCACGAAGCCCACAATCTGGAACCCCAGCTCGGGGTGCTCCAGAATCTTGTCGGCGACCATGCGGCCCAGATCGCCCGCGCCGGCGATCAGCACGCGCCGCAGCCCGACGCCGGCCAGCCAGCGGCGCTCCAGCGCCTCGCGGATGAACTTGCGCGACAGGTAGCCAAAGGCGATGTTGCAGAACAGGAAGAGGCCCCAGACCAGCTGGGACACCTCGTAGACCCCGCGGTCCTTGAACTCGTCGGGGACGTAGTAGGCCTGAAAGTACAGTGTCCCGACCACGCCCAGCACCACCGCGAAGATGCTGCCGACCAGGACGTTGAAGAAGTCGTCGATGCGCGAGCGTCCGCGCCGCAGCCGGTAGAGCCCCTGCAGGTGGAACCCGAGGGGCACGATGGCGGCGATGAAGGGGAGGACGTTGAGGTACTGCTCGAACGGCGGGTATCCGCGCGTGATCGGAATCAGCCCCGAGTCGAAGCGGATGGCGTAGGCCACCAGGAACGCCACCATCCCGAGCACCGCGTCGGTGCCCACGTGGAAGGCGACGAGCAGCCGGTTGTGCCGCTTTACCATGTCCGGTCCGGAGGCGCGGCCATCAGTTCGCTGGCGGCCCGGGCGATGCCCCGCTTGAAGGCGTCGCGCGAGAACCGCTCGGCATGGGACCGGATCGCGGCGCTGTCCCAGGGCAGCCGGGCCACGGCCCGCAATCCGTCGGCCAGCGCATCCACGGTGAGGTCCGGCACCAGCACGCCGGTCACGCCCGGCACCACCGTGTCCATCGCGCCGCCCCGGCCCAGGGCCACGACCGGCCGCCCGCAGGCCTGCGCCTCCACCGGCACGATGCCGAAATCCTCCTCGCCTGGCAGCACCGTGGCGATCGACGAGCGATAGAGGTCCCGCACTTCCGCGTCTGTCTTGCGGCCGACCAGCTCCACGCCACCGCCGGCCAGGGCCTGCAGGGAGGCCATGTCCGGCCCGTCGCCGACAATGGTGAGCGGCACTCCCGCCCGGCGGGCGGCGGCCATGGCGAGATCGACGCGTTTGTAGGGAACCAGAGCGGACACCACGAGAAACCGGGAGCTGACGGGCGCCTGGTCGGGCGTATAGAAGTCGGTATCGACCGGCGGAAACACGATGGACGACATCCGATTATAGTAGACAGCGATCCTCCGCGCAACATACTGAGAAATAGCCAGATAGCGGTGTACCCGGCCCGCCGTGGCGCGATCCCAGCGCGCCAGCCACGCCAGTATCGGCCGTAGGAGCGCGCTCTTGCGCGCGCCGACGCGCGCGGGACCGAAATAGGCGTCGAACTGGTCCCACGCATAGCGCATCGGCGTGAGGCAGTAGCACAGGTGGCGCGCCCGTCCGGGGACGACGACCGACTTGGCGGCGCAGTGGCTCGTGCTGATGACCAGGTCGTAGCCGTCGAGGTCGAACTGCTCGATGGCGAACGGAAAGAGCGGAAGATACTCCCGGTAGCGCCGTGCCGCTCCGGGCAGCCACTGCACGGGCGACCCGACAATGCGCCGGCGCTCGATCGTGGGCGAGGCCGTTCCGGGCACGTAGACCAGCGTGAACAGATCGGCCGACGGAAAGACCTCGCACAGCGCGTCGAGCACTTTCTCGCCGCCCCGCATGCCGGTCAGCCAGTCGTGGATGAGGGCTACTCGCATGGCGGCATCATCGGATGGCCGGAGTCCGATGGCGTCGCCATGCCGCGCTGTCGCCACGGCTCCGCAAGACCCGAATCGAATTTCCAGTCCTCGTCCCCACTCGTCCCTCACCCACCGATCGCTCAATCGGCCAATCCGATCGCCAGCGGCATCATGAAAACCCTACCGCGCCAGCACCTCCCGGTACACCTCGCGAATCCGCGCCACCGAGTCGGCCCACGAGAACTGCCGCGCGCGCGCGAGCCCCAGCGCCACCAGCTCCTGCCGCAACGTGTCGTCGTCGAGCACGCGCCGGATGCCATCGGCAATCGCGTCCGTGTCGTAGGGATCCACCAGCAGCGCGGCGTCGCCGGCCACCTCGGGCAGCGACGAGACGTTCGACGTGATGACCGGCGTGCCGCAGGCCATGGCTTCGAGCGGCGGGAGGCCGAAGCCTTCGTAGAGCGACGGAAACACGAACACACTGGCCAGACGGTAGAACGACGCCAGGGTCTCCTGCGGCTGGAAGCCGAGGAACCGCACGTGCTTGTCGAGCTTGTGGCGGTGCACCATTTGCCGCAGCGACGGGTACTTGGACACCTCGTCGCCCACCACGACCAGCTTCAGCCCCGCCGGGCCGTCGCCACGGGCCCGGCCGAAGGCGTCGATGAGCCGCTCGAGGTTCTTGTGCGGCTTGATGTTGCCCACATACAGCACGAACGGGTGATCGAGCTGATAGCGCTGGCGCACCCGATCGGTCGTGCCTTCGTCGGGCGGCGTCAGGAAGCGCTCGTCGATGGCGTTGGGAATGACCTGCACCTTCGCGGCCGGGATGTCGAAGTAGCGCAGGATGTCCCGCTTGGAGGCCTCCGACACCGTCAGGACGCGCGCCGCCTGCCGCGTGGCGGTCCACATGGACGCCCGCGCGTAGACGTAACCCAGGCGGTTGGGCAGGTACTGCGGGAACATCAGGTGGATACAGTCGTGGATGGTCACCACGGATCGACACCGCGTCGCCGGCGGCAGCACGTAGTGCGGCTCGTGCACGAGGTCCACGTGCTCGCGCAGCAACCGCAACGGGATGCGAAGCTGCTCGCCAATCGAGTAGGGCCGTGCGTTTTCGGCGACGATGCGGAAACGGGGCGCGAGGGCGCGCGCCTGCGCGACGTCCGGCGTGCGGCACAACACCACGTAGTCGGTCTCCCGGTCGCAGCGGTCCAGCTCCACCAGGATGTTGCGGACGTAGGTGCCGATCCCGAAGTCGCGCAGCTTGCGCGCATCGATCGCCACACGGCGCCGGCGCTCAGGCATGGCTGCCCTTCCCGGTCACCCGCAGGTAGAGCCGCAGGGGGCCGACCCAGTGCGGCAGGTGCTTCTGGTAATACGCCAGCTGGCTCTGCCGGCGCAGGCGATCGGTCTCGGGATTGCGGCCCGCGGACCGACCGCCCAGGTGCCGCACCTCGGCCTGGGGCACGAACACGACGCGGCGTCCCCGTGCTCGCACCGCGGCGCAGAGGTCGACGTCCTCGGTGTACATGAAATAGCGCTCGTCCAGCCCCCCGACCGCCTCCCAGTCGGCACGCCTGATGAGGAGGCAGGCGCCGCTCACCCAGGCGCGCTCGCCGCCCTCGCGCGTGCGCCGATCGATGTACCGCACGACGCGCCGCAGCCTCCGCCGGTAGAGTGCCAGGAGCGCCTTCTGCCGCAGCTCGCCCCATGGGCTGATGGGTGGTCCGAACGACAGCTCGGGGAAACTGCGCTCGTCGAGCAGGCGGGGGCCGGCAATGGCGGCGTCGGGGCGGATGGCCAGCCCGCGCACCAGCGCCTGAATGGCACCCGGAGGCACGATGGTGTCGGGATTGAGCAGCAGGACGAACTCGCTGGCGGTGGCGGCGACACCG
>JADZBZ010000536.1 GCA_020851835.1 Acidobacteriota bacterium
GAGTACTCGAACGCCAGGGTGGTCTCCTGCGGCACCACGGCGATGCGGCGCGCGATGTCGCGGCGGCTGAGCCGCATGATGGGCGTCCCGTCCAGCAGCACGCGGCCCGACACCGGCTGCCGCGTGCCGCTCAGTAACCGGAGCAGCGTCGTCTTGCCGGATCCGTTGGGGCCGAGGAGCCCGACGAGATCGCCGCGGCGGACCTCCAGCGTCACCTCGTCCACGACGACGGGCGTGTCGGCGTGGTAGCGGAAGGTGACCCTATCGGCCCGTAGCAAGGCGCACCCCTGCATAGGCGGTCCGGCGCGGCGCCGGAAAGCCGAGCACTTCCTCGTATCCCGCATCGAAGAGATTCTGCCCGCGGGCCTGCAGCGTCACCATGCGCCCGAGGCGCCAGGAGGCGCCGAGGTTGGCGACGTGGTACGAGGGGTTCCGGTAGAGCCCGCCCGTCGGTCCATACGCGGGCTCGGCGTCGCGGGTCGCGCCGCGCTGCATGAACTGCGCAAAGGCGCCGAGGCGCCCGCGCGACCAGGTGGCGTCGACCGATACCTGATGGCGGGGTCGGCGCAGCAGCGGATCCCCGACAGTGTAGGGCGGGGGTGCATCCCGCGACCCGTCTACTGCGAGCACGGCCGTCGAGAGGAACGTGTAGGCACCTTGCACCGACAGCGCCGCGGTGGGTCGCCAGGCAGCCGACGCTTCCACGCCCCGCGCGCGGGCGTTCGAGATGTTGTCGGTCTGCCACCGGCTCACGCCCGAGAACGAACGCCCGACCGAGATGATCAGGTCGTCGTAGCGATTGCCGAACGCCGTGACATCGAACTGCACGGCGCCACCGGCCAGGACCTGCGCCACGCCGAAGTCGGCGCTCGTGCTGCGCTCGGGCTTCAACCCGGCGTTGTCGGTGAATGCAATCTCGAACGCGTCCGGCGGCCGGATGCCCGTACCGGCGGCGGCGTGAATCCGGGTCCAGCCGCGCGACGAGGCCGGATCGCCCACGACCATCCAACTGACGGCTACCTTGGGGTTCACCGACGCGATCGTCTCGGCCTGAAAATCGGGTCGCGGCGTGAAGGCCATCGGATCGCCCGGGAATGCCAGGCGGCGGATGCGCTCGCCGCGAAGGCCCGCCGTCACCGAGAGCCGGCTGGACGCCTGCCAGCGTGCCTCGCCGAAGAAGCCCAGCACGCTGCGCCTCACCGGCACGGCACCCGCCGCGCCGGCCGTGATGTAGGTGCTACCGCCGCGCTCACCCAACCACTCGACGCCCCCCGTGAAGCCCAGGGCGGCCGAGGCGGCCACGTCGGTCTGCGTGCGCACGTGCGTGCGGCGCGACTCGCCCTCGGATGGAAACGCACTTTCGAAGGTCAGATCGTGATCGGAGGCGTCGAACTCGGTCCGCTGCCGCACCAGGCTGCCCGCGCCGAACCACGGCTGCAGCCATCGCAGGCCGCCGCTGGCGCGTCTCGTGAGCGTGCGCGCGGCGCGGTCGACGCCGAAGAAGCGGCCCGCGGGATCGGAACCGTAAGGCCCGGGCGTGCCGCGTGCGGCATCCACGTACCGAAGCGTCCCCTGGACGTCGGTCCCGCCGGGCCGACGCCACCCGAGTGTGACGGCTGCTTGCGACGTCCGGGCGTCGTCGTTGGAGACGCGCTCACCGTTGGCGGCCAGACCCGTGAACCCGTCCTCTGCAAACCAGTCGCCGCCTGCCTGCCACCGCAGGCCGCGACGCTCGCCGGTGGTGGATGCGGCGCCGCGCCGCATTCCCCGGCTGCCCGCTTCGAACAGGCCCTGTACCGATGGCGCGGCGCCCGCGCGGGTGAGGATGTGCACGACGCCGCCAATGGCATCGGCGCCGTAGAGCGCGCTTTGCGGGCCGCGCACGACTTCCACCCGTTCGACGTCGGCGAGCGGCACCTGCGAGAGGTCGATCCCGCCGCCGAAGGCGTTGGCGCGTACGCCGTCGATGAGAACGAGCGTGTAGTCCGATTCTCCGCCGCGCGTGAACAGCGAGGTGACGGCGCCCGTACCGCCGTTCTGCTGCACGATGACGCCAGGCACCGATTGCAGCGCCTGTCCCAGGGTGAACTGCTGCCGCAGGTCCAGCGTTCGGGCGTCGATGACCGTGGTGCTGTCGGGCACCCGGGAGAGCGGCAGGTCGACTTGTGCCGCCGTGACGACGAGACTCTCGCCCACGGCGGTCAGCCGTAGATCGAGGTCCGCTCGAGCGACCTCGCCCGCCGTGACCTCGACCACCGTGGTCGCCTCCAGGCCTTCGATCCGGCCGCGTACGACGTAGCGGCCCGCCACGGGCGCTGCCACCTCGAAGGCGCCGTCGGCGTCAGAAGAAGTAGAGCTGGCCTGGCCGGCCAGGGGCCCTTCGAGCGTGACGGTCGCCTGGGGGATCGGGCGGCGGTCCGGGTCGCGGACGATGCCCCGGACGCGACCGCCCTGAGCGGCGGTGGCCGAAAGAAAGCCGGGTCCGGCCAGGGCTAGAATGAGAGTGAGCGCCTGTCCGTACAGGCGTAGACGTGGTTGCACGATCGCCTTTCCCGGCGTTACCCGCGCCGGTGCCGGCCGCCTGAGGCGGCTGGCTGAAGGACGAATTCCGTGGCGGAAGGTCTCCTGACTCGCGGATCGTCGCACGCGTCCGGCGTCTTCCCATCGCCCGAGCGACAGTGACGTCCCACCGAAGCCGTCCAACGGGGCGGTGACGGCGGAAAAAGAGGACGCGCGCTCCTCGCTTACAGTGGCGGGACCGTGTGGGCCTTGCACCCAACTTCCCTGGCCGCCGGGAACGCGTCGGTTGTCAGACGGATTGTAGCATGGCAGAATGTCGCGTCCCGGCTCACCGGCCGCGCCGAGCGACGCGCCTAAGGAGCGGCCGGCACTGGGTTTACGGCAGCCCGTTCCGTTCCCGTGCCGCCCGGCCGGATTTGGCGGTAAAATACTGGGTTTGTGTTTGCCATCATGACGCCCCGCCATTCCGGGCCGACCACAAAGAGGAACGCATGAGCAAGAGTTCGACCGTGACCGTCCGCGAGACCCCTGTGCAGAAGGTGGCGAGCGCGGCGGCTGGCGGCCTCGTCATCCACGGCGAGAACTTCGTCGTCGACACGGACGACCGCATCGAGCTGGTGGATCTGACCGACCGGGTCATGAGCTTCGCCCGGCAGTTCAACATCCGGGAGGGCATGATCACCCTCTGGTCGATGCACACGACGTGCTCCGTGTTCATCAACGAGTTCCAGCGCGCGCTCCTCGTCGACATCAAGAAGTTCCTCGAAGAGATGGTGGCCCGCGATCGCTACTACATGCACAACGACCCCGATCACTCCGACTGCGATCGGATGAACGCCGACTCGCACCTTCGGGCGATGCTGCTGGGCCACTCGCTGACGCTGCAGATCAGTGGCGGAGAGGTGGTGCTGGGGCAGTGGCAGCGCATCCTGATGGCCGAGCTCGACGGCCCGCGCGCCCGGACGCTCCGCGCCCAGGTGTGGGGCATCACATAGGCAGCGTCTCGGGCGCCCCGGCTGCTGGGGACCGGAGGCTCGACGGCAGAACCACCATGACGGCGCGGCTCCGGTCGGCAGGCCTCGAAGACATCGCCGCGAAGGTCGAGGCGCGGACGCGCCTGTCCTTCGAGGACGGCCGGCGGCTGTTCGCGGCGCCCGACCTGCTGGCGGTGGCCTGGCTAGCCAACCGCGAGCGCGAGCGGCGTCACGGCGCGCGCACCTACTTCAACCACAACCTGCGGCTCGAGGCCACCAACGTCTGCACGGCGTCGTGCCTGTTCTGTTCGTTCGCGCGGCTCAAGCCGGGCGACGCCGGCGCCTACACGAGCTCGGTGGAGCAGGTCCTCGACAAGCTGCGCGCCAGGGCCCACGAGCCGCTCACCGAGGTTCACATCGTGAACGGGCTGCACCCGGAGCTGCCGTTCAGCTATTACACCGATCTGCTGCGCGGCCTGAAGGCGGTTCGGCCCGGCATCCATCTCAAGTGCTTCACGGCCGTCGAGATCGCCTACTTCGCTGGTCTCTACGGCCGGACGGACGAGCAGGTGCTGGTCGAACTCAGGGCCGCGGGCCTCGACTCACTGCCGGGCGGCGGCGCCGAGATTTTCGCCGCGCGCGTGCGCCGGAAGATCTGCCACGACAAGTGCGACGGCGACCGCTATCTCGCGATTCACCGGACGGCGCACGGGCTGGGCATGCGGACCAACGTGACCATGCTCTACGGCCACATCGAGACGCCGGACGAGCGGGTGGACCACCTGCTTCGGATTCGCGCGCTGCAGGACGACACCGGCGGCTTCCAGGCGTTCATCCCGCTGGCGTTCCACCCCGATAACAACCAGATGCGCAAGCTCCCTCCGCCGTCGGCTGGCGACACGTTGCGCGTGCACGCCGTGGCGCGCCTGATGCTCGACAACGTGGACCACATCAAGGCGTACTGGATCTCGTGCGGGGTCGAGGTGGCGCAGACGGCGCTGTGGTTCGGTGCCGACGACCTCGACGGCACCGTGCAGGAAGAAACGATTTACCACATGGCGGGCTCGTCGACGCCGACGGCGCTGTCGACGGGCGACATCGAGCGGCTCATCACGGACGCGGGCCGCGAGCCGATCGAGCGCGACACCCTGTACAACGTGGTGCGCGTGCCGCAACTGGTCCCGGCCTGCGTGCTATAGTCGATATCAGACCAAGCGTGGACGCGGCCGGATGTGCCGCGAACGCTGCGCTTGGTTTTTTCGCGCCCGAAGATTGCGAAATGTTTCACAATCTCTCGTGCCGGGCGCGGTGGCGAGGTACCCACACGATGGTGAGAAGCACCTTCCTGCCGGCCCTCAACGAGGTCGAGCGGGCCAGCATCCACGAACGGCAGCCCCTGCCAGACGCGTACCTTGGCCTTTCGGACGACGAGATGGCCGCGCGCATCGCAGCCGCTCGCGCCACCCTCGGCGACCGCCTCGTCATCCTCGGCCACCACTACCAACGAGACGAGGTCATCCGCTTCGCCGACTACACCGGCGACTCCTTCAAGCTCGCGCGTGCCATCGCCCGGCACCCCGCAGCCGACTTCATCGTCTTCTGCGGAGTGCACTTCATGGCGGAGAGTGCCGACATCCTGGCGCTGCCGCACCAGCAGGTGATCCTGCCAGACCTGGCCGCCGGCTGCTCGATGGCCGACATGGCGTCGCCCGACCAACTGGCCGTGTGCTGGACCGAGCTGGAACAGATGGGGGTGGCCGGGCGCGTCGTGCCCGTGACCTACATCAATTCGGCGGCATCCATCAAGGCATTCGTCGGCGAACGCGGCGGCACGGTCTGCACGTCGTCGAACGCGGCGGCGACGCTGGAGTGGGCCTGGCGGCAAGGTGAGAAGGTGCTGTTCCTGCCGGACCAGCACCTGGGCCGGAACACCGCCTGGGCCGCGGGCGTGCCGCTCGACGAGATGGTGCTCTGGGATCCGGACGAGCCCTTCGGCAGCCTCACGCGCGAAGCGGTGGAACGGGCCCGCCTCATCCTCTGGAAGGGGCACTGCTCGGTCCACGAGCGCTTCACGGTGCGGCAGATCGAGGCCGTGCGGGCGGCCCATCCCGGTGTGCGGGTCATTGTCCACCCCGAGGTGCCGTTCGACGTACTCCGCGCGGCCGATGACTTCGGATCGACCGAGCACATCCTGAAGACCGTGCGAGAGGCCCCGGACGGCACGACCTGGGCGGTGGGGACCGAGGTGCACCTCGTGCACCGGCTGGCCGGCGAGGTGGCGCCGGAGAAGACGGTGCTGTCGCTCGACTCGATGGGCTGCTTGTGTTCGACGATGTTCCGCGTGTCGCCGAACCATCTGCTCTGGGTGCTCGAGGGACTGCTCGAAGGGCGCGCGCAGAACCGCATCACCGTGCCCGAGCGCGACAAGAAGTTTGCGCGGATCGCGCTCGACAGGATGCTTACAATTACCTAGAGGAGATCATTGCACATGGCCCATACATTGCCAGCCCTGCCGTATGACGCCGCGGCGCTCGAGCCGCACATCGACGCGCAGACGATGCAGATTCACCACGGGAAGCACCATCAGGCCTATGTCACGAACCTGAACACCGCGCTCGACAAGCATCCCGAGTTGCACGACAAGAAGCTCGACGACCTGCTGAACGCCCTGTCGACCGTGCCGGAGGGCATCCGCACCGCCGTCCGCAACAACGGCGGCGGGCACTGGAACCACTCGATGTTCTGGAAGTTGATGGCCCCGAACGCGGGCGGCGCTCCGACGGGAGCCGTAGCCGAGGCCATCAATGCGTCGTTTGGCACCTTCGACAAATTCAAGGAGCAGTTCCAGGCCGCCGGCATGGGCCGCTTCGGCAGCGGCTGGGCGTGGCTGCTCGACAGCGGCGGCACGCTCGAGATTGTCAGCACGCCGAACCAGGACAATCCGCTGATGGACGGCAAGAAGGCCATTCTCGGCGTCGATGTCTGGGAGCACGCCTACTACCTCAAGTACCAGAACCGCCGCGGCGACTACCTCGCCGCGTTCTGGAAC
>JADZBZ010000537.1 GCA_020851835.1 Acidobacteriota bacterium
AGGACGAGCTCGACCAGCGCCATCAGCAGCAGCATGCCCGCCAGCTTGCCGGCGTAGATGGCCGGCCGGTCGGCCGGCGCCAGCATCAGGGCCCGCAGCGTGTCGGCCTGCCGCTCGCGCTCGAAGGTGCGGCCCAGGGCAAGGGTCCCGGAAAACGCCGTCGCAATCCACAGGATGGCCGCCGCCACATCGTCCACGGGACGGCCCTCACGCACCAGGCCAAAGGCGAACACGAGCACCACGGTGAGGGCGAAGAAGAGCGTGGTGGACACCACCTCGAAGCTGCGCACCTCCACGGTCAGGTCCTTGCGGACCACGAGCCAGGCGATGCGAAAGAAGTTCCTCATGAGGCCGCCATCGCGGAGCGAAAGCGATCCCTCAGGGGGCCATCGCCCGCGCTCACCGTCATGAGCCGGCCGGCTCGCAGGAACAACTCGTTCGACAGCAGGCCGTCGACCACGTCGAGGTCATGCGTCGCCACCACCGTGAGCACTCCGCGCGACTGCTCTTCGCGCAGGCGGGTCACGAGAGCGGCCGCCGAGGCCTGATCCAGCCCGGTGAAGGGCTCGTCCAGCAGCAGGAGCCTCGGCCGGTGCAGGAGCGCCCGCTCGAGCGCCACACGCTGGCGCATCCCGCGCGAAAACCCCGACACGGCGTCGCCCGCGCGCTCGGCGAGTCCCGCCCGTTCGAGCGCCTCGCGGGCCCGGGCCGGCGCGTCGGCCAGCCCGTACATGCGTCCGAAGAACACCAGATTCTCGAACGCGGTGAGCTCAGGGTACAGGAACAGGTCGTGGCCCAGCATGCCGATGCGCGCGCGCAGGCCGGCGCCTCCGCTCGCCGCCGTCATGGCGCCGTAGGCCACCGTGCCATCCGACGGCGCGAGCAAGGTGGCCAGAATGGCGAGCAGGGTGGACTTGCCGGCGCCGTTGGGGCCGAGCAACCCGACGATGTCGCCGGCGGCGCAGGCAAAGGAGACCTTGGAAAGCGCCTTGCGACGGCCGTAGTGGCGAGACAGGTTGGCAACCGTCAGGCGATCGAAATCATCGGTCACGCCGCGGCCCCCTGGCCGCCCCCCGGCGCTTCGTCGAGCTCGGCGAGCACGCGCTCGAGCATCGCCATCATTTCGGGCCGCCGCTCGGCATCCTTGGGCTTGGGACGTCCGGCCCGGCGCCGATTCTCGATCGCGACGAGATCCTTCAGCAACCGTACCCGCTCGGCCTCGAGCGCACGTCGAGGCGACTGGCGGGCCGGCGCCAAGGCGTACGCGAATCCGGCCAGCAGGATGAGCGCCGCGAGGCCCACGGCCGTCCATCGCGGCGTCATGCTGTGGGCCGGCAGGTTGGTGAAGGTCACGACCATCTCGTCGCCAGCGGCGAGCCGCCCGCCATTGGCCAGCACGAACATCTTGCCGCCATCGGCGTCGATTGTCTCCTGCGTCGGCAGCTGCGCCGAGCGCACCTGCAGGTCACCGAACTTCTCGACCGCGACAAATGGCTGTTCGAAGGCCGCCGGCCACCGCTGCCGCAGGGTGTAGGACGTGCCGGTATCGGGCAGTGAGAACGCGATCTGCACGCTCGTCGTCCCGGGCGGGAACGGCCCGGTAACACGCACCATGTCGCCGCGCAGCGTGGCCTGCGTCGTGGACCCTTCCATCAGCCCCGCGTTGGAGGCGCCGGCCGGCAACGGGATGTCGAGCGGCGCGCCGGTGTCGATGGGCGTGCGGGCGTTGTTCACGATGTCGAGAATGTAGAACATCGTGAACGTGTCGTTCTGGAATTCGCCGATGACGCGCGACTGACCGCCCAGCACGACTACACCCTGTCGGGACGGCTCCTTGGCCGCGGCCTCGGCCGCCGCGCGTTCACCGGGAGCCGCCGCCGATGCGCCGGCCACCAGCGCCACGCGGATGCCGCCGCGCGCCGGCATGACCAGCTCGTGCGACACCAGCACCTCGCCCTCCACGGCGGAGGTGGCCACGACCACCGCACCGGGGGCAAAGCCCGGGAACTCGACGCGGCCCTGCGCATCGGTGGTGCCCGACTGCGTCTGGCCGTTCGAGGTCACCGATACGCTCTGCCCGGTGATGTTGTTGCTCATCCGCTCGCGCACCACGCGCACCGAGACGGTGCCGGTCGCAAGCTCGGGCGCCGGTAGCGAAATGCCGGACATCTGCGAGGCATCGGGCATGGCCACCTGGGCAGACGCGGCCGGGGCCGACAGCAGGGCGAGGGTCAGGAAACCAGCGATGTGCCGCATTGTTTACAGAAGCGTGCGTCGGTGTCGTTACCAGTGCCACACCCCGGACAGATGCCCGCCGGGGCGGGGGCCTCCGGCGCCGAGGCCAGGGCAGCGACCTCGCGTTCGATCTGGTCGCGGTAGCCCGTGTTGGCGTCGAGCTGCTGCATGATGCGCATCGCCCGCCGCCGCAGGCGCCCGCTCATCTCGTCGAAGTCGGCCTGGGCCATCTTCCCCATCGCGAAGTCGAACTCGAGCTCCTTGATCGACCTGAGCGCCAGCGCCTTCTCGCGCTCGAGCGCGGCGCGCGTGCGCCCGCCCGTCACCGTCGGGCCGCCACCGAGCGCGGCCGACACGAGCGGCACCAGCGTCCGGTAGGCGCCCAGCCCCACGAAGCTGGCCGCGACGACGGTCAGGCTGAGAATGATGATGTTGGCAATCGACTGCCCGGTCGCGACAATCACCACGGAGGTGGCCGCGAGCATGCCGCACAGCAGGAAGAACTGCCACGGCGGCAACCCCTGCTCGGCGGGCGCCTCCCCCATCTGCGTCATCTGCGCCATCTGCGGCTCTGACCTGTCCGTGCGCGGCCCTGGCTCGTCCGCGCCATCAATCCAGATCTCGGAGTTCGTCGTCGAGCCGGGCGCGCAGCGGGCCATCTTCCTCGAGCATGGCCGCCGGACCGGCCAGCGACCGACGATGCGACCAGCGGACGGCGAACAGGCCCGCGCCGAACAGGCTCCCCAGTCCGAGCACGTATGGGAGCAGCCAGGCCACGCGGCCCATGCCCTCGTTGGGCGGCTCGCTCAGCACCTGGTAGCCACCCTCCTGCTCGACGTAGTGCGCCAGGATGGCGGCTTCGCTCTTCCCTTCGGCCAGCATCGTGGTCACCTCGCCCTTGACGAGCGCACAGTGGCCGCAGGCGCAATCGCCCACCGGCAGCTTCGAGCAGCCGCCGCACCAGCAGGCGAGCTTGCGCGCGACCTCCTTCACCTGCGGCGAGAAGATCTGCAGGCGGGCGTCCTGGGGCCGCTCGACGTGCTGGGCCGCGGCCAGGCCCGGCGTCAGCAGCAGCGCCAGCGCCAGCAGCGACGCCGTCGCCGCCCCGGCAGGCAGCCGGCTGGTGGCGAAGCTGATGGCGCTCTCGGGCAGCAGCGCGATGCCCGTGCCCAGCGCCAGGATGCTGAACCCGAACCAGATCCAGTTCACCAGAGGGTTGATGTGCACTTCGACACTGGCCGTCTGATCCTGCAACTCGAAGGCCGGCATCACGATGTAGAGATCTTCGGCGAACGAGCGCCGGATGCCCACCTCGGTGGTCGGCTCCTCCTCGTGCTTGCGGTAGTACCACTTCGCGGGGTACATCGTGCCGAGGTCCGCGCCGTCGGAGTCGCGCACGCTCACGTGCGCCGTCACCATCTGCTTCTGCCCATCGTCGGTGACGCGCAGCGCCTCGAGGTGCAGCAGGTAGTTACCCACCGTGGCCTCTTCGCCCGGCTTGAGCAGGATCTGCTGGTCGGTCTTGAAGCCTTCTCCGGCAAAGCCCATGAAGATCAGGACAATGCCCAGGTGGACGATGTAGCCGCCGTAGCGGCGCTTGTTGCGGCCGACCAGGCCGATCAACGCCGTGAAGATGTCGGTGCCGGTCATCCCGCGACGTACCGCGGCGCCGCGATAAAACTCCTGCGAGATGGTACCGAACACGAACGCCGAGAGCGCGAAGCAGATACCCGAACTCCACACCCGTACGCCCAGCGCCACCATGGCGACCGACACCACCAGGGCCAGGCCCACCGGGTAGACGAACTGCTCGACGAGATTGGAGATCGTCGACTTGCGCCACGCCAGCAGCGGACCGATGCCGGTGAGCAGCAGCAGGGCCAGGCCGATGGGCGTCATCCACCGGTTGAAGAACGGCGGCCCCACCGTCAGCCGCTCGCCGCTGATGGTCTCGGTGATGGTCGGGAACATGGTCGCGAAGAGGACGAAGAACGCCGAGAAGAGCAGAATCCAGTTGTTGGCCAGGAATGCCGCCTCGCGCGACACCCACGAGTCGAGTTCGTGCCGCGACTTGAGCAGCGGCAGGCGGTAGATGACCCACCCGAAGCTGAAGGTGGCCACCAGGCCCATGAAGGCCAGGAAGAGCCGCGCCAGCGCCGGGTCGTCGCCGAAGGCGTGCACCGACTGCACCACGCCGGACCGGGTCATGAACGTGCCGAAGATGGTCAGCAGGAACGTGACGATCACCAGCGTGACGTTCCAGACGCGCAGCATGCCGCGCCGCTCCTGCACCATGACGGAGTGGAGGAAGGCGGTGGCCGTGAACCACGGCAGCGCCCCAGCATTTTCAACCGGATCCCAGCCCCAGAAACCGCCCCAGCCGAGCTCTTCGTACGCCCAGATCATCCCGAGCGTGAGGCCCATCGACAGGAACAGCCACGAGAACATCGTCCAGCGGCGCACGGCGCGGAGCCACGAGTCGTCGAGGTGGCCCGTGAAGAGCGCCGCCATGCCGAAGGCGAACGGGATGGTCAGCCCCACGAAGCCCAGATACATCGTCGGCGGGTGGATCGCCATGTAGAAGTTCTGGAGCAGCGGATTGAGGCCACGGCCGTCGGTCGGTGACTGCGTGAGGTAGGTGTCGAACGGGTTGTTGTGGATGACCATCAGGAAGAGGAAGAACATCTCCACCACGCTGATGACGGCCACGACGTACGGGATCAACTCGCGGTGCCGCTCGCGATTCACTCGCACGGCGACGGCGCCGAACACCGACAGCACGAACACCCAGAACATGACCGACCCGTCCAGGCCGCCCCAGTACGACGTGATCTTGTAGAAGAGCGGCTGCACGCTGTCGGAGTAGCGCTGCACGTAGCGGATGGAATAGTCGCCCGCCACGAACGCGTAGACGATGACCCCGCTGGCCACCGTCATCAACGCCGTCACGGTGTAGAAGGCGCCAATGCCGCTCTCGATGAGCCGAGTGCGCCGTCGGCGGGCGCCCGCGACGCTGGCGGCGGTCGCGTAGGCCGCGGTTACGAAGGCAAGGAGGAGGAGAAACGAACCCAGTGAGGCCATAGGTATCTACCAAAAGGCAAAAGGGCACAGGGCCGAAGGCAGAACGTTCCGTCTCACCTCTGACCGTGTGCCCCAGGCCGGTGCCACGGAATGCTCAGTAGGTCCCCGACGAGGCCGGGCCACCCGGCTTGGCTTCGTACTTGGACGGACACTTGGCCATGACGCCGTTGGGCGACACGCTGAACCCGTCGGACGACAGCGTGCCCTTCAGCACCACTTCGGCGTCGCTCTTGAAGGTGTCGGGCACGACACCCGTGTAGCTGGCGTTGACCACGTGGCCGTTGCTCTGCACCTGGAAGCGGTATTCGAGGCTGTTGCGCCGCTTCATGATCGAGTCGGGCACGACGTAACCGTGCAGCTGCAGCTTCTTGCCGTACCACTCGCCGGGCTGCGTCATCACCTCGTCCACGTGCTTGTAGTACTCAGTGGCTTCGCCCATCGTCGAGTACAGCAGGCCGCCGAACGCCGTGGCGAGAACGAGGCTCGTGAAACCGACCTTGATGGCTTTGTGCTTCATGGATTGGGACCTGACGGCTCCTCAACCCTCAGGATAACGCATCAGCAGGTCGCAAACCAGCGCGACCGGGAGCCCGACGAC
>JADZBZ010000538.1 GCA_020851835.1 Acidobacteriota bacterium
CGCGAGCGCCGATGGGCCGCGAACGGTGACGGGCCAGCAGCGCCTTGATCTTGGGCGCCACCAGCTCGTAGCTGCCCATCCCATTCGAGAACACGCGGAACCTGTCTTGAATCTCCTGCGGCCCGTCAATTGAGATCGTCACTCCGATGCGCTCGTCGGCCAAGAAGTCAATCACGTCTGGCTTCAGCAACGTGGCGTTGGTGGTGAGGCTGAAGTCGATGTCCTTGCCCAGCTCCGCGGCTCGGGCTCGCGCGTAGCCCACGGTCTTCTTCAGCACCGGAAAGTTCATCAGCGTCTCGCCGCCGAAGAACGTGACCATGGCGGTCTTGCCGCTCTCTCGCAGCGCGAAGTCGATGGACTGCCGCGCCGTCTCCTCGCTCATGAACTTCGGCTGCTCGCCGTTCTCGGTGTCGACGATCTTGTCCTCACCGTATTCGTAGCAGTACTCGCAGCTCAGGTTGCACTGGTTGGTGACGTTCACCACCAGTGTCTGCAGCGGGACCACCGTGAGAGGCAGAATCTTCGGGGCCGTCGTCGGGACACCCGCCTCGGCGATGGCCCGTACGCGGTGCAGTTCGCCGAGGCTCTCCCAGACCTGGCCCGAATCGAATCGCCCGTCCAGCGCGCCGGCAAGCTCTCCCACCGCTTTCGGCCCGTCGCGCAGCAGGTCGGCGATGGCGACGGCGCATTCGTCGAGCGCAAAGACCGCCGCGCTCGGCACCATGTACGCGAAGCGCTGGCCCGAGACGTCGAAGGAATGGAACTCGCCCAGCCGCACACGCATGTCGGCGCTGGGTGCTGCCGGCCGGTCGACGGAGGGCTGCCGCTCGGTTCCTGCGATCACGGCGTCACCGAGAAATCGAACCGCATGTACAGGGGCACGGTGACCAGCAGATGAGCGCGCCCGCGCAGCGGCGGCGCGCTCGCCTCGCGGGGCGACCGGTAAGTCGCCACCACCCACACATCTCCCACGTTGTTGCGCTGGCCCACCCGCTTGGGGTTCGGGCCTTCGATGTTGGGCGTGAACAGACCCGATTCCGGATCGACGCTCCCAACGAAGTTCACGTCGTCGTCCTCGAACGTCGCCGTGTATTCCTCGAGACTCCAGACGGCGTCCACCATGCCGATCCGCAGGTCGTCATCGGTGCCGGGCATCTTGTCGGGTCCGTTCTGGTAGGCCCAGGCCTCGAACTGCGTGAACATCTTCGGGTACGACACACCGCCGGTGCGCGCCATGCTCCAGTCGGGCACCACGCGAATGGCATCCACCTTGTCGTACACCACCAGCGCCGCCGGCTTCACGACGCCGCCGATGACGACGTCGCGGGGACCGACCGTCGCCGTCGAGGCGATGGCAACCCCGGCCGTGACGACGTCGCCGGCCAGGCTGGCCGAGGTGACCGTAACGCCGGGGCCCAGATCCACGTCGCGCGCCTGCAGCCCGGAGGGCGGGTTGGCGACGAAAATCTTGACGGTTTGCGTCGTCCCCTGCCGCAGGTCAGACCGGTCGACCCCCAGAATCGTGGTGTCGCCGCCGACGCGCCGGAGCCGGACGTCGATGCCCGTCTCGTCGTACCCGCCATGGAACCAGCGTCCGTCGATGCCGCGCCAGTCGCGGTCCACCAGCATCACTTCCTTCGCGGCCGTGCTGTCGTCGCCGCCCACCGACGAGCGGCCGCGCCACTGGTAGCCGGTGTAAATGACGACGCGGCCAGTGCGCGTCACCTGCTGACCGCTGCGCGCGTAGGTATAGGTAATATCCGAAGTGAACTCGTCATCGGTGTTCGGCACCGGGGTCAGCACGACGCGCCCATACACGTCGCCCTTACCCGATTCGTGGCCCGTCAGTGCCCACTGGCCCCCGATGCGAGCCGGACGCATGGCCGCCGACCAGGCCGCCCATTCGGCGGTCTCGAGGGGGAACGCGGCCGACAGATAGTCGATGGCCTTCTCCATCGGATGCCGCGTGTCCGGCGGACGCCCTTCGGCGTCTCGACCCGTCGGCGCCGGACCCATGCGGCGGAACACCTGGCGGTCCACCAGGGGGTACCACCCTCGATGCATCGCTACCAGACCCTCCCACTCGCCCCGGGTGCGGCGCTGCGCGATCACCCGGCCCAGCGAGTGGCACGCATTGCACACACCCTCGAGATCGTCGCTCTTATACGCGTCGTCGCCGAGGCGCCGTTCCACCTCGTAGGCCGCCGGGCGGGCCTCCTCGGGTGCCAGACCAAGGTGGTCGGACAGATACTTGACCACCTCGCGCGCCGCAGCGGGCTCGATCTTCAGGCCATTGAGGGCCACCATGCGTTTGATCGTCTCCTGCCATCCCTCTGGCGTGGTTCGCCGGAAGGAGATCCGCGACATCTGCTGCTTGTCGTCGCTTCGATGGCAGGACCCGCAGGCCGCCTGCACGGTCTTGTCCTGGATCGGAATGCCAACTTCGTTCGACCGGCCGGGTGACTGCCCCGCCGCCGCAGGCGCCTGACTCGCACTGACACTGATGCCACAGGCGAGGCCGGCCCACGCCAGCGCGAGCGCCCACCGTCCGAGAGCATGGTTGACCATGAAGTTGCCCACTTCTATCACAATTCCGGCGGCCAGCAGCTCCCTTTTCCCGCTCGATCAGGTCCTCGGTACCAGCCATCCGCGGGCCATCGCGGTGGCGAGCGCCGTGAGGAACGCCGCCAGGTCGACCGGGCCGCTCCGGAGGATACAGGCCTCGTAGAGCGCAGGCACCTCGCCTGCGGTTGGCGCCAGTTCCACCAGGCTGACGATGTCCACGTCGAACAGGAAGCGGACGCCGGCCGGCTCCGCTCCAGTGACCAGCCGTGGCTCCAGCACGATTTCCGACCCGGCAATGGCGGGACGCGCCTCGATCGCCACGCCAGGCCCAAGAGCCACCCGCAGGCCGGGCGCGACGCGCAGGCGCTCGTATGCCGCCTCCACGGCCGCGCGCTCCTCGCGCGCCCGGTCCGCCAGGGCGTCTCGCTCGGTCAGGTCCGCCCGCTCGGCCCAGAACGGGTGACCCTGACCCGCCGCCGCTTCTCGCAGGAACCGTCGCGTGAGCGCCAGAAAGCTCGCGTACATCTCGGCCTCGCGGTCGGCGAAGAACCGGAGCGCCGTCTCGGCCATGGCCGGCCGTTCGAGGGCGGTGTGCACCGCGATCGCCGCCAGCCAGCCGGATGCCAGCGCCTTCTTCACGCCTGCCGATGACAGCGGGTCGACAAACGACGCGGCATCGCCTGCGACGAGCCAGTCCGCGCCGGCATACGTCGCCGAGGTGTACATCGACGCATCCCAGCCGCTGGGGCCGTCTTCGAGCATCGCTCCGTCGAG
>JADZBZ010000539.1 GCA_020851835.1 Acidobacteriota bacterium
AGCGGGGAGCGGCGGTGCTGCTCGACGCGGGAGCCACGGTCGAGTGCCGGCCGCAGCACCTCGTCCAGTTCGGGGTGATGGGGGCGGCCTACGCGCGCGTGACGCTCGGTATCGAGCGGCCGCGCGTTGGACTGTTGTCGATTGGCGAGGAGGCCTCGAAGGGCACCGAGTTGACGCGCGAGGCGCACCGGCTGATGAAACAGTCGCCCTGTCACTTCGTCGGCAACGTCGAGGCGCGGGGTATTTTCGGCGGCGAGGCCGATGTCGTCGTCGCCGACGGGTTCACGGGCAACATCGCCCTCAAGTTGTGTGAGGGCGTCGTCGAGATGGTGGAGGACCTGCTCCGCGAGGAGTTGCAGAGCACCTTTTCGAGCCAGATGGGATATTTGTTGTCGCAGCGGGCGTTCCGGCGCTTTCAAAAGCGGGTGGACTATTCCGAGGTGGGCGGCGCGCCGCTGCTCGGCACGGCGGGTGTCGTGGTCGTTGGTCACGGCCGCTCGTCGGTCCGGGCCATACGAAACGCCGTCGTGCAGGCGGCGCGGTTTGCGGGTGAGGGCGGCTGGGCACGGGTGCAGCAGGACGTCCTGGCCGCCGGACGGATGGAGCCATCGTGATTGCGTTCGTGTTCCCGGGACAGGGGTCGCAGGTCGTCGGGATGGGGCAGTCGCTGGCCGAGACGTTCCCCGTGTGTCGTGCGGCGTTCGACGCGGCCGACCACGCCCTCCGCGAGCCGCTCAGCCGCGTGATCTTCGACGGTCCCGCCGAGGCCCTGACGCTGACCGAGAACACGCAGCCGGCCATCCTCACCATGTCGGTGGCCGCGGCGCGGTTACTCGACCAGCGCGGGATTCAACCGGACTTCGTGGCCGGCCACAGTCTCGGCGAGTACTCCGCGCACGTGGCCGCCGGCACGCTGGCGTACGAAGATGCCGTGCGTCTGGTCCGGAACCGGGGCCGCTACATGCAGGAAGCCGTGCCCGCCGGAACCGGGGCGATGGCCGCCATTCTCGGCCTCGACGAGGCCGCCGTCGTCGAGGCCTGCGCTCGGGCCGCCCAGGGAGAGGTTGTCAGCCCCGCCAACCTCAACGGCGCCGGACAAATCGTCATCGCCGGAACGGCGGCGGCCGTTAGGCGCGCGGGTGAGCAGGCCAGGGCCTTGGGCGCCAAGCGGGTCATTCCCTTGAACGTGAGCGCGCCGTTCCATTGCGCCCTGATGAATCCTGCCGGGGAACGGCTGGCCCCGGAACTGCGGGCGGCGCCGTCGCGCGACCCCCGCGTGCCGGTGGTGGCCAATGTCGACGCCCTGCCGCGCACGACCGCCGCGGGAGCCATCGAGGCTCTCATTGCGCAGGTCTCGAGCCCGGTCCGCTGGGCCGACAGCGTGACGCGTCTGGTCGCCGAGGGCACCACGACCTTCATCGAGGTGGGGCCGGGCACGGTGCTCTCCGGCCTGGTCCGCAAAATCGCGAGGGGCGCCGCCGTCTTCAACCTTCAGGCGCCCGCCGATCTGGCCGCCATCGAGGCCGCGCTGGTACGGGTCTGAGGCCCACACCCTTCTTTCCGGATCGGTCGAACGCCATGACATCACTGAGCGGCAAGATCGCGATCGTCACGGGCGCCTCGCGCGGCATCGGCCGGTCGGTTGCCGAACAACTGGGGGCCGCCGGCGCCACGGTCGTTTGCGTGGCCCGGGGCGAGAATGCGGCGCTCACAGCGACGGCCATCCGCGAGTCGGGCGGGCAGGCGGAATCCCACGGCGTGGACGTGACCGACGCGGCGGGCGTGGAGACGCTGGTGGCCGGTGTCCTCGAGCGCCACGGCCGCATCGATATCCTGGTGAGCAACGCCGGCATCGCCCGCGATCAGCTGATGCTGCGGATGAAACGTGCGGACTGGGACGAGGTGATCGCCACGAACCTGACGGCCGCCTTTACCTGGTGCCAGGCGGTGCTCAAGCCCATGATCCGACAGCGGACCGGGCGCATCGTGGCCATCAGCTCGGTGGTGGGCCAGATGGGGAACGCGGGTCAGGCCAATTACGCGGCGTCGAAGGCGGGCCTCATTGGCTTCTGCAAGGCGCTGGCGCGCGAGGTGGCATCGCGGCAGGTCACGGTGAACGTGGTGGCGCCCGGCCTGATCGCGACCGACATGACCCGGACCATCACCGCCAGCGCCAAGGGCGACTGGTCGACCCAGATTCCGCTGGGCCGGATGGGCACGCCAGAAGACGTCGCCGCGGCCGTGCGGTTTCTCGCATCGGACGAGGCGTCGTATATTACAGGGCAGGTTCTCGCCGTCAATGGCGGGATGTACATGTGAGATGGGCGCCCCGTCGGGCGTCGTCAAGGGAGGATCGCTGTGGCCGTTGCCGACAAAGTGAAGAGCATCATCGTGGAGCAGCTGGGCGTCGACGAGGAAGAAGTCACGCCAGATGCCTCGTTCGTCGAGGACCTGGGCGCCGACTCACTCGACACCGTCGAGCTCGTGATGGCGTTCGAGGAGGAGTTCGGCATCGAGATTCCTGACGAGGAGGCCGAGAAGATCACCCGCGTCAAGGAAGCGGTTCAGTACATCGAGTCGCACTCCAAGAAGAAGTAGGCACACGCGCCGGCCAACGGCGACGGAGGGACATTGAGCAGGCGAGTCATGGTGACCGGCATCGGGCTGGTGTCGCCGCTGGGCATTGGCACCGAGGCCACCTGGCGGGGGCTGCTGGCCGGCCGGAGCGGGGCGGGAGCGATCACCAAGTTCGACGCCTCGGCGTTCAGCACGCGGTTCGCGGCCGAGGTGAAGGGATTCGATCCCCTGGCGTTCATCGACAAGAAGGACGTCAAGAAGATGGACATCTTCATCCAGTACGCCATCGCGGCCTCGCAGTTCGCGATGGACGATGCGCGGCTGGAGGTGACCCCGGAGAACGCGCCGCGGGTGGGCGTGTTCATCGCCTCGGGAATTGGCGGGTTCACGACGATCGAGCGCGAGCACCGCGCGTTTCTCGAGGGCGGGCCGCGCCGGATTTCGCCGTTCTTCATCCCGGCGGCCATCATCAACCTCGCCGCAGGCCAGGTGTCGATTCGTTTCGGCGCCAAGGGCCCCAATGCCGCTACCTGCACCGCCTGCACCGCGTCGGCCCATGCCATCGGCGACGCGTTCGAAATCATCCGGCGCAACGCCGCCGATGCCATGATTGCCGGCGGTTCGGAAGCCGCCGTCTGCGCCATGGGCGTGGGCGGCTTTGCGGCCATGCGCGCGTTGTCCACGCGCAACGACGATCCTCTTCACGCGAGCCGGCCCTTCGACAAGGACCGCGACGGCTTCGTTCTCGGAGAGGGAAGCGGCGTGCTCATCCTCGAGGAGCTCGAACACGCCAGGCGCCGCGGCGCGACCATTTACGCCGAAGTGGTGGGCTACGGCATGTCGGGCGATGCGTACCACATAACCGGGCAGCCCGAGGATGGCGACGGCGCCTATCGGGTGATGCGCGCGACGCTCGAGTCAGCCGGGGTCGGCCCCGAGGTCGTCGACTACATCAACGCCCACGGCACGTCGACGCCTGTCAACGACCCGACCGAGACCCTGGCCGTCAAGCGGGTCTTCGGCGACCACGCGCGCAAGCTGGCCATGTCCTCGACCAAGTCGATGACCGGCCACCTGCTCGGAGCGGCCGGCGGCCTCGAGGCGGGTATCACCTCCCTGGCGGTGTATCAGCAGATGCTCCCGCCTACGATCAACCTGGACGAGCCCGGTGAGGGCTGCGATCTCGATTACGTGCCTCACCAGGCACGGCCGGCCGCGGTCGGCTACGCCTTGTCGAACTCGTTCGGGTTCGGCGGCACCAACGGGTCGTTGTTGTTCAAGAGATACGAAGGCTAGGTCGCGACCTTTCCCATGAAGATTGCCGTCTGCATCAAGCAAGTACCCACCCGCGAGTGGCAGCCGCGCCTGAACGACCAGAAGACCTGGGTTCGCGAGCAGGATGCCAGCTACGAGATGAACGAACCCGATGCCTACGCGCTCGAAGAGAGCCTGCGGCTCCGCGAGCAGCACGGGGGAGAGGTCGTCGTCTGTTCGGCCGGCCCCGCCCGCGTGCAACAGGTGATTCGCGAGGCCCTGGCCCGTGGCGCCGACCGGGCCCTCCACGTGGAAGACGACGCCCTGGGGGCGGCCGATGCGTTCACGGCCGCCGCGGCGCTCGAGCCCGCCATGCGCGAGGAGCAGTTCGACTTGATCCTCACCGGCCTGCAGTCGGACGATCAGGGGCACGCGCAGTTCGGCCCCGTCCTCGCCGAGAAGCTGGGCGTACCGCACTCGACGATCATCATGGAAGTGCAGATCGACGAGGCGGCCGGCTCGCTCAAGGTCAAGCGGGAGCTCGAGGGCGGGTGGTTCCAGTACGTCACCATGCCGTCGCCGGCCCTCCTGACGATTCAGAGCGGGATCAATCAGCTCCGCTACGCCACGCTGAAGGGCATCATGGCGGCCAAGAAGAAGGAGATCAGGAAGGTGGCGCCGCCCGCCGGCCTGGCGTCACGCCTGACGGTGACCGCGCTCTACGTGCCGCAGAAGGCAAAACAGACGGTGATGATCGGTGGCTCGCCGGCCGAAGCCGCGGCCGAGCTGGTCCGCCGGCTGCGCGAGGAGGCGCGGGTACTGTGATTCTCGTCATTGCGGAACAGAGGAACGACAAGTTGAATCGCGCCAGCTGGGAGGCCGTGGTGGCCGCCCAGCAGCTGGCCGGCGAGGGGATCCCCGTTAAAGTGGCGGTGCTGGGACAGGGGGTGTCGACCGCGGCGTCCGAACTGGCCCAGGCGGAGGTGGCCGAGGTCATCACCGTGGAGCACGAGGCGCTGGCGAGCTACACGTCGGACGCCTTCGTGCAGGCTGCGGCGGGGCTGGTGACCGCCACCGCCCCGGCTCATGTGGTGTTCGCCCACACCTATCAAACGCGAGATTTTGCGCCCGCTCTCGCCGCGCGCCTCGACCGTGCCCTGGTCACCGACGTCATCGGTCTGAAGGTGGCGGAGGGCCGGCCGCTGTTTGCGCGCCCGATGTTCCAGGGCAAGCTGCTGGCCGATGTCGCGCTGGGCGGGCCGGCGCCGCACCTGGTGACCGTGCAGATCGGCGCCTTCCGGGCCGACACCGTGCAGAAGGGCCCTGCGCCGGCGCCGGTGACCTCCGCGACGGCTACGATCGACCCCGGAACGGTGCGGCAGACGCCCGAGGCGCCATTTCAGGAGGCCAAGCAGGCGGTCGATCTCTCTCAGGCCGAGCGCATCGTGGCGGTCGGGCGCGGAATCAAGACCCAGGAGAACATCGCCGTCGCGCAGCAGTTGGCCGATGCGTTCGGCGCGGAACTGGCCGCCTCGCGTCCAATCTGCGACAACGGGTGGCTGCCCATGGAGCGGCAGATCGGCAGCTCGGGCCAGACCGTGGCTCCGAAGCTCTATGTGGCGGTCGGCATCTCCGGAGCGATTCAACACCTGGTCGGCATGAAGGGCTCACGGACGATCGTGGCGATCAACAAGGACGCCGACGCTCCCATTTTCGAAGTGGCCGACTACGGCATCGCCGGCGACCTGTTCGACGTGGCACCGGCGCTGATTGCGGAGCTCAAGAAGTAGGCAAAAAGCTCTGGGCTTTGGGCTCCAGAGCCTAGTACTAGAGCCTAGAGCCTATGTCGAGAGAAACCCTAGACGTCGACGTCCTGATTGTCGGCGCCGGCCCGGCCGGCCTGTCCGCGGCGCTTCGCCTTAGGCAGCTTCAGAAGGCGAAAGGGGGCGAGCCGCTGTCGGTGGCCGTGCTCGAGAAGGCCCGTGAGGCCGGCGCGCACCAGTTGTCGGGTGCGCTGCTCGACCCGTCCACCCTTGCCGATTTGATCCCGGAGTTCCGCTCTAAGGGTGCGCCACTGGCGTGCGAGGTGGAGCAGGACAACATCTACTTTCTCACCTCGGGCGGACAGTGGCGCCTTCCCGTGACGCCGCCGCCGTTCAAGAATCACGGTAACTACATCATCTCGCTGAGCCATTTCTCGAAGTGGCTGGCCGGACTCGTCGAGGCCGAAGGCGTCGACCTCTTCTGGGGCTTTGCCGGGCAGTCGGTGCTCTTCGACGGCGCGCGGGTGGCCGGCGTGCGCACGGGCGACCGTGGCGTGGGCAAGCAGGGACAGCCGCGCGGCACCTTCGAGCCGGGCGCCGACATTCGGGCCAAGGTGACCATCTTCGCCGATGGGGTGCGGGGCCACCTCACCAAGCAGCTCATGCGGACGCTGCAACTGGGCAATCGCTTCCATCCCGCCCAGTTCGCGATTGGCCTCAAGGAGCTGTGGGACATTCCCAGGGACCACCTGGCGCCCGGAACCGTGATTCACACGCTCGGGTATCCGCTACGGCAGGAAGAGTTCGGCGGGAGTTGGCTCTACGCGATGCC
>JADZBZ010000540.1 GCA_020851835.1 Acidobacteriota bacterium
CGGCTCTCCCACATTCGACTGGTCTGGCAGCATCGAGCGGATCCTGGTCATCAACGTCCTGACACCTCCCCGCCCTGAACACTAATTTCCGAGGGAGAAAGTGTCTCATCTATCTTGGCAGGGAGGGTAAAGGCAAATGTCGTCTTCTTCGATCGCAAGCCGGCGCGCGAGAAGCCATGGACGGAAACGCTGTGGATTTACGACCTTCGAACGAACCAGCACTTCACGCTCAAGGAGAATCCGCTCAAGCGATCTGACCTGGACGACTTCGTCACCTGCTACAACGTGAAGAACCGGCACGATCGACGAGAGACTGAGCGGTTCAAGCCTTTCCCGTACGCCGAGCTGACCAAACGCGACAAGATCAATCTCGATATCTTCTGGTTGAAGGACGAATCTCTCGAGGATTCCGCGAACCTCCCTGACCCGCACGTCATCGCGCTGGAAATCACGCAGGACCTCGAGGCCGCTCTGGAGCAATTCGCGACGATCGCCGAAGACCTGGAGCGTTGACGTGCCAGTGCCCACCTACGATCAGTTCATCGAACCCGTGCTGCGCTATCTATCTGCGCATCCAGGCGGGGCCTTGGCACGTGACGTCCACGATGCCGCAGCCGATGCTCTGCACCTCTCGGATGCGGATCGAGCAGAGCTCCTGCCCAGTGGCGTTCAAGCCGTCTACAAGAATCGAGCAGGGTGGGCCCATGATCGGCTCAAGCGAGCCGGATATTCAACGAGCCTGCGCCGAGGCTACTGGAAGCTCACACCCGAGGGCTTGGCGTTTGCGACGACGAGTCGGGAGCCGCTGTCGGCGGAGGCCATCGAGGATCTCGCCACCCGAAACACTGATGTGCGGCTGCGGCCTTCGGATGGCGAGCAGGAAGTAGCCGCGGCCCGCATTGAGCCGATGGCAGACACGCCCGCTACCGCGAGTCCGGACGACCGGCTTGAACAGGCGCTCGGAGAGCTCAAGCAGTCTGTCGCCGCCGAACTCCTTGAGGTGCTGTCCCAGGTCTCACCTCAGCACTTCGAGACGATCGTCTTGGATTTGCTGCACCGTATGGGCTACGGCGCCAGCCGCGCCGACTTGCAGCGTGTCGGCGGCGTTGGTGACGGTGGCATTGACGGTGTGATCTCGCTCGACAGGCTCGGGCTCGAGAAGGTTTACGTCCAGGCTAAGCGCTGGCAGGGAGGCGTCGGCCGGCCGGACGTTCAAGGATTCTACGGAGCGCTTGCCGGGCAACGCGCAAACAAGGGTGTGTTCATCACGACATCGACGTTCAGCCCTCAGGCACTGGAGTTTGCGAGATCAGTCGAGAGGATTGTGCTGATCGATGGGGCGAAGCTCGCCGAGCTGATGATCGAGCACGAGGTTGGGGTCACGCTCCGCCCAGTCAAGGTGCCGAAGCTCGATAGCGACTACTTCGAAGGATAGACTGGTCACGATGTCTGCCATCATCCCAGCCGAAGTCAACCCGACCCTCCTCGTGTGGGCACGGGAGCAGAGCGGCTACCCGGCCGAGACGGTTGCGAAGCGGCTGGGGGTGAAGCTCGATCGCCTCGAAGCTTGGGAGCGCGGTGAGCGAAAGCCCACCGTCCGCCAGACGCAGGAACTGGCCAAGTACTACCACCGACCTTTCGGAGTCTTCTTCCTTCCGCAGCCCCCGTCCATTCCGCCCCTGGCCGCGGAGTACCGCCGGTTGCCGGGCGTTCGTCCCGGCGTCGAGTCGCCGGAGTTCCGCTTGGCGATGCGGGTCATGCTGCAGCGAAGAGAGTTGGCGCTTCAGTTGAACGACGAGCTGGGATTCGCGGTTCCGGAGTTCCGGACCGCCGCGCACCTTTCCGAAGGCCCGACAGCTGTCGGGAACCGTCTCCGCGAAGCGCTGGGCGTTGTAATCGAGCAGCAACTCGCCTGGCGGGACGAATGGCAGGCGTGGCGGGAGTGGCGATCGGCGGTCGAGCAAGCGGGTGTTCTCGTCTTTCAGTTTCCGAAGGTGCCTCTCGAACAGACGCGCGGCGTGTCCGTGCTCGACTTTCCGTTGCCGGCGGTCGGTATCAACAGCAAGGAGAGTGCGCCTGGAGCGCGCATCTACTCTCTCCTCCACGAGCTCGTTCACGTCGCCCTGGCGCTTGGCGAGGAGGAAACCGTTGCCTTGCGCGAGCCTCGCAGCGACTCGCAATGGATGGACGTCGAACGCTTTGCCGAAGAAGCAGCCAGCGAGGCCATCATTCCGCAGAGTGCCCTGGAGCAGCAACTCAGGGGCATCACGGTGGCGCGTGATGGCTGGGACGTCGCGAGGGTCCGAACACTGGCCACAAGATTCCGCGTTACGCCGCTTGCGATGGCGACACGCCTCCGTAGCGCGGGAGCCATGAGTTGGGACGGCTATCGCCAATGGCGGGCAGCCTGGAGCGACTTCGTCGCCTCGCTCAAGCCGCGGAGGGGCGGCATCGCATCCCCGGTTGACAAGACACTCGGCCGCGCAGGGCGGCCGTTTGCAGAGCTCGTGCTGGAAGCGCTCGACGCCAATCGGATTACGGCCGTCGAAGCAAGCCGATATCTCGACCTCCGATTCGATCACATCGAGAAGCTACGCAGCGAGTTGACCACCGGCGCCGCCGGCGCCGCTGCGGTGGACGACGGCGATTAATCGGCGACCAGCCCATGTACTCGCTCGACACAAGCATGTTCATGGACTGGCAGGCGAGGTACTACCCTCTCGACGTGTTTCGGTCGTTGGAAGAAAGGCTTCTGCAGCTCATTGGCGCGGGCGAATGCGCCGCCGTCGCGCTCGTCAGGGAAGAAATCGATTCGGTAGGGACGCCAGGACTGCAGACCTGGGCTAAGGGCAACGCCGGTCTCTTCGTTCCGCTGACGACCGAGATTCAGCAGGCTGGCGCGGCGATTGAGGCGATGTATCCCGACCTGCTGGACCCAAAGAGTCCGTACCAGTCCGCGGATGCGTACGTGATCGCGCTTGCGCAGCTCCGGAACGGCGTCGTCGTTTCGCAGGAAACGTCAGCAGCGGAAAAGCGCAAGCCGCCCAAGGACCACTACATCCCGGACGTGTGCCGTGAACTTGGCGTGCCCTGCATCAACCTGCTTGGCCTCATGAGGCGCGAGCGATGGGAGTTGTAGAGGGTTCGCTTACCGATGTTTGACGTTCATGCCCAACATGGGCATGATCATACCCGTATTGGGTTCCAGAACCAGTTCGAGTCGATCCCGTCGCAAAAGCCTCGCGGATGCGCTGTTCACCAAGACGCAGCAACGCGTGTTGCGTGTACTTTTCGGGCAGCCTGAGCGAAGTGTTTACGCATCTGAGCTGATTCGAGAAGCGGGCACCGGCTCAGGAGCGGCGCAGCGCGAGCTAGCGAAGCTCGAACAGAGTGGCCTGGTTGTCGCGCGCCGAATTGGAAATCAGAAGCACTACCAGGCCAATGCTGCGTCGCCGCTCTTCGGCGAGTTGCGGAACATCGTGCTGAAGACGGTCGGACTCGCGGAGCCGCTGCGCGATGCCCTGAAACACTTGTCGTCGACCATTCGCGCGGCCTTCGTGTACGGTTCCGTCGCCAAGGCGACCGACGAATCGGCAAGCGACATCGATCTGATGATCATTAGCGACAGTCTCACGTACGGCGACCTCTTCGGCGCTATTGAACGGGTCACGCGCACCGTGGGTCGAAAGATCAATCCGACGGTGTACACGGCCGCCGAGTTTTCAAAGCGCGCCCGGACGGGAAACGCGTTCGTGACGCGGGTGCTGGAGCAGCCGAAGCTCTGGGTAATTGGATCGGAAGATGACGTCACCATCGCCGCTTGAGCGCCTCGCCACGTCCCGGAAACGTACTCGCAAAAGGACCTCCTCATTCAAAGGAATTTGCAGGCTCGTTCGTTCGGGCCTGACACGGAAGGTCGGCGGACTCCAAGATGTGGATCACCTGGAAGCACGAAGACACTGACTTTGCAGAATCGCTCACGTTCGAGCAGAAGGTCGATGTGTTTGTCGAGCAGACTCTCGGATGGCAATTGCACATCGCTGACCTTGTCGCCAGCGGGGGCACCACCTTCGGCGAATTTAAGGTCGGCAAAGCCGGGTACGGCGTTCCAGCGATTCGCCATTCTGGGTTCGCAGTCCTGCACATCTGCTTCAGCTATGTCGAGCTGGTCGGCTCTCTTGTGCAGGCAACACGTCAGTCACCGTCCAAGACGTTCGAAGCCGGACTTCGCGTGATACCTGGGTTGATTGACGCGTCGCAGGTCAGCACGGCGGTGATCACGCGACTCTACGAAGCAGCCCGATGCGGCCTGTATCACGAAGGCCGCACTCGCCCTGGGGTTGGCCTTGGCCATCCCCCGGATGGAAACGCCATCGCTTCTGATCCCCGGACTGGCACGATCGGCATCAGCCCGGAGCGTCTTCCGAAAGTTCTCAAGGCGCACCTTGAACGGCTCAGGCTCGAATTGCTGGACATGTCGAACGTCGGACTTCGTCATCGCTTTGAGCAGCGGTTTGACAGTGGTTTCACCCAACCGCCGCAGAACAGGGCGCTGCTGCCAACGAGCCGGAGGGCGCGCCGGCAGAGGGCGAGGCGAGCGAAGCCAGCGCGCGGCTGAGCGCTGATCATTGTCAGACGAGATGGTCCCCTTTGGCGAAGCGACACGGATGAGTTTCGCTACCCGAGTGCGCGAGCTCGAGGACGAGTTCGCCGCTGCTGCGGCGGTTGACGGCGATGTCTATCTTCCCAATTTCACACCCAGTGGACCCGTCGATGCAGTCTTGATTGGAATGGAGCCCTCGCTCGGACGGTGGGCTCGTACGCCCGCTGAAGCCGCTCCGAAGATTGCTGCCGGGTTTCGGAACTTCATGTGGTCGCCGGAGGATTTCATCCTCCATTACGCGGCTCGACGTCACCTATGCTCAGCCGGCGGGACCTATCACGTTACTGACATCTCGAAGGGCGCCATGACTGTGAAGAAGGCGCACATCGATCGGCGTGCTCGTTACACACGATGGGCGGTCCTGTTGAATAAGGAGATCCGGCTCATTGCGAAGCCAGGTGCTCACATTATTGCGATCGGCCGGGATGTGTTCAGCTTCCTGGAGCGAAATGGTATTGATCGTGACGTCAAGAGCATCATGCACTACTCCGCACTGGCGAACGCCGCCCGAAACGCGGCTGTGATGGGGCGGGAGACTGAATTCCTCGCCTTCTCCGAAACGTTGTCGATGCAGGACATTGTCGACGTTGCAGCCGAGGTCATGCAAGAGAACTCCATCTCTGTCGCGATGTCTGCGGAAACCATCACACGCCTGCGCAAGGCCACGTTGTCGGAGTCACGTAAGAAGTTGGCGTTTGTCTATTCGACTGTTTTCGCGAAACTGAGGGCTCGTGGTCGTGCGCAGGGGTGAAGGGATGGTTGGCGTCGGCGCGATCAAGCCGGGCGGCTTCGCTATGCGGAATGAGTCGCTGCGTCCAGCGAGCACACCTTCGCTGCCGACTTGCCGGAACTTGGGTACATCACACGCGACACGGTTCACAGTAGCAACAGATTCTCACCGCGCATCGTCGCGGCGTTGTTGGAGCGACATGGCGGCGACCGATTTGGGCCACGACATCGTGGAACACTACGATTGTTGCGCGATCCCGTACAGCAGGCCGAGGCACAGTACGCCGAGTGGAATGTGGTCGATTTCAGACCCTCGGCGTGAGGAATCCCGCCAAAGTCCCGCCAGAATGGCGGGATGCAGAGCCGGCTCTCAAGCGTGCAGGAGCACGGCCGCAGACGGCTCATAGGCCGCCCATCTTAACTGTTACCGTCCGTGGTAACATCTTTAATCAGTGGGCAAGTATCGGCGGGGCGGGTACGTCTTTATCACGTGGAAAGGCGATCACCCACCGCGGTCATGTCCACGTCTACCGCGACGGCACGCTGATCGTGAAGTGGGACTTGGACAATCAGAAAGCCATGAAGGGTGCGGCGACGCGGCGCATTCTGGAACTGATCAGGGAGCTGGAAGCTGAGGGCCTGCTGTGAAGATCCGCTCTATCAGGCACAACAATCGGAAGAAGGTGTTCGAGGTCGGCACCTCGACGAAGAAGCTGGTGTTCCCGTTTTCGAAGGCGGCGCCGGCGCCCACGGCGGAAGACCCGGTCGCGGAGCTCGCCGTCGACCCGGAGGCTGGCCGGGAGGCGTTTACCTACGTCCTCCACTCCGGCCGCACCGGCACGGTGCACGTCGAGCAGGTGCTCGAGTACAACCAGGATCCGACCTACCTGCGCGATCTCCTGTTGTACCGGTTGACGCTCGAAGCGCAGAAGCGAATCGTCGCGAGCCCGCTCTCGAAGCGCGAGATCGTGCGCCGGCTGGGGACGTCTGCGGCGCAGTTGTATCGCCTGCTCGATCAGACGAACTACCGCAAGTCCGTCGATCAGCTCCTCGCGCTGCTGCAAGTGCTCAACTGTGACGTTGATCTGGTCGTCCGGACCAAGAGTGCCTGACGCGACACGCCTGGAGGCGTGCTCCTTCAAGCCTGCGTGGACTGTGACGTAACCGTGACGTGACCCTGTCGATTCCGCGAAATCTACAGAGGTTTATGGTGATCGACCAGTGTGACGCGATCGCCGTTAAGTGGTTGGCTTCGCAACGGTAATCGAAATCTGCAGCACGCCGTCGCAGACCGTCAGAGCAATTTCCAAGCGTGCTCCTTCAACCACTCGGACATCTCTCCGCGACGGTGGAGCGCCGACGACCTGACGGCCGTCGCCCGCCTCTGCCGGTGGTTGGCGCCGGCGCGGGCGGGACGCCCAGTATAGCCCGGACCGGCAGAGCGTGGCGGACGCCGTCCAGGCGCCGCCGCCGTACCCTCGCTGGCCGCGCCCACGTCACAGGAGGGTGCCGCGGGTTCGCACCGAACCGGCGGCGTCGCATGCCGGGGCGGACACACTGCCCTCGGCATGCAAGGGCACCACGACTGGAGGCGCGGCGTGAGCGTGAAGACGATGGGGCTGATCGGGGCCGGGCACATCGGCAGCCAGCTGGCGCGCCTGGCCGTGCGAGCGGGCTACGACGTGGTCGTCGCCAACTCGCGTGGGCCGGAGACGCTGCAGGATCTCGTGCGCGAGCTGGGGCCGCGCGCGCGGGCCGGCACGGTGGGCGAGGCGGCGGCGGCCGGCGACCTCGTCGTCGTCACCATCCCGCTGAAGAACATCGGCGACGTGCCGGTGGCGCCGCTCGCGGGCAAGATCGTGATCGACACGAACAACTACTACCCCGAGCGGGATGGGCACATCCCCGAGCTCGACCGCGAGGAGACGACCACGGCCCAACTGCTGCAACGGCACCTGCCGGGCTCGACGGTCGTCAAGGCGTTCAATCACATCTACGCGGCCGAGCTGACCACCCACGGCCAGCCGACCGGCTCGCCCAACCGGCGCGCGCTCGCCATCGCCGGCGGCGACGCCGCCGCCAAGCAGGTCGTCACACAGCTGATCGACCAGTTCGGCTTCGACACGGTCGACCTCGGTCCGCTCAGCGAGAGCTGGCGCATCCAGCGCGACACGCCAGGCTACGGGCCACGCCGCACGACGGACGAACTGCGCCGCGACCTCGCCGCCGCGCAGCGGCCGCCGGCCCCCCGGCACTAGCGCACGGGCGCCTGCTCCGCGCGGGCGTGCGCGACCAGCGCGAGCTTGCGCGGACACACGGTCCAGGCCGTCAGGGCGCCTTCGGCAACGCCGCGAGCTTGCGGCCGATCTCGGCGGGCAAGCCGGCCACGGCGGCCGGCAGCGGCCCGTCGGCGGCGACGGCGCGCAACCCGCTCGCCGCCGCGGTATAGGCGGCGCGAGCTTCCACCAGGAACGCGCGCTGGCCGCTCTGCCGTCCACGCGCCGCCAGCGCGTCCCCCAGCCAGACAGCGGCCTCGTACTGGGCCGTGCGCTTGCGCGCGCTGACGTCCGGTGCCGCGAACGCGGCCACCGCCGACCTGAGGGCGGCGCTGCTCTCCGCCAGGTGTCCACGCGCAAACTCGATGCGCCCGAGCCACGCCTGTGCCTGCGCGTCGTTGAAGAGCTGCTCGTGCGCGGCGGGGTTGGCGGCCAGTGCCGCCCGATACAGGGCGAGCGAGCTCGTCGCTTCCGCGAAGGCGCCGTCGTAGTGCTTGCGCAGGTAGTGGGTCTCCGCCAGGCCCTCGTGTGCGGCGGCGAGGTCGAACCGCAGCTGCACGTTGTTGGCGTCGGCGCTGGCGAGCGCTTCCTGCATGCGGATCGCTTCCAGTTCGAGCGGCGCCGCCTCGTCCAGCCGGCCCAGCTCCTTGAGCGCGTAGGCGACGCGCGTCAGGCACAGGTGCACGTCGCGCTGCGCCTTGGCCGTCGGCGACTCCGCCAGGCCCTGCCGCGCCAGGGCCAGCGCGCGGCCGAAGCGATCCAAGGCGTCCGCAAACCGGTCGTCGTAGTAGTAGGCGTCGCCGGAGTTGCCGTAGCTGGCCATCAGGCCCTCGCGGACCGCGGTAGCCGGCGGGCGGCCGGCGGCCAGGGGCTCGAGGAGGGCGACGGCCTGGCCGAACGCCGCCAGGGCGTGGTCGCGGCGCCCGGCCCAGTTGAGCGCGATGCCCCGATGGTCGTGGGCGCGGGCGGCCGTCGTGAGGGCCGCCTCGTGGCCGGGTGCCGTCGGCACCTCGCCGACCATCGCCAGCGCCGCCTCGTAGCGGCGCACGGCCTCGTCGGTATGGCTCTCGCCGAGGGCGATGTCGCCCGTGCGGATCTCGGCCTGGGCCAGCGCCAGGCGGGCGTCGAGGTCGCCCGGCCTCGCCTCGTGCACGGCCCGCCGCAGGGCGAGCAGCTTCGCGTAGCTGTCCCGCGCCCCGGCGACGTCACCGAGGTTGCCGTAGAACAGGTTGCCCTGCACATCGCCGATCTTCAGGTAGGCGTCGCCCAGCTCGCGCTTGAGGTCGAGGTCGTCGGCGGCCAGGGCCGACAACGCGTCGAGGTAGGACAGGGCTTCGGTGACGAGCACGCGGCGCGCCTCGGTCGAGCCCGGCACTTTGGAGATGGCGTCGTATACCGGCCCCACCACCGCGTTGGCCAGCCGGCGCACGTCGCCGAAGCGCGCGTCGGCGCGGGCCCGCTCGCGCTCGGCGATGCGTGCCTGCCGTGCCGTGGCGGCGGCGCCGGCGAGGACGACGAGCAGCACGACGGCCCCGGCGGTCACGGCAAGCGTGTTGCGGCGGACGAAGCGGCTGGCCCGATAGGCCCAGGACGGCGCCACGGCGTCGATCGGCCGATGCTCACGCCAGGCGCGCAGGTCCGCCCGCAGGGCGGCGACGCTGCCGTAGCGTTCGCGCGGGTCCTTGCGCAGCGCCTTCTCGACGATGGTGTCGAGATCGCCGCGCAGCCGTCCCCGCACCTCCGGCGGGGCGACGGCGCTCGGCCGCGGCGGCCCCACCTCACAGACCGTGCGCAGCGTCTCGAGGGCCGACAGGCCGCGCAGGTCGTGCGGTGGCTGATCGGTCAACAGCAGGTAGAGCAGCACGCCGAGCGCATAGACGTCGCTGGCGGTCGAGACGCGCTCGCCGCGGATCTGCTCCGGGCTGGCGAACTGGGGGGTGAAACTCGTGAACCCGGTGCGCGTCGTGCCGACGCTGACGCCACTCTCGCTATCGAGCAGCGTGGCGATGCCGAAGTCGAGCAGCTTGGGCTGGCCGGCGGCCGTCACCAGGAGGTTGGAGGGCTTGAGGTCGCGGTGGACGACCAGCTGCCCATGCGCGTGCGCCACCGCCTCGCAGACCCGCTCGAGCAGCTGCACGCGGGCCGTCACGTCGAGCCGATGGGCCCGGCACCAGGCGTCGATCGGCTGCCCGTCCACGTACTCCATCACGCAGTAGGGCACGCCGTCGGCCGTGGTGCCGGCGTCGATCAGCCGGGCGATGCCCGGGTGATCGAGCCCGGCAAGCACCTGCCATTCGAAACGGAAGCGCTCGGCCAGGACCGCGGCGCTCCACGACGGCAGGATCTTGACGGCGGCGCGGCGATCGAACTCCTGGTCGTCGCGGCGGGCCTCGTAGACCACGCCCATGCCGCCGCGGCCGATTTCGCGGGTCAGGCGGTACGGCCCCATGCGCCGGTCGGCGAGCGTGTTGACGTCGGCCAGGTCGAGCACCGTCGTCGGGTCCGCCGGGCCCTCGAGGAAGTCGGGGTCGGCATCATACGTCTCGAGCATGGCCCGCACCTCGACCCACAGCGACTCGTCGTCGCAAGCGGCCCGCAGCGCCGGCTCACGGTCGGCCGGCGGCAGCTGGCAGGCGAGGTCGAACAGCTCGGTGACGCGGGCCCAGCGCTCGGGGGTCATGGACGGGGGAGGTCGCCGTCGAGGTGCCGGCGGATGTAGGTCTTGGCGGCCACCCAGCCGCGCTTGACGGTGCCGGTCGAGATGTCGAGCGTCGCCGCCGTCTCCTCGATGGAGAGCCCGGCGAAGTAGCGCAGTTCGACGATGCGCGAGTGCTCAGGATTCATCGCTTCGAGGGCCGTCAGCGCGGCGTCCAGGTCGAGCACGTCGACGGGGGCCCGACCCTGGGCCAACGCGAGACGGGTGAGGCTCGTGCGGCGTGCCCCGTCGCCCCGCTTGACGGCGTCCCGGGCGCGCGCGTGGTCCACGAGCACCGCGCGCACCACCCGCGCGGCGACGGCGAAGAAGTGCCGGCGGTCGGTCCACGCCTTGCCCGGCGCCGACTGCGAGAAGCGCAGGTAGGCCTCGTTGACGAGCGCCGTCGGCTGCAGCGTGTGGCCCGGGCCCTCGCGCGCCAGGTGCCGGGCGGCGATGCGGTGCAGTTCCGGGTAGGTCAGCTCCATCAGCTGCGGCAGCGCCGCCGAGTCGCCGTGCGACCAGTCGTGCAACAGGCGAGTGAGGTCGTCGGCGGGGGAGGTCGACATGGCGGCGGGCTGGGCGATCCTCGCACATTCCAGCACGTCCGCGACACGGTCGCCGCCCCCGCCAGGGCGATGTACGGCGGCGCCGGTGCCTATTGCAGCTTCGTCACGGTGAAGTTCGACTCGGCGAAGTTGCTGCCGGAGATGCGGACCGTCGCCCCGAGCGGCAGGACGCTCACGACCACCGTGTCGCCCGCGCTCAGTTGTGCGGTCGTCGAGAGCGACAGGCTTGGCGTACCGGTGTTGGCATTGGCGACGTAGTGCTGGCAGCTGAGGCCGACGGTGTCGCCGTTGACCCGGAATGCGCCGCAGAACATGCCGGTGGCCTGGGCACCTTCCATGGGCACGGAGGTGGTCATCAGGTAGAGGCCGGCTTCCGGCACGGTGTAGGCCGTGCCGTTGAAGCTGCCGGGGCCGGTGTTGAAGCGCGTCGACGTCCAGGGCACGTCGACATAGACCGGCGCAGAGATCTGGGCGCCCAGGGCGTTGCCGCCGGCCTTGAAGGCGACGTTCGACCCGCCGCCACCGCCGCCGACGATCGACGTGCACGCCACGGTGCCGTTGGCGTTGATGCCGCTCATCGCCTGGCCGGCGGGGCAGGCGCCGGTGACGCGGGCCTGCACCTCGGTGGTATTGATGTCGGCGAGCCGCACGGCGCCGGGCGCCAGCTCCAGGGTGGTGACGACGTCGGGCCCGAGCTGGGTCACCGGAATGGGACGCACGGGGCCGGGTGCCGCGGCGCCGTAGGCCATCGCGCCGCTGTTGCCGGCGCTGTCGATCCAGGTGCCGCCGCCGCTCTGCAGGTTGACGACGGCGGTGACGTGCACCGGCCGGGCGTCGGGGTTGGTGACGACGGTGAAGTTCAGCGTCACCCCGCCGTTGGCGTTCTGCGACGCCATGCCCACGGCGCTCGCCCGGTCGGCGGTGCCGCACAGGTTGTCGAACCCCTCCACCCGCGCCCCGCCCTGCGCCGGTGACAAGGTGAGCGTGACCACGTTGCAGAACGGCTGCATCTGCCAGGTGTGCGTGCCGAAGACGTTCTGCGCCGCTGCCACGGGGGCGGCCCAGGGCGCCACCACCGCCAACACCGCCGCCACGCCCGCCAACACGAGTCGTCGACCCACCATGCCCAGCTCCCTTCGGAATCTCACGCGAACCCGCGCTGCCTGGCCGGTGCGGCTGGCGGCGGGCGCGCTCGTACTGAGGGGAAGCGGAAGAACCGGGCAGACCGGATCACCGCGGCGGCGGGTCGCGACCTACAGCCGCAACAGGTAACTGATCTTCGTGAAGAAGCCGTCGTTGGCCCGGCGGTACGGCTGCCGCCCCTCGCGCAGGGTGTCGAACTCGGCGAGACTGCTGCCGTAGCCGGCGAATACCACCGTGCCCGGCGTCGGCTGGTAGGAGAACAGCAGGTCGACGCGCAGGCGATTGGTGTTGACGCGCGAGGCCGGCACGAAGGCGCCGCTGGCGTCGCGGATGAAGATCGGCAAATCGGTGCGCGAGTCGTCGCGCAGCGTATCCTGGAAGTTGCCGTTCTGTTCGGCGATGACGCGCACGAAGATCGGCCGTGACACCTGGTACTCGACCTTGACGCGCGGGATGCGCCGGATGCCCACGTAGGTGCCGTCGCTGCGCCGCTGGAACGACTGCAGCTGGTAACGCCCCTCGATGCGCAGCTGGTCGGTGGGCCGCCAGGTGCCGCCGACGTTGATGAACCAGATGTCGGCCGACGACCACTCGTAGAAGTTCTCGTCCTTGCCCCACAGCACCTGCCCGTCGCCGGTGAAGCCGCGGCGCGTCGGCACGGTGAAGGAGAAGACGTAATCGAGGTTCGGCAGCCGCGCCGTGCCGACGTACGGCTCGTAGGCGGTGCCACCGTCGGCCGTCGGCCGCGCGACGGCGTAGCCGGTGTAGAGCGTCGGGTCGTAGCCGAAGGTCTCGAACAGCACCGAGGCGCCCATGCGCCAGCCGCCGCGAAGGGCGACGTTCTGGTTGAAGTGCAGCTTGCGGTCCTGGGACGGGCGTCCGGCGACGAAGTCGTCGTAGACCCACGAGCCGTCGACGACGACGTCGCTCGTGAAGCGCTCGACGAGCGCCCCGGCCTTGCCGTAGGTGG
This sequence comes from Acidobacteriota bacterium, assembly GCA_020851835.1. GTDB lineage: Bacteria > Acidobacteriota > Vicinamibacteria > Vicinamibacterales > UBA2999 > VFZN01. The sequence goes on from JADZBZ010000540.1 coordinate 13,043, forward strand.
TGAGCTGGTTGGCGATGTTGAACGACGCCACGCCGCGCCGGCTGATGAACCCCGACTGCGCCTGGAAGTCGGGCGAGACGCCGCGCGACTGCATGCGCAGGCCGTAGTGGCGGCCGGTGCGGTTGAACGTCGCCTGCCACAGCGGCGCCGTGAGGATGCGGTCGCCGGTGTCGGTGCGGGCCGCCGCGCCCTGCAGCAGCAGGCTGTAGATGTCCTTCCACACGACGCGCGAGTCGCCGGCGATGACGCGGTTGGAGCGGCCGCCGTCGATGCGGTCGGTGTAGACCAGGGCGACCTTGGAGGTGGCGCCGACGTCCCGCTGGGCGCGCAGGATGTTGAACACCGGATGATCGCGCCCGGTCACCGAGGTGACGGCGTCGTCGACCGCCATCAGGTAGGCGACGCTCGTCGTCGGCGTCACGCGCCCGGTGAGCCGCGTGGCGGCGAGCGGCGCGACGATGCGCCGGGTGTAGATCAGGTTGTTGGGGGTCGTGAACTGCTCGATGCCGTCGATGAAGAACGGCCGCTTGTCGGGGAAGAACAGCGCCTGGCGCGGATCGAACTGGAACTGCGAGGCGTCCGACTCCACCTGCGAGAAGTCGGGATTGACCGTGCCGTTGACGGTGAGCGTGTCGGTGACGCCCCAGCGCACGTTGCCGCCGAACTCCGGGCGCGACCAGCCGTAGTCCCACGTCTCGCCGGCCGGCGCGCCGTTGACCGCCGCCGTCGCCACGGGATTGAGGTCCAGCACCAGGCCACGATGCAGGTCGTGCATGCCGACGAGCGCTCCCGCCTGGGTGAGGAACGAGGCGCCGTCGCGCCGCGCCGGGGCCCAGCTCTCCTCGACGCCGGCCCCCGGGCTGACGCGCGTGACGTGCAGGCCCCATTTCATGTCGGCGCCGACCTGGTAACGCAGGCTCTTGAACGGGATGCGCAGCTCGACGACGTAGCCGTCGCCTTCCACGTGGCCGCGCGATTGGAACACGTAATCGGGGCTGCGGTCCACCTCCTCGCGGCCCTGGGCGATGCCGGCGAAGCCGCCGCCGGTGATGCGCGCGCCCTCGACGAGCGAGCCGTCCATCTGCACCCCGAACGGGTTGACGGCGAAGACGAACGCCTGGCGGCCGTCACCGAACGTGCTGAGGAAGAACTGGACGTGGTCGTCGGCGTCGATGCGATCGCGGTCGGCGAGCGTGGCCCGCACCTGCTCCCCGGCGGCCGCGTGGGCGCGCACGCCCAGGTGCAGGGCCGTCGGCGAGTACCACACCAGTACCTCGGTGGCCCGCTCCGCCGGGCCGCCGTCCACCGGGGCATAGCGCGAGAAGCCGGTGAGGCGCGCCGCCTGCGTCCACGCCGGCTCGTCGAGGCGGCCGTCGATCTCGACCTCCGTCTCGAGGCGCGGCGGGCGCACGTCGAGTTGACGGTCGGCGCCCGAGAACACCGAGGCAGCGGGCGGCGCCGCATCGGCCGGCGCCACGGCAATCGGCGCCAGCGGCCCCTGGGCCGCGGCCACCGCCGGCAGCAGCCAGGCGCAGGCGAACATCGACCAGCGTGTCACGCCGGCTACGGTAGCAGACCTGGCGCCCCGGCCGGCCTTCCGCGCCGCAGCGGCGGGGACGGCCCCGGGGACGAGCGCGTGCTCCTATAATCACGTCGCCCGCGCGCCAAGGCCCGGGCAGCACCCGGAGGCGAGGATGCGCGCACGGTGGGCGATCGTGGTGGGGCTCGTGGCGGCGTGCGGGGCCTGGAGCGGCGCGCAGACGGGGCGCGACGTGCGGCTGACGCTCACCGAGGGAACGTCGATGGCCGCGGCGCTGTCGCCCGACGGCAGGACCATCGCCCTCGATCTGCTCGGCGCACTGTGGACGGTGGGCATCGACGGCGGCCGGGCCACGCGCGTGCTCGACGACGGCTACGACGCCCACGAGCCGGCCTGGTCGCCGGACGGCGCGCGGCTGGCCTTCCAGGCGTACTACCGCGACACCTGGAACATCTGGACGATGAAGGCCGACGGCAGCGACCTGCGGCAGGTCACGTCCGGCCCCTTCGACGACCGCGAGCCGCACTGGGCACCCGACGGCAGGAGCCTCGCGTTCTCGTCCGACCGCGGCGGCAACTACGACGTGTGGCTGCTGACGCTGGCCAGCGGCGACGTCCGCCGCCTCACGACCGGCGGCAGCAACGAGTCGATGCCGGCGTGGTCGCCCGACGGCAAGGAGGTCGCGTTCGTCTCGCACCGCGAGCCCAAGGGCATCTACGCGCGCACCGTCGCCACCGGCGTCGACCGCCAGCTGGCCGCCGACACCGCCACCCTGCATCGGCCGTCGTGGTCGCCCGACGGCAGGACCATCGCCTACGTGGCCGTCGACGGCCCGGTGGCGCGGCTGATGGCCGGCGGCAGGAACGTCGCGGCGGCGGGGGAGGACGTGCACCCGTTCCGGCCCTCGTGGGTGTCGGCCACCGAACTGCTCTACACCGCCGACGGCGGCGTGCGCCGACGCGCCCTGGCCGGTGGGGATGCGCGCCGCGTGCCCTTCGCCGCGGAGATCGCCTTCACCCGTGACGCCTTCACGCCCGCGCACCACGCCTTCCCGCTGCAGGGCCCGCAGCCGGTGCTGGGCCTGATGCACCCGTCGATCTCCCCTGACGGCGCCACCATCGTCTTCGGCGCCCTCGGCGACCTGTGGCTGCTCTCCACGCGTGAGGGCGACGGCGTGCCGCGGCGTCTCACCCACGACGTGCACGTCGAGACCAACCCCGTGTGGGCCCCCGACGGCGCGTCGATCGCCTACTCGTCGGACCGCGACGGCAGCGTCGGCCTGTGGGTGCACGACATGAAGACGGGCGCCGGCCGGCGCCTCGCCGCCGATGCCACCACCGCCGCGTGGTCGCCCGACGGCACGCGCATGGCCTACCTCGACGCCGAGTCGAAGCTGCACATGGTGCGCGTCGCCAACCGCGAGCACTACCAGGTGCACGATCGGCTCTTCGAGCCGGGCCGCCCGAGCTTCTCGCCCGACGGACGGGCGGTGGTGTTGTCGGCGCTCAAGCCCTACTCCACGCGCTTCCGCGAGGGGACCAACCAGGTGCTGCGGGTGGCGGTGGAACCCGACACCACGCCGGAGGGCAAGGGCGCCTATGCCGCCGACCTGTGGATGGACCCGATCCCGCACAAGTCGGTCGGCATGCGCGAGAACCTCGGGCCGGTGTGGTCGCCGAACGGCCGCGAGATGGTGGCCATCGTCGACGGCCAGCTCACCACCTACCCGGTGGCCCGCGACGGCACACCGGCCGGTCCGCCGCGCCGCATCTCCACGGAGCTCGCCAGTTCGCCGTCGTGGACCGCCGACTCGCGCCGCGTGCTGTACCAGGCCGCCGGCGGCTTCCGCCTCGCCGACCTCGTCGACGGCAGCATCCGCGCCGTCACCCCGCAGTGGACGTGGACGGCGAAGACCACCACCGCCACCACCACCATCCACGCCGGGCGGCTGTTCGACGCCGTGGCCGGCGCCGCCCTGCGCACCGGCGTCGACATCGTCATCGAGGGCAACCGCATCGTCAGCGTGGCGCCGCACGGTGACGGCGGCCACCGTGGCACGGTCGTCGATGCCTCCGACAGCACGGTGCTGCCGGGCCTCATCGAGAGCCACACGCACCTGGGCAAGTCCGAGGCGCAGGGACGCACCTGGCTGGCGTTCGGCATCACCACCGTACGCAACCCGGCCACCAATGCGTTCGAGGGACAGGAGGAGCGCGAGGCCATCGAGTCGGGCGTGCGCGTCGGCCCGCGCGTGGTCACCACGGGCGAGCCGCTCGACGGCTCGCGCATCTACTATCCGGGCGGTGTGGCCCTCGACGGCGGCGGCCTCGTCGACGCCCACATGGCGCGCGCCCGGGCCATGCGCTACGACTTCGTCAAGACCTATGTGCGGCTGCCGGACCTGCTGCAGAAGCGCGGCATCGCCGCTGCGCACGCCGCCGGCATGCCGGTGACCTCGCACGAGATCTACCCGGCGGTGGCCTACGGCGCCGACGGCGTCGAGCACGTGCGCGGCACCAGCCGGCGCGGCTACTCGCCGAAGAACAGCGAACTGTGCCGATCTTACGCGGACGTGGTGCAGTTGCTCACGGCGACGGGCATGACGCTCACGCCGACCATCACCATCCAGGGCGGCTTCCAGGTGCTCACCGCCCACGACCCGTGGTGGACCACCGACTCGCGGCTGGCGCTGTTCCCGGCGTCGGTGGCGGCCCGCGGCACGGCGATGCGGGCCAGGCCGTTGGCCGGCGCGGAGCTCGGCGCCCTCGAGGCGCTCGTCACGCCGCAGGAGAAGCTGGTGCTCGACGTCGTGCGCGGCGGCGGCCGCGTGATTGCCGGCACCGACTCTCCGATCAACCCGCCGGGCGTCGCCCTGTTGTCGGAGATCGAGCACTACGTGCGCGGTGGGCTGTCGCCGGCGGAGGCCATCCGCACGGCGACGGCGGTGCCGGCGTCGGCCTTCGGGCTGGGCGGCGACCTGGGGACGATCGAAGTGGGGAAGCTCGCGGACCTGGTGATCGTCGACGGCAACCCGCTGCAGGCGATCACCGACCTGCGACGCACGCGGCGCGTGGTGAAGGACGGCGTGGTCTACGACCTCGAGCGGCTGCTGGCCGGGCCCATCACGCCCTGAGGCCGCGTTGACGCGGCTCGACCGCGTGCTATACTGCACGTCACCGTGACGAGCCACACCGTCCAGATGCGAAAGCGCAGCGCGCGAAAGCGGGCCACCGCCGCATCGGGAAGTGTGTCGCTCGGGCCGTCCGCCTAAGTCAGCGGATCGCCACCGAACCAGGGCCGTGAGGCCCAGCCACTACCCGCCGCGGCACCTGCCCAGGCGGGTTTTTCGTTGTACGCGGGGACGCGAGGAGGAGTCGTGCGGAGCATGGACGTCGGCGTGTTGGGGGCCACCGGGGTCGTCGGGCAGCATTTCGTGTCGCGGCTGGCGCGCCATCCGTGGTTCGAGCCGGTGTGGCTGGCCGCCAGCGAGCGCAGCGAGGGCCGCGCCTACGCGGACGCGGCGCCGTGGCGCCTGGCGGCGCCGATGCCGGCCGGCGCGGCCGGCCGCACGGTGGAGCCGTGCACGCCCGGCCGCGGGCCCAAAGTGGTGTTCTCGGCGCTCGACGCGTCGGTGGCCGGCGAGATCGAGGAGGCCTTTGCCAGGGCCGGTCACGTCGTGGTGAGCAACGCCCGCAACTTCCGCATGGACCCGCTGGTGCCGCTGCTCATCCCGGAGGTCAACGCCGACCACCTTGCGATCCTCCCCGAGCAGCGCGCGCAGAAGGGCTGGACGGGCGCCGTCGTCACCAACCCCAATTGCTCCACCGTGGTGTTCGCCTCGGCCCTCGCGCCGCTCCGCCAGTTCGGCATCACCACCGTCGTCGTCAGCACCATGCAGGCCGTCTTCGGCGCCGGCTATCCCGGCGTGCCATCGCTCGACATCCTCGGCAACGTCGTGCCCTTCATCGGCGGCGAGGAAGAGAAGATGGAGCGCGAGACGCTGAAGATCCTCGGCAGCGACGGAGGGCGTGTGAACCACGCCGCCCGGGTGAGCGCCCACACCAACCGCGTGCCGGTGATCGACGGACACACCATCACCGTGTCGGTGGCGCTGGCGCAGCAGCCCGACGCTGCCGCCGTGGCCGAGGCCATGCGCCAGTTCAAGGGCCGCCCTCAGGAGCTGAACCTGCCGAGCGCGCCGCAGCCGGCCATCGTCGTGATGGAGGAGCCCAACCGCCCGCAGCCGCGACTCGACGTCGACCGCGGCGACGGCATGGCGGTGGTGGTGGGGCGTGTGCGTCCCTGCCCCGTGTTCACCGTGAAGTTCGTGGCGATGAGCCACAACGTGGTGCGCGGCGCCGCCGGCGCGGCGATTCTCAACGCCGAGCTGATGGTGGCGGAGGGCATGATCTAGCCATGGTCGTCATGAAGTTCGGCGGCACGTCGGTGGCGGATCAGGCCGCCATCGAGCGCTTGATTGCGATCGTCCGGGCCCAGCGCCAGGCGGATGCCGCCCAGGAAGGCGGCGATGCGCGCGGCCCGGTCGTGGTGGTGTCGGCCCTCTCGGGGGCCACCGACCGCCTGCTCGGCGTGGCCGCCCAGGCCGGCGCCGGTGACATCGAGGGCGCCCTCAACAGCCTGCGCGACCTGCGGGCCCGCCACCACACGGTGGCCACGGTGATCGTCGACGCGGCGCTGCGCGAGCAGGCCGTGGCCTTCGTCGACCTGGAGTTCGGCGAGCTCGAGCGCATCGTGCAGGCGCTCGGCGTGCTGCGCGAGGTGTCGCCGCGCTGGCTCGACACCATTGCCGCGACCGGCGAGGTCGTCAGCAGCCGCCTGGTGACCGACGCTCTCACCTCGCACGGCCTGCGGGCGGCGTGGGTGGACGCGCGGCGCGCCGTGGTCACGAACGACGAGCACACGGCGGCGGCGCCGCAGTTCCAGGAGACCACCGCGGCCCTCATGGCCCAGGCCGATCCGCCGCTGGCGGCCGGCAAGATCCCGGTGCTGGGCGGCTTCGTCGGGGGACGATAGTCGCTATGAACGGGTCCGCAGGTAACGGAGTCAACGTTATCAGACGCTGACGCCCGTGCTGCGTTCGATCTTCGCCCCCTCGCCACAGGGCGGATGACCCCGGCACCAGCGTCGGACG
>JADZBZ010000541.1 GCA_020851835.1 Acidobacteriota bacterium
ACGGCAACGACAATGGCTCTGGACGTCATGGCTGGAACTCCACGGAGACGCGCGCGGGGGTACGCGCGCCCACCGTCACCTGCTGTCGCAATTCGCCGAGTTGCGGGTGGCGAAAGACCACGTCGTGATCGCCGATAGGCAGCGACAGGTTGCCGAGCGGCGTGTCGCCGGAGAGGCGGCCATCCACCCACACTTCGGCCCACGGCGTGGCATTGGCGTGCAGTACCCCGGACGGCGTCTCCACGGCCAGGCTCACCGACCGATTCGCGGCCACGGTCACCTCGCGCTCGTCTCGAAACTCGAGCGCCTCGTTGACGAGCACCACCGTGCTCGTGCCCGCCGGCAGCGACAGCCTGCCGTCGGCGCTCCCGCCCACGTCGACGCCGTCATGGAGCACGCGTACCGGGAACGGGCTCTTCACCACGAGCCAGCCGGTGGGCGGCCGGCGCACGGGCGGCGGCGCGGTGGCGACGCGCGAGACCGGCTTCGGCCCGGGACCGGGTGCAGGCCTGGGTCGGATGGCTTTCGGGGCCGCACTCGCCCCGTCTGCCATGACGACGGCGGTGGCCGCGCCCGCCTCGGGTGGGGGCGCAGCGGCAGAGAGGGGACCGACCCACTCGACGTGAAGCGACGCGGAGCCGCCCGGGGTAACACGCAGCAGTTGCGGGCGGGCACGCGTACCGTCCCCGATGGCCAGGTGATGCGCGCCCACGTCCAGCACCGCGGTCAACGGCGTCAGGCCTCGGGCCACCCCGTCGATTTCCACACCAGCGCCGGGCGGGTCGGACGTCACGGTCACCTTGCCGATGCCGAGGGGCGGCCGATCGGCCGGACTCACGACGGCGGCAATCGCCATCCCGCAGAAAGCTCCCGCCAGCAGCGCGAGCGCGCCGACACCGACGCCTCTCGGGACGCGCACGAACGGATGGGGCGTGCCTGCCGGGCCGGCGGGCACCATCGCTGGTTCCGGAGCCGCGGCGCGTGTCGACTCGGACGAGAAGGACGCCAGTCCGTCGCCTGACACGTCCAGGGGAATGATCCGCGGGGGGCACGAGTCGGGATGGAGCGGAGCAAAGGCCGATGAGGAGCTGTACACGAACGCCTCCCTGGCGCCGGACCCCAATAGCCCGGTCACGCCAGGTAGTGCATACACAAGCCGTTTCGTTTCAGCGCGTCGCGGGTGCGTGCCTCAACTCAACGGCTGGCAAGCGGTGAGCGATGGAGGCGCAATCGAGCCCGAACTCAGGGGGCCACCAGCACCACCTCATTCGACGCGGGCGTGATGCCGCACGAGGTCAACGCGCGAACACGCGCGTAGTAGGTGCCGGCCGGCACGGCACCGCTCAAGCCAGTGCCGCCAACCGGAATCTGGGCGAGGTTGGCCAGGCCGGGTCCCGACCCGGCCTCGACGAGATAGCCCGTGGCCTCGCTCGTGCCCTGCCACTGCAGCGACACCATGCCGCCCGGCCCCACCGAGCCGGTCAGGCCCGATGGCAGAAGTGGCGGACCGCCACATCCGACGCGCACGGCAGCGTCGGTCGAGGGGGCCCCCAGGCCCGACGAATTGAGACCGCGCACGCGGACGAAGTACCGTCCCGGAGGCACGCCGGACACGGCCAGTTCCTGGCCGCCCACGTCGGTGACGAGCAGATCGGCCAGCCCCGGAGCCGAGCCGGCTTCGAGCTGATACGAAAGCACGGCGCCGCCGCCCGCTCCCGGCTCCCAGGACAGGTTGACCGTCGAACCATTCACCTGCGTGACAAAGCCCGTCGGCGGCGCCGGAAGCTCGGGTGTGCCGGGGACAATCTTGTAGATGGCGTTCCCGACGAAGGTGGCGAAGTACAGCTCGCCGTCGAGGCCCCGGCCGAACGTCGGGATCAAGCGCGGAAGGCCGAGTTCCGCCGAGTGATCCAGCACATTGGCGGCGTGCGCCTCGCCGGCCGCATCGATCGACAAGCCAACCGAGTACACACCGCCGAAGAAGTCGGCCACGAAATAGCGCCCGCGGTAGAACGACGGCAGGGCCGCGCCGCGATAGACGAACCCTCCCGTCACCGAGTGGCCAATCGATCGCGGATAGTCGGCGAGCGGCTCGGTGAGCGGCAGATAGGCGGGCTCGCGAAACGGCGACACGCCCGGCGTGGGGATGGTGCCTTCCCGCAGGTACCAGCCGTAGTTGCGTCCGCCGCGACCGGCGGGCTCGTAGTCGATCTCCTCGCGGCTGTCCTGCCCCACGTCGCCCACGATCACGGCGCCGGTGGCGCCGGGGCCATAGTCGTCGAACGAGTAGCGCCAGGGGTTACGCCATCCGAACGACCAGATCTCGTGGAGTGCGGGAATCGGCACGTTGTCGACGAAGGGATTGGTCGGCGGAATCGCGTAGCCTCTGGGATCGGTATCGGATACGTTCACATCGAGCCGCAGCATCTTGCCGAGCAGCGAAAATGGGCCCTGGGCGCCGAGGACGTCGTCACCACCCATGCCGCTGTCACCCAGTGCGAGGTACAGATAGCCGTCGGGGCCGAACGCGAGCGTGCCGCCCTTGTGCATGGGGGCGTGTTGGGGGATGAAGGGCTGCCCTCCGGGCCAGACGAAGTCGAGGCGCGAGGCGGCGTCGAGCACGAGCGGGTCGGCCGAGCGGCGGAACCGCGCGACGACGGTGTCGCCGATGCCGAGGTCGGGCGTGCGCCGCTTCACGAACTGGACGAACACGCGTGAGCCGTCCGGCGAGAACGCGAGACCGAGCAGGCCCTGCTCGTTCTCGTACTTGACTTCGCTCTCGAGGTCGAGGAAGGGCGTCGTCTGGATCACACCATTGACGACCGCCCGGGCGCGCCCGGTCTGCTCGACGACAATCAACGTGTTGGGTGCGAGCGGATCGGGCACTATGGCCACGGGGTGGTCGAAGCCCTCGGCCACCAGTTCGGTCCGCAGTTGGGCGGCGGCCGGACCAGCAAGAAGGACCAGGGCTGAGGACAGGACCAGAATCGAACGGAACAGGTGTCGTGTAGGCATGAGTGCGGTGCGCCCTCAGGAGGAACCGGGAATGACGACATCGCCCAGGTGGCGCGAATACGGTAACACGCCTGCGGATTTCGCGACCTCATCCTTTGCAGGATGATTGCAGGATGGAGTTGTCGATGGGGCGAGATGAAAGCGTAGGGCAATCGCGAGAGGCTGCGACGCCTCCGTGCGAAGGAAGCCTGGCGAGGGTACGGGTCCGCGCGATCGCCTTTGCTCTGGTGTCGGTCGTGTGGGGGGCGGCGTGTTCGGGCGGGGAGCCGGGGCCGGTTGCGCTGCAGACCTCCTGGTCAGCCGGCGATCGGGCCACGCAGGCGGCACCTGCCGCGCGGGCCCTGGCGCGGGTCCGGCAGGTCATCGACGGCGATACGGTCACGGTGCAGGGCGTGGGCACCGTGCGTTTGATTGGCGTGGACGCGCCGGAGAAGACGGGCGGCTATCGCGCGTCCGAGCCGTTCGGCGACCAGGCCACCCGGTTCATGAAGGCGCTCCTGGACGGCAAGC
>JADZBZ010000542.1 GCA_020851835.1 Acidobacteriota bacterium
ACCTGGCGTGCGGTGTGCGCGCGACAGAACCTGCGGCTACCGAGGCGCTCGACGAGCTGCGCCAGGTGGTCGCAAGCCCCGACCTTCACCGCCGCGCGCGACTGGAGGCGGGCGATCTGCTCGTCGTGGACAACCGGCGCTGCGCGCATGCGCGCAGCCGGTTCCAGGCGAGATTCGACGGGGCCGATCGCTGGCTGCAGCGCGTCTACGTACGCCGCAGCCTCGCCGGCCTCGAGCGGGCGGCGCAGGCATCGTTCCGCGTGTTGTGAAACGAGCCGCTGTCGCCACACCCTTAGGGCCTGTCAGGAAAGCAATGTCGCCAGTGGACGCGGCCGCCAGGCTCGAGCAGACCCTTGGTCTGACGTGGCCCCCCATTGCAATCGCCTTTCGTGACGAGCCGCCCCGGGTGTGCCCCGCGTGGCAGGAAGCCTGGCAGCCGGGTGCGCGTATTGGACCCACGCCGCCGAGGGTCGCACCTTCTACACGACCGCCGAGGATCACTACGGGTGTCCCGTTGGCGCGCACACGCACGGCATCACGCTGCCGGCCATTCCCCGGCGACAGGCCGCGTTCGGCATGGCCGTGTACGGCCCGCTCCGCCGACGAGACGTACTTCACGCTGTCGGGCTCGATGCTCGGCGCCGTGATGGACAAGCTCGACCCGATCGTCCAGGCCAATCGCGCCCTCGAGCAGTTCCACACCGAGCGGCGCGCGGCCGCGGCCGCGGCGGACCCCGCGTAGCGCCCGAGGCGATGCCGGACCGCTTCAGCGGTCCGGCGGGCGCGGCCAGACGGTGCCCTGGTGCATCGTCGTGACCGGGGCGAGGCCCTTGCTGACGAACTTCTGCACGCGCTTGCCCTCCCAGGTTTCGGTCGTGTAGATGTTGCCGCGTGAGTCGGTGGTGATGCTGTGCACGCCGTAGAATTGCCCCGGCTGGCGTCCGCCGTCGCCGAAGCTGGTGAGCAGCTCCAGCGTGTCGCGCTGGAGGATGTAGATGCGGTCGTTGATGCCGTCGGCCACGAACAGGTAGCGCTGCCCGGGGTCGCGTGAAAAGGCCACGTCCCACACCGACCCCGACAGCTTCGTGTTCTTCGCCAGGAAGACCTCCTTCACGAACGTCCCGTCCCGGCGAAACACCTGCAGGCGGTCGTTGAGCCGGTCGCAGACGTAGACGAACCCATCGAGAGAGACGTCGGCGCAGTGGACGGGGTTGCGGAACTGCTGCGCCGGTGGATCGGCGGGATTGTACGGTCCGAGGTTGACCGAGTCGTCCGGCGGCTTCCCGTACGCGCCCCAGAACCGCTTCATCTTGCCCGTGGCCGCGTCGAGCACCGCCACGCGCCGGTTGAAGTAGCCGTCGGCCACGTACGCCTCGCTGGCCTTCGGCTCCACGAACACCTTGGCCACCCGACCAAAGTTATCGGGGTCGGTGCTGCCCCTGGTGAAGGTCGGCTGCCCCGAGGCGGTCTTGCCGTTCACCCGTGCGTTGGGCTTGCCGAACTGCGCCAGGAACCTGCCGTCGCGCGTGAACTTGACGATGTGCGAGTCGCCGGGGCCGTTGCCGCCAATCCAGACGGCGCCTGTGTGATCCACGAAGATGCCGTGGTTGGAATCGGGCCAGTCGTAGCCGGCGCCAGGCCCGCCCCAGTGCTGCAGCAGTGCGCCGTCCGCGTCGAATTCCAGCACGGGCGGCGCCCCGGCACAGCAGTAGTCGGCGGACTCGAGCTCGAGGCCCTTCTCGTTGTTGTCGAGCGTCGCGGAACTGCGGTGAACAATCCACACGTGATCGCGTTCGTCCACCCACACGCCCACGGCGTTGCCCAGCACCCAGTGATTGGGCAACGGCTTGGGCCAGAGCGGATCCACCTCGAAGCGCGGGGCCTGGACCCCCGGGCGGCTCTGGGCCGCGGCGGTGCGTTCAATCCACACCTGCGTGAGGCCGAGCCCGGCAACGAGGGCGAGACCGGCGAGGCTGATCAGCGTCTGGTGTCGTCTCATGAGCGACTCCTTCGTCGAGGTGACCGAACCAGGAGCATACTAGGCGCCCGGTCCCAGGCAGGGCGTAGAATGACACGAATCCCATGCGTATCCTGGTGGTGGAAGACGATCGGAAGGTGGCCGCCTTCATCCAGAAGGGCCTGGAGGAAGAGGGTTTCGCGGTGGATGTCCTCAACGACGGCGACGAGGCCGGCGTGCAGGCCCATATGGTGGACTACGACGCCGTCGTGCTCGACCTCATGCTGCCGGGACGTTCCGGCTTCCAGGTGCTGCGCGACATCCGCGCGCGGAAGGCGAGCCTGCCCGTGCTCATCCTCAGCGCGCACGCCTCTCCCGAGGAGCGCGTGGCCGGTCTCAACGGCGGGGCCGACGACTACATGGGGAAGCCCTTCATCCTGGCCGAGCTGTCGGCGCGAATCCGGGCGCTGCTCAGGCGGGGCAAGCCCCAGGAGACGCGCCTGCGGGTCGCGGATCTCGAGATCGACACCGCGCGCCGGCGGGTATCGCGCGGCGGGCGGGCAATCGAGCTCAAGCCCAAGGAGTACGCGCTGCTGGAGTTCCTGGCCCGCAACTGCGACCGGCCGGTCACCCGGTCGCACATCATCGAGCACGTCTGGGACATACATTTCGACAGCGTCAGCAACGTGGTCGAAGTACACATCAACTCGCTCAGGAACAAGATGGACCGAGACGAGCCGGTCCAGCTGATTCACACCGTCCGCGGTGTGGGCTACGTGATCACCGACAAGCCCACGTGAAGCCCTTGCCGATTCGGACGTCGCTCACGGTGGTCTATACCGTGGCGCTGGCCGTTGTCCTGACGGCGCTCAGCCTGGGCTATCACGCCACGCTCGTGAGCCAGCTCGACGCCGACGCGACCGACAGCCTCGAGAGCCGGGCCCGCGGGCTGCATGCTTTCCTGCAATTCACGGACGGCTCGCCGGCCCTGGTGTACAACCGGAGCGATCCCGAGGAGGCGGCCTTCATCGCGGAGGCGACCCGCTACTTCCAGGTATACGACGGCAGCGGACGGCTGCTCGTGCAGTCGCCGGGTCTCGAAGCACTCGGGTTGAACTACACGCCAGAGGAGGTCGCCGAGTTCCGCCAGCCGCCCGGTCTCCGGGACGTCCGGACGGACCGGGGCCGGATCCGCCTGTCGAGCACCGTGATTTCGCCGTCGCCGAACGAGCACTACCTCGTCCAGGTCGGCGAGTTGCTGGACCGCATGGACGGCACGCTGGCCAGCTTCGACCGGCTGGCCGCCTGGCGCATCCTGGCCGGGTTGCTGGCCGCTGCCTTCGTCGGCCGCTGGCTGGCAGGCCGCGCCCTGATGCCGCTGTCGCGGCTCGCCGAACGCATGCAGGCCATCGGCATCACCAACCTGCACGCACGGGTGGCCGTGCGGGGCGCCCACGACGAGCTCGACCAGGTGGCCGAGGCGTTCAATCGCGCGCTCGAACGCGTCGAGGCCTCGGTGGGCGAAATGCGCCAGTTCAGCGCCGCGCTCGCCCACGAACTGCGGACGCCCCTGGCCATCCTCCGCGGCGAGGCCGAGCTCTCGCTGCGGCCCTCCTCGTCCGCCGATCAGCTTCGCCAGACGATGGCCGGTCAGATTGACGAATTCGATCGGCTGACGCGCCTCATCAACCAGATCCTCACGCTGGCCCGGGCCGACGCGGGCGAAATCCGGCTGGCCAACGAGCCGGTGGACCTCGCCGCGCTGGCCTCGTCGGTGGCCG
>JADZBZ010000543.1 GCA_020851835.1 Acidobacteriota bacterium
CTGGCGGCCAGCCTCGGCTTCGACCGCGTCGTGCCGAACAGCATGGATGCGTCGTCGGATCGGGACTTTGCGGCCACGTTCCTGTACGCCACGTCGCTGGCGATGGTGCACCTGTCGCGGCTTGCCGAAGACGTCATTCTATTTTCGAGCGAGGAGTTCGGGTTCTTCGACCTGGCTGACAGAACGGCCACGGGCAGCAGCATGATGCCGCAGAAGAAGAATCCCGATCCGCTCGAGCTGGTGCGCGGCAAGGCGGGGCGCGCCATCGGCCAGCTGACGGGCCTGCTCGTCACGATGAAGGGCCTGCCGACGGGTTACAACAAGGATCTGCAGGAGGATAAGGAGCCGCTCTTCGATGCGGAGGACACGCTGGCCGTCTCGCTGGCCGCCACCGCCGCCGTCGTCGGCCAGCTGACCCTCGACCGCGCCCGTACGGGGCGGGCGGCTTCGGGTCTCCTGCTCGCCACCGATGTGGCCGACTACCTGGTTTCTCGCGGCCTGCCGTTCCGACAGGCGCACGAGGTGGTGGGCGCCATGGTGCGCCAACTGCTGGCCGATGGCCGGGACATCGAGAACCTCTCGTTACCGGAGTGGCAGGCGTTCAGCCCCCTGTTCTCGGCCGACGTCAAGGACCGGGCGACGGCCGCGGCGTCGGTCCGGGCCCGCTGCACACCGCAGTCCACGCACCCCGACGCGGTGGCCGAGCGCCTTGCCGAGCTCCGGGCCTGGCTCGACCATCCCTGAGGGGCCGGCGAACCGGAGCGTTTGCCCAGGGCCAGCCGCTCTGCTAAAATACGGGCTGCCTTGCGCCCTGCGGTGTGTCAACCGTTCAGGCCTGAGCTTCCCACCCTGCGCTGATGGCTCTCGTGGAGTGTCTCGTCGAATCCGTGACGGAGGCCTCCCCTTGGTCGGCCCGGGAAATCGCGGTCGCGGCAAAGAGCAGGCACTTTCGAGATCGTTTGAGACGGTCCAGGTAAACGGACCGTGTGCTAGGGACTGTCTTCGGGGGAGTTGCATGCACCAACGCCAGTATCGGCCTGGCGACGTGCTGGACGATTTTTGTCCGCGCGAGCGCCGTATTACCGACCATGCCATCGTTGCGATGGTCGAGGGTGAGGTCCAGCGCACACGTTGTGTCGTGTGCGAGTCGGAACACGAGTTCAAGAACGCCCGCATGCCCATCCTGCGCCGCAAGCCCGGTACCGGGACGCTGTACGAACAGGTGCTCGATACCCTCGACCCCTCCGCCGGCCGGGTGCCGCCAGCAGGCACCGCCGCAGGACCGGCGGGCGCCGAGACGGCGTCGGAAACCACGCCGATGGCGGCCACCGCTTCTCCGTCCGACGAGGCGTCACCGGATGCGGCCGACGATCGCCCCTTCCGACGCTCCCTCATCCGCGCTCAGCTGCCTCGCCCCGAGGGGCAACCGCCCCCCAGTCGCGCCATCCCCGAATTCACGATGCATCAACCCCTCAACCAAAACGGCAAGCGGCCGGGGCAGGGACGGTTCCGTCGGCGTCCCGGGGGCGGTGCCCCCGACCACGGGGGCCCGATGCGGTCCGGGCGCGAAGGCAACAATGCCGGCGGCAGCGGTCAGGGCGGCCGTCGTCGGCGCCGAAAGAAGCATTGATGGCGGGTGAGGCGCGATGAGCACGGACGGCCGGATGCAGGGCAAGGTCGGTTTGATTGTCGGGGTCGCGAACCATCGCTCGCTCGCCTGGGCCATCGCCCAGGCCGTCGCGGCCGAGGGCGCCCGGGTCGTGCTCACCTACCAGGGCCGGTACGAGGACCACGTGAAGAAGCTGGCGGCCGAGCTGTCACCCGACACGCTGGTCCTGCCATGCGACGTGCAGCAGGACGAGGAGATCGACGCGGTCTTCGCCCGCATCCGCGACGATGTCGGCGGGCTCGATTTTCTGGTGCACGGCGTCGCGTTTGCGCAGCGCGACGACGTCACGCGACCATTCGTGCAGACGTCGCGGGACGGATTTCGCCTGGCGCTCGACATCAGTGCCTATTCGCTCGTCGCCCTGGCCCGAGGCGCCGAACCGCTCATGCAGGCGCGTGGCGGCGGCAGCATCCTCACCCTGTCGTTTCTCGGCAGTGACCGCGTGTTCCCCAACTACAACGTAATGGGTGTGGCCAAGGCTGCACTCGAGTCGAGTGTGCGCTATCTGGCCAGCGACCTCGGACCTCGGCACATCCGCGTGAACGCCATCTCGGCCGGGCCGGTGAAGACCCTGGCGGCGGCCGGCATCGGCGGTTTCTCGAGCATTATCAGCCTCGTCCGCGAGAAGGCACCACTTCGCCGCGCCGTCGAAACCTCCGAGGTCGGACAGGCCGCGGCGTTCCTGCTGAGCGATGCCGCCAGCGGGATCACGGGCGAAGTGCTGATGGTCGACTCCGGACATCACATCGTCGGCCTCTAGAGTACGCCAAAGCCGGCGCGCTGCAGATCGATCTCCGATACCTCGGCAGGCGACGGCGAGGCAGGGATGACTACCGAACCCATCCCGTCGGTTCCTGTAGCCGCCGGCAGCGCCTGCGCGCGCTGCTTTCGGCGCGCCTTGTCGCGATACATCCGGCTGTCGGCCGTGGCCATGATGGCTTCGTAGCCATCGCCGTCGCACGGGAAGACCGCGGCGCCCACGCTGATGGTCACGGGCACCCGCCGCCCGGTCCGCGGTTCGAACACAAGGCCTTCCACCGCCCGCTGCAGTTCTTCGCGCTTCCGTTCGGCCTCCTCGGCGCCGCACCCGGCCAGTACCACCACGAACTCGTCTCCGGCATAGCGGATGCAGATGTCGTAGGGGCGGATGGCCGCGCGCAGGATGCCCGCCACCTCCCTGAGGGCGCGATCGCCGGCGTTGTGGCCGTAGGTGTCGTTGATGTCCTTGAAGTTGTCGAGGTCCATGACCAGCAGGGCCACTTCGGACTTCATGCGCTCGGCGCGGGCCAGTTCCCGCGACAGGTGCAGCAACATGAACCGCGTGTTGGGCAGCCCGGTCAACGGGTCGGTGAGCGAGTCTTCCTGCGCCTGCTCGAAGACGATGGAATTGTGGATGACGGCAGAGGCCTGCTCCGAGACGCGGTCGAGCAACCGCCGGTGGTCGTCGGAGTAGAAGTCGGCCCGCGCGTGGTAGACGCCCAGCGTCCCGATGAAGCGATCGTTGAACACGAGCGGGGCGACCAGGGCCGAGTTGAGCGTGGTGTCGGGGTTCGGCACGCCGCCAGCCTCGAAGTCGGCGCTCGGCCGCGCGTTGACCAGCGACCGGCGGTTGCGTGCCACCCAGCCCGTCAGGCCGTGCCCCGCGCGAATGGACAGCGAGCCGATGCTGTCGGACTCGTCGCCGGTGGCGAA
>JADZBZ010000544.1 GCA_020851835.1 Acidobacteriota bacterium
CCGTCGAGCCGATCGAACTGATAGGAGACCGTCTCGAGCGCCCGGCGCGGCAGTCCCGCGGCCTTCGCCCGATCGAAGAAGTGCTTGTCGATGCCCAGCCCGCTGTCGAACCCCGCCCGTGTCAGGGCCGCGGTCGTGAGCGTGACGGCCGCCATCCATGGCTTCATCCGCTGCAAGAGCGCCAGCGGGACGCCGTGGGCCTCTGCGCGCGCGCGAATCGCCTGGTAGGTGTCCCCGGCCACCACCTGGTCCAGTGTCAGGCCGTCGGGCAGCATGGCCTTGCCGACCAGCCCCATCAGGGTCGCGGGGTTGGCCATCTCGTCGAGATCCACTTCCTCGACGAGGACCCCCGATGATTGGAACGCGCGGTCGATCGCAGGGTCGAGCGGGTAAAAGGCGGGCGTCAGGACGTGGACCGATCCCAGCAGGTAGGCCTGGCTGCCGTTCCCGGCCGTCACCTTCCAGAGAAAGTGGCGCGGCGCTTCCTGCGCGTACCCCGCCGCTGCCAGGGCCGCAGCGAGCAGCACGCTGGCAATCCACGCACGCCTGGGATGGACGGGGTTCGCCACGGCGGCACTCCTAAGGTCAGACAGTATCATCGAACTTCAGATGCCATTCAGCACCCTGCTCGACGGCGCGCTCGTGATGGGCCCGATGACCAAGGGGTCCAACCTTCCCTACCGCCGCCTCTGCGTGGAGCTCGGCGCCCGCATCACGATGAGCGAGATGACCGTCGCGCGGCGGCTCAAGCAGCGGCGGAAGGGCGAGTTCGCCCTCGTGCGCCGCTTCGAGGGCGAGCCCTGCTTCGGCGTGCAGCTGGCCGGTACGAACCCGGAGGAGATGGCGTGGGCCGCGGCCCTGGTCGAATCGCGCGGCGCCGACCTCGTGGACCTCAACTGCGGCTGTCCCATCGATTACTTCACCCACAAGGGCCTGGGCGCGGCACTCGGCCGGCAGCCGAGCCGGCTGCGCCGGCTGATCGAGGCCATGAAGAAAGCCGTGGGACGCGTGCCCGTCACCGCGAAGATTCGCCTGGGCTGGAATGACGACGATCGCAACCATCTGGACCAGGCACGCGCCGCGGCCGATGGCGGCGCCGACGCGCTGACCGTGCACGGGCGCACGCGCAACGCAAGGTACCGTACCGACGCGGACTGGGATGCGATTGGCGAAATCGCAGCGGCCGTATCGATTCCGGTCATCGGCAATGGCGACGTCCTTTACGGTCATCAGGTCGAGGTGCTTCGCGCTCGTGCTGGGTGCGCCGCGGTCATGACCGCCCGGGCCGCGCTGATTCGCCCGTGGATCTTTCGCGAGCATGCCGAGGGCTATCGCGAGATGAGCGCGGAGGACCGCGTGGCCATCTACCGCCGCTATGTCAGGCTCGCCCGGGAGCACTGGGGCGACGACGAACACGGGCTGGCGCGCGTGCGGACCTTCACGCGCTGGCACCTGGATTTCTGGTGCCGCGACGTGCCGCGCCACGCCGACGGGACGTTCCCGTCGATGCAGGTGCGCGAACTCGCGTTCGGGGCGCGATCGCCGCTCGAAGCGCTGTTGTCACGCGGAGACGGGAACGCCCACGACTACCTGGCCGATTGCCTGGTTGAACAACGTGAGATCGTGCCGGCGGAGGCCCCCTCCGCTTCGCAGCCCGTCGCAGAACTGCAAACGGAAGCAGCTGGGTGATGCCACGTCCGTGAGGCGTCCATTACACTTGGAGTCATCGATGCGGTCACAGAGATTGCTCGCCGTCCTTCTGGGTCTAGTCATTGTGCAGGCCGTCGGCCTGGTCGGCAGCCAGCCTGCCCCCGGCGCTGAAGGCCCCATCGGAATCCTGTCTACTGAGACGCCGGCGCACCTCTGGGTAGGCAGTCTGAGCGGACAGCAGACCACCCAGGCCATCATGAGCTCGCCCACCATGGAGGCGTCGGTGCCTGCGGCTGGTGCCCATCGCGAGGCGATCGAGCCCGACCGTCGGCAGTTGCCGCAGCGCCCGGGTCCGGCAGGCGCTTCTTCTCCGACGCCGCGCCCGACGAAGGACGCGACCGGCCTCGCACAGACGGTGGCCACCCCCAACGTGGACGTGGCGACGCTGGCCGACACGCTCACGGTTCCACCAGACACCATGGGAGATGTGGGACCTGCGCAGTACCTGGTGGGCGTGAACGGGCGCATCAGAACCATCGACAAGGTGACGGGCACCGCCGACGGCGTGCTGGACGCGAGCATCGACACGTTCTTCGACACGGTCCGGAACGGCCAGCCCACGACGAACCCGCGAGTCCGCTACGACCGAGGGACAGGACGGTGGTTCGTGACCATGGTCAACATCGAGTTAGCGAACCGGTACCTGCTCGCCGTCAGTGATTCGGCCGTGATCGCGCCCGGCACCACCTGGAGCTTCTTCTTCTGGGCCAATACCAGACGAGCCGGCGGAAGCCCTTCCGGCGACCTGTGTGTGGCCGACTACGCGACCCTCGGCGTGGACGAGCACGCGCTCTACGTCGGCGCCAACCAGTACTGCGGTCCGACGATGGATTCGGTGACCTACGACTCGAGCTCGGCGTACGTCGTACGGAAGGCCGACCTGCTGGCCGGCACGCCGGCACTCGTGCTCTCGGCCTTCGACGCCGTCGCCACGCTGTCCACCGCCGGGCCCTATACGCCCCAGGGTGTCGACAACTTCGACGCCGGCACCACCGAGGGGTATTTCATCGGCGTCGATTCCCTCGCGCTCGGTCGCCTGCAGGTTCGCCGCATCACCGACCCGGGCGGGACCCCGAGCATCTCGGCCAACCTCACCATCGACGTGGCGGCCACGGCCCTTCCGCTCGATATCGCCCACCCCGGCGGCCTCGCTCCGCTCGACGGGCTTGACGACCGCCTGCAGCAGGCCGTCATCCGCAACGGCCGGCTATGGACCAGCCATCACATTCAGGTGGATGCGTCGGGCGCGGCCAGCACTGCGGGCGGCCGCAACGGCATCCGGTGGTACGAGATCGACAACGTCGCCACCACGCCGACCCTCCGCCAGTCGGGCACGGTGTTCGATGCGGCATCGGTCGACCCGGCCTCGTACTTCATGGGCTCGCTCATGGTGAGCGGACAGGGTCATGTCGCACTGGGCTCATCGGTGGCTGGTGCGGCCAGTCACGTCAACGGCGTGGCCACCGGCCGGCTCGCCGGCGACCCGCTCGGCACGATGGACGGCGCTCCGGTCCTGTTCACGTCCAACTCGTCGTTCACCTACAATGTTGAGCCACCGCCCGATCCCCAGCGGTGGGGTGCGTACTCCTACACGAGCCTCGACCCCGACGACGACATGACGATGTGGACGTTGCAGGAGTACGTGAACGCGAACGACTCGTACGCGCTGCGGCTCGTGCGCCTCCTGGCGCCACCGCCGGCCGACGTGACGTCGATTTCGCCGGCGACGACGACCCCGGACCAGACCAACCTGATGGTCACCGTCGACGGAACCGCCGGCGGCGGCTCGGGCTTCTTCGATCCCGGCCCCGGCTTCCCTTCACGGCTCACCGCATCGTTCAGCGGCACCAACGTCGTCGTCTCCAGCGTCGCCGTGATCTCTCCGACCCAGGTGGGCCTGAGAGTCGAGACGGTCGGGGCCTCGGCCGGCGCCTACACGCTCACGATCACCAATCCGGATGGCCAGACGTCCACCCTCCTGAACGCGCTCGTCGTCGAGGACAACGTGGCTCCCGTGGCCGCGGCCGACGCCTTTGCCACCGCGTTCAACGTCCCGCTGAACGTGGCTACGCCCGGCGTGCTCGCCAACGACTCGGATGCCAACGGCGACGCGCTGACGGCCGTGCTGCAGACCGGGCCGGCCCATGGGGAACTCTTCCTGAACGGCAACGGCTCGTTCACGTACACGCCCGCCGTGAACTACTCGGGACCAGACGCCTTCACCTACCAGGCCTATGACGGCCATCTGGCGAGCGCACCCGCCACGGTCAGTCTCACGGTGCGGCCCAACTCGCCGCCGGCGGGGAATACCGATACCTACGCCACGCCCTTCGGTACGGTGTTGAACATCGCGGCTCCCGGCGTGCTCGCCAACGACACCGACGCCGACGGTGACGCGTTGTCAGCCGTCTTCGTCGCGGGTCCCACGCACGGCGTCCTGGGGTTGAACGCGGACGGGTCCTTCAGCTACACGGCGGATGCCGGCTATGCCGGCGCAGACGCGTTCAGCTACCAGGCTTCCGATGGCCTGGCGCTGAGTGCCATCACGACCGTGAGCGTGACGGTCGGACAGCCGGCCAATGTGCAGCCGCCCACGGGGCTGCTGGCGTCCTCGATCGTGGGGGGCCGCGTGACCCTTCGGTGGACGCCGCCCCAGGCCGGGCCGACGCCCACCGGCTACGTGCTCGAGGGAGGCCTTACGCCCGGTGAGGTGCTGGCCAGCATCCCGACGGACAGTGCCTTCCCGATCTACACCTTCACCGCGCCCACCGGCTCGTTCTACGTGCGCATACACACGCTGGCGGGCGCCGACAGAAGCCTCGCGTCGAACGAGCTTCGGATCCACGTCAACGTGCTCGTGGCGCCCTCGGCCCCGGCCAGCCTCGTGAGCCTGGTGAATGGCACCTCGG
Source organism: Acidobacteriota bacterium (assembly GCA_020851835.1). GTDB lineage: Bacteria > Acidobacteriota > Vicinamibacteria > Vicinamibacterales > UBA2999 > VFZN01. The sequence goes on from JADZBZ010000544.1 coordinate 4,620, forward strand.
TGGACCTCGCCTGGCGGAACACCTTCGACGGCGGGCCGCCGACGTCAATCCTCCTCGACGTCACCGGCTCCGCGGTCACGACGATTCCCCTGGCGGCGTCCGACACGTTCACCTTCGCGGGCGTGCCCCCGGGCACCTACGCCCTGCGGCTGCGCGCCGTGAATGCCGGCGGCACCAGCGCCCAGTCGAACGAAGTCACCGTGACGTTCCCGGAAGCGTGCTCGGGGGCGCCGGGCACGCCCTCCAGCTTCCTCGCCTACCGACTCGGGAACACCATCCTCGTGGTGTGGGATCCGGCCACAAGTGGTCCGGCGGCCACGGGCTACGTGCTCGACGTCACGGGGGCCTTCGTTGGGAGCTTCACGACCACCAGCCGGACCCTGAGCGGGTCTGCCAGTCCCGGCAGCTATAGCCTGAGCGTCCGCGCCACCAACGCCTGCGGTTCGAGCGGGGTCACCGCGATCCAGACGATCGTGGTTCCGTAGCCTATTGCTACCAAAATCAGGTTCTGGCCGAGCGCGCCTGCTGGCTGAAGAACTCCCGCTTCAGCTTGAGCAGGATGGGTATCGAAGCGAGGACCGACACCAGGTTCGGCAGCGCCATCAGGCCGTTGAGCGTGTCGGCGACGTCCCAAACGAGGTGAAGCGACCCGATCGCTCCCAGGTAGATGAAGACCAGCCACAGGAGCCGGTACGGCATCGCGGCCCGCACGCCGAAGAGGTAGACGATGCCGGTTTCGCCGTAGAAGCTCCAGCCGATCAACGTGGAGAAGGCGAACAGCACGAGGCTGGTCGTAACGACGATGTTGCCCCACGTGCCGGGGAGGCCGACCGAGAAGGCATGACCTGCCAGCGCGGCGCCGGTGGCGCCATCCAGCCAGACACCGGTCGCCAGGATGGCCAGCCCGGTAATGGTGCACACGAGAATCGTGTCCACGAACACCTCGAAAATCCCGTACAGTCCCTGCCGTACGGGATGGTCGGTACGGGCGGCCGCGTGCACCATGGGTGCGCTGCCCAGACCAGCCTCGTTCGAGAACAGGCCACGCGCCACGCCGTAGCGGAGTGCCATCATCACCGAAGCTCCCGCAAATCCACCCGTGGCCGCGGCACCCGAGAACGCGCTCTCGAACACGAGAGCCACGGCGCCGGGAACCGCACCGGCATGACGGATTAGAATGACCAGGCCGCCACCGAGGTAGAACACAGCCATGAAGGGGACCAGCACCTCGGTCACCTCGCCGATGCGTCGAATGCCGCCGAGAATCACGGCGGCGCACATCGCGGCCATCAGGATGCCTGTGACGGTCGGGTCGAGGCCGAACGAGGCGCGGAGGCTATCGGCGACCGAGTTGGCTTGCACCATGTTGCCAATGCCGAAGGCCGCCAGAGAGACGAGCCCTGCGAACACGGCGCCGAGCCACGGTAGGCCAAGCCCGTTCTTCAGCGTGTACATGGCCCCGCCGCGCATGACGCCCGAGTCGTCTCGCTCGCGGTAGTGGATCGCGATGACGATCTCGGCGAACTTGGTGCACATGCCGAGAAGGCCCGACGCCCACAGCCAGAAGAGTGCCCCGGGGCCTCCGATCGAGATAGCGGTAGCCACGCCGGCGATGTTGCCCACGCCCACCGTGGACGCCAGGGCCGTGGCCACCGCCTGAAAGGGCGAGACGGTGCCAGGTTCGGTGCTCTTCTGCGTGATCTTGCCGAGAACTTCTCGTAACGCAAAGCCGAGGTAGCGGAACTGCACGGCCCCGGTCAGCACCGTGAGCACGATGCCCGTGCCCAGCAGCAGCACGATCATCGGCCATCCCCACACGTACCCGTTCAGCCAGCTGTTCGCTGCCGCAATCGTGTCCACCATC
>JADZBZ010000545.1 GCA_020851835.1 Acidobacteriota bacterium
AACGGAGCGCCGGGGCTTCAGCCCCGGCGTCCCGACAATCGCTACTTGCCCGTGAAAATGAAGTGCCCGCGGCGGTTCTGCTGCCAGCAAGCCTCGTTCGACTCGGTGCAGACGGGCGCTTCCTTGCCCTTCGAGATCACGCTGATGCGGTCGGCACCGACACCCAGGCTCACCAGGTAATCCTTCACCGCGTTGGCGCGCCGCTCGCCCAGACCGAGGTTGTACTCCGCGGTGCCGCGCTCGTCACAGTGGCCCTCGACGTTGATCCGCGTGCTGGTCCAACGCTTCAGGTAATCGGCGTCCTTCGACAGCGTGGCCCGCCCATCGTCGCGGATCGCGGACTGATCCAGGTCGAAGTAGACGTCACCGAGCGGGCGCTCGTCGTTCAACTGCTGCAGCGACTTCTGCGCGAAGATCTGCTCTTCGGTCAGCGGCGCAGGGGGCGGTGGCGGCGGTGGTGGTGGTGGAGGAGGCGGTGGAGGAGGCGGTGCCGGTGCGGCCGGTGGCGGCGGTGGTGGTGGCGCGGGGACCGGGGCCTTCTTCGCGCAGGCCGCCGCGCCGATGGAAAACACGAGGGCGAGCGCCGTAATCTGCAGGGTCCGTCGGATCATGACACGGAGAATACGGTGGGGTTTCACCCGGTGTCAACGCAAACCGACCGGATCTACACGGAAACCGAAGACGCGCAGCCCCAGGTGGCGTCGATCTGGCGGTCCGCCCCGCTCGGCGGGCACGAAGGTCTGATCCGTGGTGAACACGATCCGCCCGCCGGAGGCCTGCAACCGGTCCATCGGAACCTCGAACGACCACGACCCGCCTGCGCTCAGGCTGGCACGAGCCACCTGAACGCCACCGACCGTGGCGGTGAGCTCGCTGGGGCGGTCGAAATAGCGCGCCGGTGGCTCGGCGTCCAGGGTGATCCGCACGGAGGTGGCCGCCCCGACGATACGGATGGCAGCCCGGTCGCTCATCCAATGCCACACACCCAGAGACGGCTCGAACTCCGCTTCGTGCCAGCCCTCGTCGAATCCCCACATCAACGTCTCGGGCGGCTGCAGGTCGAACTGCTCAATCGCCGTCGGGACGACGGCCTCGCCCGAGGCCGCCGTCGATCGAATCGTCAGGGCCGCCCAGGGCCCTTCTCCTGACAGCGTGCCCGCCGGCAGGTCGATCGTTCGCAGGAAGAAGCCGGGCGCGGCTTCCCATCTCTGCACCGTTCGGCCATCGACGTCCAAGGTGAAGGCGGCCGCGGCCGTGCCGGACCCCGCCAGGTTTCGGCCGCCGACGAGCACGCGCGTGGCCGCGGGATCGCGGCTGACGCGCGCCGTGATCCCGCCCAGGTGCGGCCCGCGGCCCATGAGTGCCGCCATGCCGGCCGTCTCGGGCGTCAGCGCCCAGCCCTCCTCGGCAAACCATCTCGGCGGCGCCAGGCGCACCCACTGCACGGCGCCGGGGCGCAGCCCGCCGAACACGCGCCGCCCCGCGGGCGCCCAATCGAAGGCCGTGACCTCACGCCGGCTCTGCGGGTCGATCAGCGCCAGGTCCGTCCGGCGCGGATCCGCCAGGAACCACACCACGCCTCCGTGGCCGTCGGTCCGGAACCGCGCCAGTTCGAGCCACTCGCGGCGCGGAGGCGAGGGCAGCTGCGGCTGCACGCGCACCTCTTCGGCCTCGAGCGGACGACGGAAGGTCTGGTGCATGGCCAGCGCCGCGGGCGGCTTCGACGCCGCTTCGGCGTTGATGGCCTCGACCACGCGCACGGTGGGCGCCGGCGTCGCCGCGTACGCGGACAACGCCGGGGCGGCAGTTGCGACGGCCCACAGGGACAAGACCGCCGTGACGGGAACGACCGCACGCACCGAGGCCAGCGCGATGCCCCTCACGGCGAGGAACGCCACCACCGGCACCAGGGGCACGGCGTAGCGCGTGAACGACGTGTCCTGGAACAAGAGATGGAACACGAGATACGGCACGCTCATGACGGTCACGAACACGAGGCTGTGGCGGTCGCGAAACAGCAGGCCGGCCGCACCAAGGCTGGCCAGCGTCAGCACCACCGTCGCCAGGGGGATGGAATCCCACGGATCGACGAAGGTGCGCACGAGCGCCATGGCGATCAGCCGCGGCGCGGGGTTGTTGTAGAGCATCTCCCCGCTGGCGAAGTCTTCGCCGGCCTGTGAGCCGAGTGCCGCGAGGTAACTGGACAGGCCACCGCTGGCCACGACGAGCGGCACCGCCCAGGCGAGCGTGCCGATGGCCGAGGTCATGATCGCGCCCATCAGGGCGCCGGCGACGCCACGCCCGACCCGGTCGAGCAGGATCAGCACCAGCAGCGGCGCGGTCAGCCACAACGTCTGCGTGCGCAGGCCCACGGCCAGCCCGGCGGCGAGAGCGCCGAGCACGATCATGCGGCCCGAGGCCATCACCATGTCAGCCGACATGCGCCTGTCGCCGTCGGCGGGCGGGGTCTGCCACCACCATGCCATCGCCAGGCACGCCTGCGACGCGAGCGCGAAGGCCAGGCCCGGCAGGTCGCTCATCGGTCGCGCGCCAAGGGTCCAGACGAGCGGGCTCGCGGCGGTCAGTGCCGAGGCGCCGAGCGCGACGGCGTCGAGGGCCGTAGGCGGCAGGCCGTCTGCCCGCACGGGCTGGACGGCGGCAAAGACGCGGTACACCAGGAAGACGGCCAGCAGCGCACCGACGAGCGACAGGAGGGCCAGCGAACGCGCTTCGACCTGTGAGGGCGGACCGGCGCCCGGCAGCGCGGCCGCGGCGCCCGCGACGATCTTGCCCAGGGCGATGTACACCGGATAGCCGGGCGGGTGCGGCCGGTGTTCGGCAACGTCGAAGTCGCGCACGCCGAGTGCGAAGTTGACCGAGTCGATGTCCTCGAGGTGTGAAGCGAGAAAGGGCAGGTGCGCGAGCCCGACCACCAGCGCGAGCGCGGCGAGCGCGCGGGCCGGTGTCACGGGACCGGGCGCAGGGGAAGCGCCTCGTTGAGGCTGCCGACGCGGTAGCCCTGCAGGTCCAGACTCACGTACTGATAGCCGAGCCCTTTCAGCTCTCTCAACAGGCGCTCGTTCACCGCCGGCTCGAGGGCTCGCG
>JADZBZ010000546.1 GCA_020851835.1 Acidobacteriota bacterium
ACATGGTCGCCGTGGCGCGCCGGGCCCTCGGCGAGCGGCGGATCGGGCATTGCGGCACGCTGGACCCCATGGCCACGGGCGTCCTCGTGCTGGCGGTGGGTCAGGCGACCCGGCTGGCGCGCTTCCTCTCGGCCGACGACAAGCATTACGAGGCCGCCTTCCGGTTCGGCCGGGTCACGGCCACCTTCGACGGGACGGGACCCGTGGTGGCGGAATCGGCCGCGCGACCCACGCGCGAGACCGTGGCCGCGGCGCTGTCCGGGTATCGGGGCTCCTTCCTCCAGACTCCGCCGGCCTATTCGGCCAAGAAGGTCGCCGGCGAGCGGGCCTACGACGTGGTGCGCCGCGCGGGGGCCGCGCCGGAGCTCGAACCGGTGCTCGTCACCGTTCGCGAACTCGAGCTGACAGCATTCGATGGCGACGTGGCGCACCTGTCGATGCGAGTGTCGGCGGGCTTCTACGTCCGGTCGCTGGCCCATGACCTGGGCCAAGCGCTCGGCATGGGAGCGGTGCTCGAAGGCCTGCGCCGAACCCAATCGGGCACGTTCGGACTCGAGGAAGCCGTGACCGTCGAGGTGCTGACCGCCGCCGACAGGCCGGCCCTGGTCGAACGCCTGCTCCCACTGGAACGCCTGCTGCCGCAGCTGCCCTCCGTGCCGCTGACCGCCGAAGCGGCCGCGAGCGCCAGACGTGGGCTCGATGTGCGGGCGCCGGACGCCTGGCCCGCCACCGTCTCCCTGGCCCGCTTGCTGGACGAGCGGGGGCATTTGCTGGCCATCGCCAAGCCCGGTCCGCGGGTGGGTTTCTTGCACCCGTTCGTGGTCTTGAACTAACATGGATGTTTATCGACGATCGGCGGGATCGTCACATACGGCGGCCTGGAGCGGCGGCACCCTGCCGTGGTCTGGGCCGTGCGTGGAGGCTACGTGGCACTGACGAAAGACAAGAAGGGCGCCCTCATCGGCGAATACAAGACGCACGCGAGCGATACGGGCTCTCCGGAGGTGCAGGTGGCCCTGCTGAGCGAGCGGATCAGTTACCTGACCGATCACTTCAAGACGCACGCGAAGGACCATCACTCCCGCCGCGGGCTGCTGAAGCTGGTCGGCCAGCGACGCCGTCTGCTCGACTACCTCAAGAGCAAGGACACCGACCGCTACGCCGAGCTCATCAAGCGCCTCGGCATTCGCAAATAGGCAGTTCACTGTTACGAGTTCGGAGTTCAACGCTCCGGGTTCAACGCCTTACGCCTGGTGTTGGGCCGCGAACTTGGGGACTCTGAACGCGCGAAGGATTGGTATGCACAAAACCGAAATTTCTCTCGGCGCCCGCGCCCTGACGATCGAGACGGGCAAATGGGCCCGCCAGGCCCACGGCTCGGTCATCCTCCGGATGGGCGACACGATGGTGCTCGTCACGGCCTGCCATTCGGGCCGCCCACGGGAGGGCATCGATTTTCTCCCCCTCACCGTCGACTATCGTGAATACGCCTACTCCTCGGGCCGCATCCCGGGCGGCTTTTTCAAGCGCGAAGGCAAGCCGACCGAGAAGGAGGTCCTCACGAGCCGCGTGATCGACCGCCCCATCCGCCCGCTCTTCCCGTCCGGGTGGCGCAACGAGTCGCAGATCATCGCCATGGTGCTCTCGGCCGATACCGACTACGACTCCGATGTCCTGGCTCTGACGGGTGCCTCGGCCGCCCTCGCCCTCTCGGAAATTCCGTTCCAAAAGACCATCGCCGGCGTCCGCGTGGGTCTCGTGGACGGTCAGTACGTCATCAACCCCACGTTCGAGCAGCGGCGTCAGAGCCGCCTCGATCTCGTCGTGGCCGGCAGCCGTGACGGTATCGTGATGGTGGAGGCTGGCGCCAAGGAAGTCACCGAGGAAGAGGCCATCATCGCGCTGGACGAGGCGCACAAGGCCATCAAGTTGCTATGCGACGGGATTGACGCCCTGGCGGCGAAGGCCGGCCAGAAGAAGCTGCCGAAGCCCGAGCGCAAGATCGGCCACGAGTTCTACCGTGAGGTCGAAGAGAAGATCCTTGTGCCGCTCAGCGAGGCCATGCGCATCCGGGGCAAGCTCGAGAACTACCAGCGCGTCGATCAACTGCTCGACGAGCTCATCGCGTCGCTTCCCGAGGGCGAGGTACAGCGCAGGTCCGAGGCCAAGACCATCTTCAAGGAAGTGCAGGAGAAGGTGCTGCGCGACGAGGTGCTGGGGCACAGCATCCGCCTCGACGGACGCGCGTTCGACGAGATCCGGCCGATTACCATCGAGACCGGCGTGCTCCCGAGAACCCACGGGTCGGTCGTGTTCACGCGCGGCGAGACACAGGCGCTGGTCACCGCCACACTGGGTACCGCCGACGATCAGCAGAAGGTCGAGAGCGTGGACGGTGAGGTGTGGAAGCGCTTCATGCTCCACTACAACTTCCCGCCCTTCTCGGTCGGCGAGGTCGGCTTCATGCGCGGCCCCGGTCGCCGCGAGGTGGGCCACGGCGCCCTGGCCGAGCGATCGCTCCTGCCGATGGTGCCCGCCGAGGACCAGTTTCCCTACACCGTGCGGATCGTCTCGGACATCCTCGAGTCGAACGGCAGCTCGTCGATGGCCTCGGTCTGCGGCGGCTCTCTGGCCATGATGGACGCCGGCGTGCCCCTCAAGGCGCCGGTGGCGGGCGTGGCGATGGGCCTCATTCTCGACGAGGCCACCGGCAAGTACGCGGTGCTCAGCGACATCGCGGGCGCCGAGGACCACTACGGCGACATGGACTTCAAGGTCGCAGGCACGTCCGAGGGGATTACCGCCCTGCAGATGGACATCAAGGTCACCGGCGTGCCCGCCGAGATCATGCGCGCCGCCCTCATGCAGGCGCGGCAGGGCCGGCTGTTCATCCTCGGCAAGATGAACGAAGCGCTCACCGCGCACCGCCAGACCATCTCGGCCTACGCGCCGCGCATCGTCACCATCAAGATCCCGGTGGATAAGATTCGCGACGTCATCGGGCCCGGCGGCAAGATGATCCGCTCGATCATCGAGCGCACGGGCGTCAAGATCGACGTCCAGGACGATGGGACGGTCAACGTGGCATCGGCGGACGAGACGGCCGCGGCCAAGGCCATCGGCATCATCCAGGAACTCACCGCCACGCCCGAACTGAACAAGACCTACCTGGGGAAGGTGCAGCGCATCACCGACTTCGGCGCCTTCATCGAGATCATGCCCGGTACCGACGGCCTGCTCCACGTCTCCGAGATCGCCCACTACCGCGTGAAGGACGTGCGCGACGAGCTGAAGGAAGGCCAGCAGGTGCTGGTGAAGGTCATCAACATCGACCCCACCGGTAAGATCCGGCTGTCGCGCAAGGCGCTCATCTCGCCCGAAGAGGGCGGCGCGCCGCCTGCCGGCAGCCAGGAAGGCGCTGAGGCCACCGCCGGTGCCGGCGAAGGGGCCGGCCGCGACGACCGCCCGCGCGGTGATCGGGGCTCGCGCCGTGACAGGGGGCCGCGCCGCGAATAGCGCGCGTCAACCGAGGACAACTGGCCAGCGCCTCGGGCGCCGCCGGTCCAGCTGAGTTCAGAGACCAACGCCGGAGCCACCGCTCCGGCGTTGGTCCGTACGGGTGCGCGACCACGATCGTCGCAGGGCGCATGGCCGTAGAATGGCAGTATGAGGAGCCGTACCGCCTTGATGCTGCTTTTCGCGATGGCCGTGCCCGTGCTGGCGCAGGAGCAGGCGCCGAACCGCCGGGAGTTCACCGTGACGGCTCGGGACCATCGCTACGAGCCCGATCGCCTCGAGGTGTCGCAGGACGACCTCGTGAAGATCACGCTGCGAAGCGACGACCGGCCATACAGCCTCGTCATCGACGCCTACCGCATCGTCAAGCGTGCCGGCGGCGGGCAGGCGGTGACCTTCGAGTTCCGAGCCGACCAGGCGGGCACGTTCCCCTTCTACTGCAACCTGACGAGCGATCCCGAGTACGCCAGCATGCGGGGCACGCTGGTCGTCAAGGGCAGGTAGCCGACGCGCACGTCGGGCACCGCTTTGGAAGCACCGCGTTACCGGCGCGGAAACTGATCCGGGTTATTCGTGAAGAGCGCATCCACGCCGATCGTATAGAGATAGTGCTCCATCTCGGCTCGCAGAGATGGAAAGGTCCCAAGGTCGCCGACGCGAAACGTGTAAGGCGTCACCGTCAGCCCTTCGGCATGAGCCCAGCGAACGAAGTCCGGCAGCTGCCGTAGGATGTCCTTGGCGGGCCCGAACCCCTGCACGACGCCCTTCCATTGCTTCACGCGGGCCGCATCCCAGCCGTCCGGACGGCCGATGAGCAGCACCACCGGTACGCCAATCCGCATCTGCGCCAGCTTCCGCGCGCTCGCCTCGCCGAATGTCTGCAGAATCACCGGCGTGCGCGGATCGGTCCCGCCTCCCCGCAAGCCGTGCTTGTCGAGGGCCGCGGCGACCAGCTCCTCGAACCGCACGTTACGGCCCTCGTAGATCTCGGGGGTCTTCAGCTCGGGGAACAACCCCGCTTTGCCCTTGATCAGCGCCACGGCCTCGTCGAAGGTTGGCACACGCTCGTTCGCGAACTTAGCGCCGAACCACGATCCCGCGTCGAGCCGCTTCACTTCCGCCAGCGTGAAGTCGTTTGCCAGCCACGCCTTGCGCGTCTGACCCTCGATTTCGATTGCGGTGAAGCGGTCCGGAAACAGCGTTTCGACGTTGGTCGTTCGCTCCAGGCTGGGGTCGTGCAGGCAAACCAGCACGCCATCCCGGGTGACCGCCAGGTCCTGCTCCACGAAGTCGGCGCCCTGGTCCAGCGCGAGCCGATAGGAGGCCAGCGTGTGCTCGGGCGCATAGGCCGACGCGCCCCGGTGGGCCACACTCGACTTGCGCGCATACTGTGCGGACGGGGCGGTCGGGGCAATGGTCATCACGAGCATCAGGAGCAGGCAGGCGTGGCGCATCGGGTCTCCAGTGGCCTCAGCATCGCACGTCTCCGTTACGTTCGCGCAAACGCGCGGGCGGCTTCAATCCGCTCCCGAACGGGCGGGTGCGAGTAGAAGAGCCAGCGAACCACAGTGGACGGGTGCTCCTCGGCCAGGTTCTGCTGCCCCAGCCGTTTCATTGCCGAGACAAACGCGTCGGCGTTGCGGGTGGTCTCGAGCGCATAGCGATCGGCAGCCCATTCCTGTGCGCGGGAAAGCCCATTGACGACGGGCAGGACCGCGAACGACCAGGCGCCCCCGGCCAGCATCAGAAGGGGGAGCACCGCCGGATCCGAGACGCCGGCGTATCCGAGTGGAACGGTGGCTAGGTTGAGGACGATGTGAGCGACGAAGAAGCCGCC
>JADZBZ010000547.1 GCA_020851835.1 Acidobacteriota bacterium
CCTGCGCGCGGACGTCATCAGAACCATGAAGCTGCTCGGGTGCGGCGAGGCGCGGGCCCTCGACGGGTCGTTCGTGAGGGCGCCGCGGGAATGGTTGGAGAGTTGAGCCATGGCACCATCGTTCATGGGGCCCCGCCGCCCGCCGCCCGAAGCAGCGCCTTCACCTCTTGGCTGAGGTCCTCCGTGAGTGGCGCCGGCCACCGGCGCCAGAGCGCGCTCGACACGGCCTCGTAGTACCAAAGCGTCCCGTCCCGTCCGCCCTGAAAGCGCGCCCACACCGCTTCGCCGTGCTCGCGGTAGTCGCGCGCGATGGCCCGCACGTTGTGGAGCTTGTCGGCCGCTGACACCAGGCAGACTCCGGCGCTGGCGTCTCCCAGGTGAGCCACGTAGGCTTGCTTGCGCTCCAGCCACGGCCGCCCGTCGGCCGGATTCTCGACGAGGCTGTCACTGCACCCGAGCACGACGTCGGCCACCTCGTCGCCGAACTGGGCCCGGATTTCCGCCAGCATGGCCTCGCCGCCGCCGTCCTCGGCGGCATCATGGAGCAGCGCGGCCGCGGCCTCGGACTCGGTTGCACCATACTCGAGGGCGATGGCGGCCACGCCGAGGATGTGCGCGACATAAGGGACGCCGGTCCCCTTGCGCCGCTGGCCACGGTGGACGCGGTAGGCGAGCCGCAGGGCGGATTCGAAGGCGTCCATGGGTGTCCCGGCCATCGTACTCGGCCGGAGCCGGTGCCGCCACGACGTTGGAAACCAGATCGCCGCCCGGTACATCAAACGCACAGGAGGGTTCCATGATCCGTCATCGACTCATGCGTGCCGTGGCCACCGGGCTCACCGGACTGTTGCTGGCCGTGTGCCTCACGCCGGCCCGGCCGGCCGCCGCCCAGAGCCCGGACGACAAGCGCCGAGCCGACGATGTCCGGATCGCGCTGCTGCGCCTGCCGTACTACGGCGTCTTCGACTTCCTGTCCTTCACCTACGAACGCGGCACCGTGACCCTGACCGGGTTCGCCTACGCGCCGCGCCTGCGCGAGGATGCCGAAGCAGCCGTCAAGCGCACGCCGGGCGTCGACACGGTGAAGAACGAGATCGAGGTCGCGCCGGCGTCGCTCAACGACGACCGTATCCGGCGGGATGGGTTCGCCGCGATCTACACCGACGACTTCCTGTCGCGATACTCGCCCGGCGGCGCTCGCCGTGCCTACATCGACGCCCTGGAATTCGGCCGTTATCCCGGCATCCAGCCCCTGGGCAACTACCCGATCCACATCATCGTCAAGGGCGGCCGCATTACGCTCGTCGGTCTGGTGGACAACGACGCCGACAAGCAGATTGCCGGCGTTCGCGCGCGGGAGGTACCCGGGGCGTTCGGCGTGGAGAACGAGTTGGTGGTGCGCGGATCGAAGTAGCCGGTGGCGCGGGCATTGACCAACGAGCGGGGCGATCGGGCGCGGCCGAGCGAACCGGACGTCTGTTCGTGCCCCGTCACTCGCTCTTCAGCGAGGCGCGGATCTTGGTATCGATGGTCTCCACGCTGAAGGGTTTCACCACGTAGCTGGTGATGCCGGCGCTCCGGGCGTCGAGGATGTCGGCGGCGGCGGCGTTGGAGGTGACCATCAGGACGGGCAGATGCCGCGTGGCTCGGTTGGCGCGCACGGCCCGGACGAAGGCCAGGCCGTCCATCTCGGGCATGTTGCAGTCGGTGATCACCATGTCGACGGGGCTCTCGGCCAAACGCTCAATCCCCTCGCGGCCGCTTCGCGCCTCGACGCAGTCGTCGTGTCCCAGCTTGCGGAGTGTGTTGACGAGAATCCGCCGCATCGTGTTCGAGTCGTCGACGATGAGAAATCGCATGGCGGTTCCGGGACCCGGGATCCCTTATCTCAGCTAATCGGCCGTTCCGTGGTAGGGTTGAGCCCCCGTGCCTGAACGGTCCGAGTCTTCCGGCGGTCCCGTGCCGTCGATGGTCTGGCTCGAGCGCGCCAACCGCCTGTCACTGCAGGCGCGTCTGGTCGCCACGACGGTCCACGACGTCAACAACGCGTTGCAGGTGATAGGCGGCGGCGTGGAGTTGCTGCAGATGGCGCCGGCCGACCCCGGCGCCGTGACGCGCGCCATCGGCGGACAGGCCGAGCGCGCCAACCGCCTGCTCCAGGAGTTGTCGCGCTTCGCCCGCGATACCGGCGGCACCGTGGAGCCGGTCAGCCTGCGCGAGCTCGCCGAGCAGGCGCTGGCCCTGCGCCATTTCGCGCTCACGCGACTCCGCGCCACGCGGGTCGTCGAGGGCGACGGCGTCACGGTGGCCGCCGTGCGGCGCGACGTGCTGCAGATCGTCCTCAACCTGCTCGTCAACGCGGAGCTGGCCCTGCCGGGCGTCACCAGGCCCGCCGTCCGGATTGTCCTCGGGCACGACGGCGGCCAGGCCACCCTCGCGGTGGAAGACAACGGTCCCGGCGTGCCCCCCGGAATGCAGGGGCAGATCTTCGAGTGGCAGCCCCCGCCCGAGGACGGGCCGGCGGATCGGCTCGGTATCGGCCTCGCGGTGTCGAGGGCGCTGGCCGGGCGCCTCGGGGGGACCCTGGCCTGCACGCCGCGCGAGCCCGCAGGCGCGACTTTCACGCTGACCCTTCCCGTCTCACGCGGCTGACACGGAGCCGCCGAGGCGGTGCAGCTTGTCGATCAGCGTCGTCCGGCTCAGGTTGAGCAACCGCGCGGCCTGGCGCTTGTTGCCGCCCGTCTTCTTGAGGCCGCCCAGGATGAGATCGCGCTCGATTTGCGACATCACGATCTGAAAGTCGAGGCCCTCTTCGGGAATGGTTACCGGGCCGATCGCCCCCGCGCGGTCGGGATGACGGATGTCCTCGGGCAGCATCGCGGGGCCGATTTCGCGCTCCGCGCCGCTGACGGCGACGGCGTATTCGATGGCGTTCTCGAGCTGGCGGATGTTGCCCGGCCAGCTGTAGTCCATCAACGCCCGCAGGGTGCTCTGGTTGATGGTACGCAGCGGCACGCCATTGTTCTTGCAGGACTTCTGCACGAAGTGCTGCGCCAGCAGCGCGATGTCCTCGCGGCGGTGCCGCAGCGGCGGCAGCGAAATCGGCACCACGTTGAGGCGGTAGAAGAGGTCCTCGCGGAAGGTCCCTTCCTTGACCATCTTCCGCAGGTCCACGTTGGTGGCCGCAATCAGCCGGATGTCGAACTTGAAGGACTTCGACTCGCCGACGCGCTCGATCTCGCGCTCCTGAATCGCGCGCAACAGCTTGGCCTGCAGCGCCAGCGACATCGACGACACCTCGTCGATGAACAGCGTGCCCTTGTCGGCCAGCTCGAAGCGGCCGACGCGCGCGTTGATTGCACCCGTGAAGGCGCCCTTGGCGTGGCCGAACAGCTCCGCCTCGACGAGTCCCTCGGGCACGGCCGCCGCGTTGAAGGCCACGAACGTGTGGTCGCGGCGCGGACTGTTGTGGTGAATCGTGCGGGCAATGAGCTCTTTGCCCGTGCCGCTCTCACCCTGGATGAGCACCGTGCTCTTCATCGGCGACACCAGTTCGAGCGCCGAAAACACATGCTGCATGGCCGCGCTCTTGCCGATGATGCTGGCCACGCTGAACCGATCGCCCAGTTGCGCCCGCAGGTCCGCGTTCTCGGCCCGCAGGCGGGTCTCGCTGATGCCGACGTGCAGAATCTGCGCGAGCTGCACCAGCTGGAACGGCTTGATCAGGAAGTCGATGGCGCCGCGCTTGATGGCCCGGACGGCCTCTTCGACTCCGCCCCACCCGGTGACCACGACACACCGCATCTGCGGATAGCGGGCCAGCGCGGCATCGAGCACGTCCATGCCGTCGGCGTCGGGTAGACGGAGGTCGAGCACCATGCCGTCGTAAGCGAACCCTTCGAGTCGCGAATACGCGTCGGCGGCCGTGAAGGCCTGGGCGACGGCGAATCCCTTGGCTTCGAGAGAGTCGGTGATGATCTGGCGGAGGTCGGTGTCGTCCTCCACCACGAGAACGGTTGGGGGCGTAGTCTCCCGCATGGCTGATTCAAACCCTTTGTGCGGACCACCGGGGGGTTCCGGCAGGCCGTGTCGGTTATCCGATTCAGCAATTGACGGGCCACTGTCAGCAATTACAGTGCAGGTTTGAGCCACCCTGCGCGAATGCGCGCCGATTAGGACCGTTCGTGTCCCATTCAGGCACAAACCCAAGGCCTGTTTTTGGCAACCTAGAGGTGTTGACGTGTACCACGACGGAGCAGATACGACAAGAATTGAAGTTCCGTGGCCGTGAAATGTGAACCGATAGAGAGTTTTGAAGGCGGTGAGTTGTTTTCGGACATCCAGGGGATTCAAGGTTCCCTGAGCCAATACCGATTCCCCCCTGAATCACTCCACCCGGACACACATGCCAATCCCCCATCTCCCCTGGGACGTCATGGTCGTCGACGACGACGAGGGCATCCGCGATCTCATCGTTTCCTTCTTTCAGACCCTGGGCATTCCGGTAACGGCCGCCCAGGACGGCCGGGCGGCCGCGCTCGAACTCGAGCGCTCCGCGGGCCGCTACGGCCTGGTGATCGCCGACGTGAACCTGCCCGGCGCTGATGGCTTCGAGGTGCTCGACGCCGCCCGCCGGGCCAACGCCTCGTGCTACGTCGTGATCGTCACCGGCTACGCCTCGCTCGATTCGGCCATCCAGGCCGTCCGCGGCGGGGCCTATGACTACCTGCCCAAGCCCTTTTCCCTGGGCCAGCTCGAGGTGATCCTGCAGCGGATTACCGATCGGGCTTCGCTCG
>JADZBZ010000548.1 GCA_020851835.1 Acidobacteriota bacterium
TATGCCTCATAGCCCTGCCTCAGCAGGTACACCAGGTTCCGGCCGCCGCCACAGCCGGCGTCGAGCACGCGCATACCCGGCCGCAGGCGGCCGCGAAGCAGCTGGTCGAACAGATAGATGTCGATGTTTCCGAACTCGTCTTGCAACGTCATGAGGTGCGCGGCATGTTACACGCTCTCGCGGTCGCCCAGAACGCGCTGAAGGGCGTCGAGCAGGGGGCGCTGCCCGGGCAGGATTCGCCGACCGGCTTCGGCCGGGTCGAACCACGCCGCCCGGTCAACTTCGGGGAAGGCGCGGCGGCTTCCCGAGCCTCGAGGCCACTCGATTTCGAACGTGTTGCTGCGGAGCGTGGCCGGATCGGCGTCTCCTTCGACGGCCCAGGCGTGCACGACCTTGCCTCCCGGCTGGCGGACCTGCCCGAGCGGAATGGCCTCGCCTGGCGCGGCCCAGCCGGTCTCTTCGCCGAACTCGCGTCGCGCGCCGTCCAGCAGGGGTTCGCCCTCCATCACCTCCCCCTTGGGGATGGTCCAGGCGCCGAGGTCTTTGCGGTGCCAGAATGGACCGCCTGGGTGCACCAGGAGCACGCGCACGCCGTCGGGTTCGCGGCGGAACAGCAGCAGGCCGGCGCTGACGGCGGCCAGGCCGCCTACCCGCCCGCGAACGCGCACCACAGCGCCGGGCTCCTGACTCGCGATCGTGCCACTACGTCACAGGAACTGGAGGTGCGCGATAGCCTTCATGGCGACGTAGACACGATCGTTATTCGACTGCGGATCGGCCGGCACGAGGAAGAATCCGGGACTGCCGGGCTGATGGGTCTCGGTAGCGCCCACCAGTATCTCGCCGTCGGCGAAGGTC
The DNA here is from genome assembly GCA_020851835.1 of Acidobacteriota bacterium. Taxonomy (GTDB): domain Bacteria; phylum Acidobacteriota; class Vicinamibacteria; order Vicinamibacterales; family UBA2999; genus VFZN01. The sequence goes on from JADZBZ010000548.1 coordinate 859, forward strand.
ACCCGCAGCTTGCGGCCCGAAACCGGCTCGTTGAACTCCTTGCGCTCGTGGTAGCCGGAGTGGCCCACCAGGTCCTTGACGAAGAAGACGGCCTTGAGATCCGCGAGTGACACCGCGATTGGACGCGACCCGCCCTCGGACAGGATCACGTGAAATACGTCCCCGGCCGGCACGAAGTCTTGCGTGGTCCCCTTCAGGATCCGCCCGTCTGCAAATCGGACCACGATGCGGTTGGGAAGCATGGGTCGCCCGAGAGCTTACCTCAGACCCTGGCCGAAGACGAACGGAGGCTGCGCCACCTTCATCCCTCCTCGACCTACCGGCTGCCGCTCCGAAACACGTCGTTGCGGACGAACAGAGCCAGGGCCACCCCCTCCCATCGCTCGTCGCCGCTCGGGCTGCCCTTCGCCTCGCTGCCGAGCGGCATGATGTTGGTGAGCGTGGCCTGACGGCGGAACCGCGAGACGACGTAGTCTCGGACAACGCGCGCACGATCCTCCGACGCGAGATAGGCCGTCTCCTGTTCGCTGGTCTGGGCGTATCCCTCGACGATGAGCGGGCTGTCGCGCGGGTATTGCACGAGCTGGGCCATGGCCGAATCGATGCGCCGCCGGCCATTCGGTGTGAGGCGTTCGGCGCCCTCCGCGTCGCGGGTGAACAGCATGCTGGCGTCGAGCCAGATGCGCACGGCCGTGCGCTTGTCCCGTTCCAGCAAGCCGTCTTGATAGGCCTCGCGCGAGATGGTGTCCAAGTCGAAGAAGCCCCGGCTCCGGAAGAAGCCGCGAAACAGGAAGTTTCGCTTGAGCGCTTCGGTTCCCTCGGCCAGGTCTGAGGTCACCTCCTCGATGCCTGCCAGGGTGTTCCGGATAGTCTGGGTCATCTGGGTCCCTGCGCCGTCGGGCGCGACGAATCCGCGGACGGCGGTTCGGGCCGACTCGCTGGCCTCGCGAAACGCCCGCGCGCTGTCGGCGGCCTCGCGGGTGACGGCGTTGATCCGGTCGTACACCGACGTGTCCGTCAGGAGCCGTCCTACGGTCCCTTCGCCGGCGCGGGCACGCTCGATGATGGCGCGCATGTCGCCGACGCTGCGCTCGGCTTCACCGAGGATGCGGCGGCCGCCCGCCCCCAGTTCGCCCATCTGGTCGCCTGCCCTGGCAATCACGCCGTCGGCGGTGTCGACCGCCTTGGTCAGCGAGGCCAGCGTCACCGACACATCGTCGGTCAGGTCGATGAACTCGCGGCTCACCAGCCGGAAGGTTTCGCGGCCTTCCTGCACCAGGTCGGCGAACTCGATTGGATCGGTGCCCGGGAGCACACCGCCGGCCTCGATGACGGGCGCCGAATCGGTGCCGGGGCTCACCTGGATGAAGGCGTTGCCCACGAGGCCGTCGGTTTGAATCGTGCAGGCAGAATCGATCCGGACGAGCGAGCGCAGGTCCTCGCGGATTCGCATGCGCACGAGGAAGCGCTCGGAGGGTCTGGGGGGTATGCGGATTTCCAGGACCTCGCCGGCATCGAGCCCGGCCAGGCGCACGCGGGTGCCCACCTGCAGCCCGGTCACCTTGCCAAAGGTCGTGGCGGCCTCGAAGTGGCCCGTGAAGAGCAGGCGGCGGTCGCCAATCATGAAAAGGCCGACGGCGAAGAGGAGCACTCCGCCGACCACGAACGCGCCCACGAGGGCGCCCTTTTTCGACTCCATTCGAACCTCCGTCTGCGGCTACCCGGCGCCTTCAGACTGCATGAATTGACGCACGAGCGGGACGTCGCTGTCGTCGAGCGCCTCGGCCGTGCCCTGGGCGATGATGCGGCCCTCGTGCAGAAACACGAGCTCGTCACCGATGACGCGCGCGCTGGGAATGTTGTGGGTGACCACGACGAGCGTGGTGCCGGCGCGGTCGTTCAGCTCCACGAGCAGCCGATCGATCTCCGCGGCCGTCACTGGATCGAGGCCCGCACTCGGCTCGTCGGCCAGCACGATCGCCGGTTCGAGGGCAAGCGCGCGGGCGAGGCCCGCGCGCTTGCGCATGCCCCCGGACAAGTCGGCCGGCATCTTGTCGTATTCGCCGGCGAGCTGCACCTGTGCCAACAGGTGCTCGGCCCGGTCGCGGATCTCGCCACTCGACATCGTCGAGTGGCGGCGGAGCGGGAAGGCGACGTTCTCGCCCACCGAGATGGAATCGAAGAGCGCGGCGTGCTGAAAGAGCAGGCCGATCTGCTGCCGGGTGCGCGACAACTCGCGGCGGTCCATGAGGGTGACGTCCCGTCCCTGCACGAAGACATGCCCCGAATCGGGCTGCATCAGCCCGATGATGTGCTTGAGCATCACGCTCTTGCCCGTGCCGCTGCGGCCCAGGATGCAGACCGCACGGCCCTGCGGCACGACCAGGCAGACATCGTCGAGCACGCGCCGCGTGCCGAAGCTCTTGGCGACATGGCGCAGCTCGACGGCGGGGGTGTCTGCCGCGGTCATCACTGCGGATAGAAGAAAAAAATGAGGCGGACGAGCAGCACGTTGGTGGCAATCAGCAGCATCGACGCCAGGACAACGCTGCGCGTCGAGGCCTGCCCGACACCTTCCGTACCTCGGCTGGTGTTCACGCCCAGATAGGAGGCGACCGTCGCAATGATGAAACCGAAGACGGTGGTCTTGAGCGTCGCCGGAATGAGATCCGAGAACTCGATGGCGGTGAACGCCTGGCGGAAGTAGGTCTCGACCGGCATGCCGGTAATCACCGTCTCGGCGGCGTACCCGCCCAGTATCCCCGTGAAGTTCATCAGCGTGGTCAGCA
>JADZBZ010000549.1 GCA_020851835.1 Acidobacteriota bacterium
CCCAACGATCCGCTGTACGCCAACCAGTGGAACTTCCCGGCCATCGACATGGAGCGCGCCTGGGATATCCAGCCCGGAGCCACGTCGGACATCATCGTGGCCGTGCTCGACACCGGCGTGGCGTTCCGGGCGGGCACCTTCCGCTACAACTCGCGCTTCGCGTTCCGCCTCTCGGCGACTGGTCCGGTCTACCCAGCGCTCGGCATCGTCGACGTGCCGTTTGCGGCCGCGCCCGAACTGGGCGGTCCATCCCGCTTCGTGTCGCCGCGCGACTTCATCTGGGAGGACAACGATCCGGTGGACCTCGGCGGCCACGGCACGCACGTGTCGGGAACGATCGGCCAGCTCACCAACAACAGCGTCGGCGTGGCGGGCATGGCGTTCAACGTGCGGCTGATGCCGGTGAAGGTGATCGCGGACACCTGGGACCTCATCTTCGGCGCGCCCAACGGCGGCAGCGACGACATCCTGGCGCGCGGGATTCGCTACGCAGCCGACAACGGCGCGAAGGTGATCAACATGAGTGTCGGCCGAGAGGACGGCGGTCCGTCGCCCGTGGTGGACGATGCGATTCGCTATGCGGTCGGCCGGGGCGTCTTCGTCGCGATCGCGTCGGGCAACACGCGCGAGCAAGGCAACCAGCCCAACATCATCGGGAACATCGCACCGACCCTGGCCGGTGCCGTCACGGTGGGAGCCGTCGGCCGTTCGCTCGAGACGGCGTTCTATTCGGCGACCTCGTCTGCGGTGGAGTTGTCGGCGCCGGGCGGCGACACGCGCCAGGCCGGCGGCAGCGCCGGAGGCATCCTGCAGCAGACACTGGACCTCGACCTGGTGGAGACCTTCACCCGCCCGCCAGCGCAGTTCGGTCCCCCACGGGCGGACTCCTTCGCCTACAACTACTTCCAGGGCACCTCCATGGCAACACCGCACGTGTCGGGCTTCGCCGCGCTGCTGATGCAGCAGGGGCTCACCAGCCCTGCGGTCATCGAGGAGGCCATGAAGACCTACGCCACCGACAAGGGCCCTCCGGGTCGAGACGACGAGTACGGCGCGGGGCTCATCAACCCCAGGGCCACGCTTCGCGGCCTCGGCCTGGCCCGCTGATCGAAGGAGAGTCCAGATGCGGATTCGGCTTCCTGGCGTCCTCCTGGCTGGCGTTCTGGCCCTGTTGACACCCGCCGACGCGTCGGCCCAGGGACTCGACATCAAGGGCTACGGGATGGTGGGCGGTATGAGCTTCACGGCGGCCGACAGCTTCGAGGCCGTCCTCGGCAGCGCGAGTGGCACCATCGTCGGCGGCGGCGCCGAAGTCGGCTTCCCCTTGGGCGGGTTGTACATCGGCGTGGGCGGCTGGCGGTTCAAGCAGGACGGCGAGCGCGTGTTCGTATCGGGGTCGCAGGTGTTCCCGCTGGGCATTCCGGTGACGGTCCAGATTACGCCCGTGGAAGTGACGGCCGGCTGGCGATTCAAGAATCTCTCGTCGCGCATCGTCCCGTACGCCGGAGCCGGCTGGAGTTCCTACCGCTACGAGGAAGTCTCTTCGTTCGCGGCGGCGGGCGAGGATGTGGACGAGCGCTACTCCGGATTCCACGTTCTCGGTGGCGCCGAATTCAAGATCGCTCGCTGGTTCGGCGTCGGCGGCGAGGTGGCCTGGGCGCGTGTGCCCGACGCCCTGGGCGCCGGCGGCGCGTCGGCGGCATTCGACGAAACCGACCTGGGCGGTACGAGCTTCCGGCTGAAGATCAGTCTTGGCCGCTGACGCCTTCCAACGCCGCGTGCTGTCGGCGGTCAAGCGCGTGCCGGTGGGCCGCGTCACGACCTACGGCGAAGTGGCGCGGCTGGCCGGGCGTCCGCGCGCGGCGCGGGCGGTGGGCAACATCCTGAGACAGGCCCGGCTGCCGGACCTGCCATACCATCGCGTAATCGCGGCCGGGGGGGCTCTGGGCGGCTACTCGAGCCTGGCCCTCAAGCGCTCGCTCCTGTCGGCCGAGGGCATCGTGGTGTCAGGCACTCGCGTCCGGAACTTCGCGGCGGTGCGCTGGCCCTGATCCGATCGGCCGCCGAACCCTGAACCCGCCGCGAACGTCTGTGTGGGCGTTGGTCAACCCCTTCAGGCATGGCACCGTCTAACCCTTCAGGAGACGTGCGAAGAGCGGATCTGGACCTCGCCGGGCGAATCCGGTCCGGCGATGGAGCCGCCTTCGAAGCGCTGTACCGGCAACACGCCACCCGGCTCTACAACCTCGCGAGTCGCATGGTGGGCCCGGCGTCGGATGCCGATGATTTGCTGCAGGACATCTTCCTGCTGGCGTATCGGAAGCTCGGCAGCTATCGGGGCGAGTCGTCGCTCGGCACGTGGCTGTACCGTCTGGCGATGAATCACTGTCTCGACATATTGCGAAACCGACAGACGCGCATGGGGCATCTGACCGATTCAATGGACGAACCCGAGGCCGCGCCCGTGCCGGCACGAGCGCCCGCTTTGAGCGCCGTGGGCCGGATTGACCTGGAGCGGGCGATTGAAGCCCTGCCGCCGGCCTGCCGAGCGGCGTTTCTGCTGCATGATGTGGAAGGCTTCGGGCATCAGGAAGTGGGAGACATTCTGGGCGTTTCCGAGGGGACGTCGAAGTCGCAGGTCCACAAGGCCCGGCTGCGCATCCGCGACTATCTGGGGGCCCGGCGGCCCTCGGCCGAGCGAGCGTCGTTGTGAACTGTCAGGACTTGCCGATCGCCGCATTCGTGGACGGTGAGCTGACGCCCGCCGAGGAGCGGGCGGTCGAGCGTCATCTTGAGGTGTGCCCCGATTGCCGGTCGCTCGTCGCGGACGTACGCACGGTGCGGGTGGCGGCGTTCACCCTGAATCGCCGGGAGCCTCCTCCGGACCTCTTCGCCCGCGTCCAGTCTCGGCTCGCGGTTGAAGCGTCCGCCCGGGCGTCGCGGATGCCGTGGCCCAACACTCGGACCGCGTGGGCCGTGTGGCTGGGAGCGGCGGCGGTGCTCGTGCTGGCGACGGTGGCCGGGCTGCTGCCGCTGCTGCGCGACGACAGGCCAGCCCCGGCACCGACCTCCGCGACTCAACCGCTGGTCGATTCCGTCGAGGCCGACCTGCGCCTGGCCGAGACGCATTACGAGAAGGCCATTCAGGGTCTCGAGCAGATCGCCCGGAGTGACACGGACGAGCTGGACCCGCAGTTGGCCGCCGTCCTTCAGAAGAACCTGCAGGTGGTCGACCAGGCCATCGATGAGAGCCGGACGGCGCTCGAGACGCAGCCCGGCAGCACGCCGGCTCAGGACGGGCTCTTCGATGCGATGCGCGCCAAGGTGGCGCTGCTGCAGCAGACCGTCGAACTCATCAACGAAATGCGGAAGGGCAACCAGGCCGAGGCCGGTCGCCTGATGCAGGACCTGTCGCGGTGACGCTCATGATGCCTACTCGCCTGCCCGCCCTGATGGTGACCCTCGCAGTGCTGACCGCTCCCCTCCACGCGGCCGTCCGGGGGTCCGCGGCCGAGCCTGACGATCGGCCCCCGAGCGGCCGCCTCGAGCGGTATACCGAGGCGCGGCAGGGGCCCGAGCAATCCGATCGGACCGTCCGCGTGTTCAAGGTGGGGGCCGCCGGCGCGCTCGACCTGTCGAACATTTCCGGAGATGTCCTGGTCACCGGCGGCGGCAACGGCGAGATTCGCATCGAAGCGACGCGTCGCGTCCACCACCGTGACGGAACCCAGGCCCGGCGCCTCCTCGAAGAACTGCGGCTCGACATGACCCAGGTGGGTGACCGGGTCGAGGTCCGGACGCAGTATCCGCGCCGCAGCGGCGGACCTGGCGAGCGCGGCATCTCGGCGCGCGTCGACTATGTGATCTCGGTACCCACGCCGGCGGCCGTCGCGATCAAGACCATCTCAGGCGACGCCGGCGTAACCGGCGTAACCGGCGAGGTGCGCGCCGAGTCGGTGAGCGGCGACGTGAGCGTCACCGCAACCCCGAACGTGACACTGGCCAAGACGGTCTCGGGTGACGTGACCGCGCGCGAGATCGGCGGTGCAGCGACACTGTCGCTCGGCACGGTCAGCGGCTCGGTCGTCGCGTCCGGGATCAAGGCCCGGACGCTCGACTGCGGGTCCGTGAGCGGCGACATCCGGTTGACGGGGGTGCAGGTGGAACGCCTGCAGGCCAAGACCGTGTCTGGCGACCTCGAGTTCGGCGCCACCCTGATGCGCGGCGGCCGCTACGAGTTCGGGTCCCATTCCGGTGACGTCCGCATCGTGCTGGGGTCTGACACGGGATTCGAACTCGACGCCAGTACCTTCAGCGGCACCGTGCGGTCGGACGTGCCCGTGGCCTTGCGGTCCGACAGTGGAATGGGGCGCGATCGGCGCGACTCGACGAGAACCATCCGCGGCACCTTCGGGGACGCCAGCGCCATCCTCGCCGTGAAGACCTTCAGCGGCACCGTGGTCATCTCGCGCAAGTAGAAGCCGGAACTTGTTATAATTCCGTTCGGAGGCGTGAGAAATGACCCCTAGATGGCTTGTCGGAATCGCCGTCGCCGCTCTGGTATCGGTAGGCGCGGCGGCGCAGAGCACGCAGCCGGGACAGGTGCCCTCAGGAGAAACCGCCTTGGGCTCGGTGAGAATTCCGCGCGCGGTGATGGCCAACGGCCAGGCGCTCCGGGCCGGGACCTACCAGGTCCGCCTGACGGCCGACGCGGCCCAGCCGTCGGTGCCGGGTATCCAGATGGAACGATGGGTGGAGTTCCTCCGCGGTGGTCAGGTCGTAGGCCGCGAGGTCGTGAGCATCATCCCCCAGGACGAGATGAAGGACCTCCAGGGTGAGTCAACCGGGCCACGCCCGGCGGCCGGCGCGACACGCGTCGAGATGCTGAAGGGCGATGACTACCTGCGCGTGTGGATCAACCGCCGGGGCGTGAACTACCTGCTGCACCTGCCGCCCGCCCAGGGGTGACCAACCCGGGCGGACTTTTCGGGTCCGCCAGCGACACACAGGGCCGGGGGCCGCCGACGCGGCGCCCGGCCTTCAATCTTTCTGCGGCCGCTCGGCGTGGTCCGACGCGCGGTGTCTATCCCCCGATCGCCATCACGTCGAACTGCTCATGATGCAGGTGTACGTCCGGCTTGACGATGACGTCGCGTCCGAGCAGTGACTTCAAGTCCTCGAGGACCCCTCGCTCCTCTTCTTTCAGCGCCCGGGCGATGTCGGGGTTGACGCGCAACAGCACCCCCGGCCCGTCGAGGTCTGGGCCCAGCTTCTTCATCTCGGTCAGGATCTCGTAGCAGACCGTGGAGCTCGACTTGATGGTTCCGGCACCCGAGCAGTACGGACACGGCTCGGTGAGGACGCGCTCGAGGCTCTGCTTGACGCGCTTGCGGGTGACGATGACCAGCCCGAAATCCGAGACCTGCAACGCCTTCGAGGGCGCTCGGTCCTTGCGGAGTTCCTGCTCCACGACCTGAAACACCTTCTGGCGGTTCTTCTTCTCCTCCATGTCGATGAAATCGAGCACGATGATGCCGCCGAGATCGCGCAGCCGGATCTGTCGCACGATTTCGCGAGCGGCCTCGAGATTCGTCTTGAGGATGGTGTCCTCGAGACGGCCCGCCGACTTCTTGCCCACGTAGCGGCCGGTATTGACGTCGATGGCCACCAGGGCCTCGGTCTGGTTGATGACGATGGAGCCACCCGACTTGAGCCAGACCTTGCTGCGGAGCGCCTTGTCGAGCTCGGCCTGTACGCCGTACTCGTCGAAAATGGGATAGTCCTTGTCGTAGAGCCGCACACGGGAGGCGAGAGACGGCATGATGCGGCCGATGAACTCGAGAATGCGCTCGTGCTCGCGCGGGTCGTCGATCCGAATGGCCGTGTAGTCGTCGGTGAGCAGGTCGCGCAACAGCTTGTTGACGAGGCTCGGCTCCTGGTAGATCACCGCCGGCGCGCGCCGCCCCTCGGACTTCTGGCGCATCTCGAGCCAGATCTTGTGGAAGTAGTGGAGGTCGGCCAGGATGTCCTCCTTGGTCCGGCCCTCCGCGGCCGTGCGGATGATCACCCCGCCGCCAAAGCTGTGCTGCTCGCGAAATTCCTTGACGATCGCGCGCAGGCGCGTCCGCTCCTCGCGCGTGGCAATCTTGCGCGAGATGCCGATGTGGTCCACGGTCGGCATGAAGACCAGGAACCGGCCAGGCAGCGAGACGTGCCCGGTGAGGCGCGCGCCCTTGGTACCCAGCGGCTCCTTGGCCACCTGGACGACGACATCCTGCCCCTCCTTCAGCAACTCCTCGATCTTCGCCTCCGGCTCGCGGTCGCGGTCGCGCTCCGGACGCTCCTTCTCACCGCCCTCGCCCTTCGCCTTCGTCTCGACCTCATCTTCGGCCTGGTCGAATTCGTCGAGGTTGGTGATGACGTCCGAGACATACAGGAAGCCGTCGCGCTCGAGTCCGATGTCGATGAACGACGACTGCATCCCGGGCAGCACCTTCGAGACGCGGCCCTTGTAGACGTTGCCGACAACGCCGCGATGGCGCTCGCGCTCGATGAAGACCTCCGCGAGCTGGTCGTCCTCCAGGATCGCCACGCGGGTCTCATGGCCGTTGGAGGAGATGATCATCTCTTTAGTCATGGGTCAGTTCGTGAAGCGTCTCATCCGCACGTTCAGGATGAGGCCGAAGCCGGCCAGCGTGGCAATCATCGACGAACCGCCGTAGCTCATGAGCGGCAACGTCAGGCCCTTGACGGGCACCAGCCCGGCCGACATCGTAATGTTGTAGACGACCTGGAACGTGAAGGAGGCCAGCACGCCCAGAACCAGATACGCGCCCTGCCGGTCCTTGGCGAGGCGAGCCGCCTCGATCGACCGGAGGATCACGAACAGATACAGCCCCAGGGCCACGACGACCCCGGCAAAGCCCTGCTCCTCGGCGAGCACCGAGAAAATGAAATCGTTGTGGGCCACGGGCAGAAACCGCAGCTGGCCCTGGGTGCCCTCGCGGTAGCCCTTGCCCCAGACCCCGCCAGACCCCACCGTGATCCGTGCCTGAATCTGCTGGTAGCCGGCCCCGCGCGGGTCCTGGTCGGGATCCAGGAAGGTGGCGATGCGCTCGCGCTGGTAGTCCTCGAGACCGAACCGATAGGCCACCGGCGCCGCGAGCGCGGCCACGAGTGCGAGCGCCGCGAGATACCGCACGGGCATGCCGGCGGCCACCGCCACGGTCACCAGAATGGGCAGCAGCGTGACGGCTGTGCCCAGGTCGGGCTGTCGCGCAATCAACAGCAGGGGGACCCCGGTGAGCACGCCCGCGAAGAGGAGGTCCTGGTTGGTCAGGGCACGGCGGCGGCTCTCACCCAGCATCTTCGCCAGCATGAGCGCCACGATCGCCTTCGCGAATTCAGAAGGTTGGAGATTGAAGGGACCGAGATCGATCCAGCGTCGCGATCCCCCGCGCACGTCGCCGAGAAAGAGCACGCTCACCAGCGTGAGCACCATCGCCAGGTAAATGAGGTGCGACTTGTCGGCCAGCGACCGGTAGTCAATCGACAGGCAGACGATCATGGCCACCAGGCCCAGGCCGATAGCGTAGACCTGCGTCCAGTAGAAGCTCGTGGGACCGCCGGTGGCCGAGTAGATCATGGCGAGCCCGACGGCGCACAGGATGAGCACGGCGCCGATCAGGAGCCAGTCGATGTGAAAGGACAGGCGGCGATCGAGCATTACGGGTCGAGAGCCGCCGTGTTGGCGGCCGCCCGCCCGCGGGGGGCGGGGGCCACCGGGGCCGGCACGGCCGGCGCCGGAACCACCAGTTGGGGCAGGGGCTGTCCGTCCTTTTGGGCGAAATACGTCGCCAGGATGTGGCGCGCGATGGGTGCTGCCAGATACCCGTGCTCGGAGTGCTCGGCGAACACGACGCCCGCCACCTCGGGATTGTCCTTAGGGGCGAAGAAGACGAACCAGCCGTGATCGCGCAGGTCCTTCTCGCTGGCGCCGGCGCGCGCCTTGCCCTTGTTCGAGATGACCTGAGCGGTTCCGGTCTTTCCGGAAACGTCGCGCCCGGCAATCCGCGCGCGGCCGGCCGTGCCCGCACGGTTCACCGCAAACCACAGCCCGTCGTGAACGGCCGCCACCGTATCGGGCTTCATCAGGAAGGGCGGGAACGGGTTCGCCGGCGGCGGCACCGTCTGCCAGCCCTCCCCGCTGCCGTCGTCGATCGCGGTGACGAGGCGCGGCACCACGCGCGTGCCGCCGTTGGCCACGCTCGCCATCATCACGGCCATGGACATCGGCGTCACCGACAGTTGGCCCTGGCCGATGGCCACCGAGATGGTCTCGCCCGGATACCACCGCTCACCGGTCTTCTGCCGCTTCCATTCGCTGGAGGGCACGATGCTCTCGATTTCGTTGGGCAGGTCGATGCCGCTCTTGCCCGCCAGCCCGAGCTTCTCCGAGTACTCGTAGAGGCGGTCGATCCCGACCATGTTGCCCAGTGTGTAGAAGTACGTGTTGCACGACTTCTCGATCGCTTGCCGCATGTCCATCCAACCGTGATGGCCGAGGCACTTGAAGAACCGGCCGTAGAAGGTGGCGCCGCCCGGACAGAAGATCTGGCGATCCGGCGTCACGACGCCCTCCTCGAGAGCGGCGGTCGCGACGACGATCTTGAAGGCAGAGCCCGGCGAGTAGCGGCCCTGAATGGCCCGGTTCTGCAGGGGCCGCTGCTCGTCGTTGTTGAGCGCCGCCCACGCGGCCCGATCGATGCCGGCGGCAAACGCATTGGGATCGTAGGCCGGCAGGCTCGTCAAGGTGAGCACATCGCCCGACCGCGGATCGAGGACGACGGCGGCGCCGGCGTAGCCGTAGGCCTCGAAGGCCTCTTCGGCGGCCCGCTGCATGTCGTAGTTCAGCGACAACTGCACCCGGCGCCCCTCGGTGGGCGGCAGTTCCTCAAGGGTGCGGATTTCCCGTCCCACGCTGTTGACGACGACGCGCCTCGCGCCATCCTCGCCCATCAGCAGCTTGTTGTAGACGCGCTCGACGCCCGACTGGCCGACGATGGTCCCGGCCGAAAACCCATCGTCGCCCACCTGCTGATCGCTCGCCTCGCCGACGTAGCCGATGAGGTGGGCGGCCAACGACCGCCCGGGGTAGTCCCTGGTCGGCACCTCCTGGACAACGACGTCGGGTAGCTCCGTGTCGAGCCGGCGCGCGGTCACGGCGGCCACCTGCGCCAACGTCGCGTCCGGGACGACGACAATGGGCCGGTAGGCGGGTTCGCGGCGGTGCCGTTCCACGATGTCGCGAATGTGAGACTCGCCAACGCCCGTGACCGAGGCCAGCAGGCGGACCGTGCGCTCGAGGTCCCGCGTGTGCTCGCGAACGATGGAAATGTTGAAGGCGCTGCGGTTCTCGACCAGGACCTGCCCGGTGCGATCGAAGATGACACCGCGGGGGGCCCGGAGCGCGAGCGTCCGCTGATGGTTGTTCTCGGCCATCTCGCGGAACTTGGCGTACTGGACCACCTGGAAGAACCAGAACACGCCCACCAGCAGCCCGAAGACGACCAGCACCGACACGCGCAGCCATTGCAGTCGTGCGGCCAGCCGCCGGCGGTCTTCTGCGATTGCCATGGTCCTGTCCTATCCTATCGAACGCTCAGGCGCCGCGCGAGAGGGTTCCACGCCTAACGCCGTCCCGGCCGGCGCTGCCGCCGCCGAGCCAGAAAGCCCGGCAGCCATTCCCAGATCTGGAATCCGATCACACCGACCACGGCATTGCCCACGGCCTGTCCTCCGATGGCTCCGTAGGGCGCCGGGAAGCTCCTGAGCCCCAGCAGCACGTACAGCCCCATGAAGAACGCCGCATGGACCAGGGTGGCGGCGAGAAAAACCACGAAACGAGGCAGCGGGGCCGTGACGATGAACTGGGTGCCGACCCGCCCGACGGCAAAGCCCACCACGGTCTTCGCCAAAGCGCCAATCCCCACGACGCCACTCGACAGAGCGTCCTGCACCAGTCCGGCGACACTGCCCGCCAGCACACCGGTGGTGGGCCCGGACGTCAGGGCCAGCGACACCACCATCACCAGGACGAAATCGAGCGCCGCCGTCTGCTGGACGTAGTTGGTGAGCGTGGTCTGCAGCGCCAGGGCGGCCGCGAGAGCCGCCAGGTTGATGACGAATCTCACCGCGGTAGCTGGGCCTCGGCGGCCGGTGGGGGGGTGAGGACGACCAGCACTTCCTCGAGGCGGGAGAAGTCCACTGCGGGCCGCACGCCGATCTCGTGGTAGGTGCCGGAGCCGCGGTCGACGGTCTCGACGGTGCCGATGACGAAGCCCTTCGGGAAGATGCCGTCGATACCCGACGTCACGACCAGATCCCCTGGCTGGACATCGGCAGTCCCGGGGACGTAGTCCATCCGCAGGTCGTCGGCGCCGCCGGCCAGCACGATGCCCTGCACGCGCGAACGTTCGATCACGGCGCCAGCCGCCGCATTGCGGTCGATCAGCAGCTGCACCTTGGATGCCCGGCCACTCGACAGGATGACCCGGCCCACCAGTCCCGCCGGCGAGATGACCGCCATGTCGGCCCGAATGCCGTCGGAGGAACCCTTGTCGATGGTCACGGTCCTGAATTCCGGGCTGGCGCCGGCACCGATGATCTCGGCGGCGGTCGTGTCGAGGCCGCCCCGGTCGTGCAACTCCAGCAGCTGCCTGAGGTCCCCGGCCCGCTGGCCGAGCGCTCGCTCCTCCTGGAGGCGGATCTGCAGGGCCTGCAGCTCCCGCCTGAGCTGGGAGTTTTCCTCGCGCACGCCCCGCAGCTCCACGTAGGTCTCCCACAGGCTCTGACTGCCCGACACGGTGCCCGTGACGAGCCGCTGCAATTCGGCGAAGGCGCCGAAGGTGGCGACTCGCAGCATCGGCAGACCCGACGCGGTGTTCACCTGCGCGGAGATCAGGGCCACGTGGAGGACGACGGCAGCCCCAAGCACGATGCCGGGTCGGTGCTTGATGTCGGCGAGGGCCATGGGTGAGGGCACGGCAGGCGGCAGCCGGTGGAGCACCGCCCTAGTCGATGGCAATCTTCCGCAGGAGATCGAACTCGCCCAGCATCTTCCCCGCCCCCAGCACGACGGAGGACAGGGGATCTTCGGCGCTCGAGACGGGCAGTCCGGTCTCTTCGCGCAGGCGCTTATCGAGGTTCTTGAGCAGCGATCCGCCCCCGGTGACGACAATGCCCCGGTCCACGATATCGGCGGACAGTTCCGGCGGCGTTCGCTCGAGCGCCACGCGCACGGCGTCGACGATGACGTTGACCGTCTCGGCCAGTGCCTCGCGAATCTCGTCGTCGGAGATGGTGATGGTCTTGGGCACGCCCTCGATGAGGTGCCGGCCCTTGATCTCCATCGTGATGCGCTCCTCGAGGGGGTAGGCCGACCCCAGCTCCATCTTGATCCGCTCGGCGGTCCGCTCGCCGATGAGGAGGTTGTAGGTCTTCTTGACGTACTGGATGATCGCCTCGTCCATCTCGTTGCCGGCCACGCGGACGGCCTTGCTGTAGACGATGCCCGCCAGCGAGATGACGGCGATGTCGGTGGTGCCCCCGCCGATGTCCACGATCATGCTGCCGGCCGGCTCCGTGATGGGAAGACCGGCGCCGATCGCAGCCGCCATCGCCTCTTCGATGAGATGGACTTCGCTCGCTTTGGCGCGGTAGGCCGAGTCCTTGACGGCGCGCTTCTCGACCTGAGTAATCTCCGACGGCACACCGATAATGATGCGCGGCCGGACCCAGACGTTACCGTTGTGGGCCTTCTTGATGAAGTAGGTGAGCATCTTCTCGGTGACGTCGAAGTCGGCGATGACGCCGTCCTTCATCGGCTTGATCGCCACGATGTTGCCCGGCGTTCGGCCGAGCATCTCTTTGGCCTCTTTGCCGACGGCCTCGGGCTTCCCGGTCACCTTGTTGATGGCGACGATCGACGGCTCGTTGACGACGATGCCCCGTCCACGGGCGTAGACGCAGGTATTGGCCGTGCCCAGATCAATGGCGAGATCGCTCGAGAAGAGCGAAAAGATCGAGCGAAGTGTCAACGGAACTCCTATTCCTCCGCGGCGAGAACGGGACGGATGCGCTCGCTGCCGGCCACATGAATCCCGTTCTTGCTGGTGACCTTGATCTTGTACATCGCCGCGTCGGCCGCCTGTAGCAGTCCTTCTGCTGTATCGGCCACATCAGGCAGGGTCGCTACCCCCAGAGACGCGGTAATGCGATTGGTGGATGCCAGACCGTTCAGAAATGTGAAGCGCTCGAGCCGGTCGCGGACCCGCTTGGCCACCGCGTGGGCGCCCTCGGCGCCCGTTTCGGGCAGGAGCAGCGCGAACTCGTCGCCGCCCCAGCGGGTAACGATGTCCGAGTCACGCGCGCACGAGCGCATGACGTCGGCCGCCTCGACGAGCGCACGGTTGCCGAGCAGGTGCCCGTGTGTGTCGTTGATCGTCTTGAACCCGTCGAGATCGACAAAGATCAATGACAGCGGCTGGCCGCTGCGCATCGCGCGCTTCGTTTCCCGGCGCAGGATGTCGTTCAGGTACCGCCGGTTGTAGAGCTGGGTCAGGTCGTCGGTGACCGACAACGCCTCGGCCCGCGCCACGCGGAGCGCATTGGCCAGCGTGTAGGACGCCGGCTCGAGCAGGCGCGTGATCGCGTCGGCAAACGACCGCGAGATGGCCGGCAGCCGGTGCGCCCGGCCCGTGTCCTGACCAACCAGCACACCGATCGTGACGCCGGCAGCGACGAGCGGCCAGCCGACCAGCGAAATCTCGACCGCCCGCGCCGGGAGCCGGTCGCCCAGGATCCGGTCGTCAAGGTAGTTGGTGATGCGGACCGCTGGCGCGCCGGTCGCCGCGACCACGTCGGCAAACGAGCGCAGTGCCGCCTTGAGCGCCGGATCGGCGTCCGGATGTCCGACCAGCTGCGGCACCCCGTCTGGCTCGACCGAGAAGACGAACCACTCGCTGATGGGCACCCACTCGCTCACCTGACGCGCGATGGCCTCGGACACACCGACCGGGTCCCCCGCGACGTTGACCGCCCGCAGGATGGCGCCGACCGATCCGGGCTCGGAGGCGAGCTGCGTCAGCCGGGGCGCCGAGGCGTCGAGCCGATCGGCCAGCTCGACCAGTTCGCGCAGACCGAGCGCACGCTCGACCATCTCGAGGCGCAAGGGCAGCACCAGGTGCTCACGGAAGCCGAGCGCGCGCGAGAGTTCCACCAGCCCTGGTTGCGGGGACGCACTGTAGGAGACGGCCGGTACGCTCGAGATGAGCGCGGACACCAGCCGCTGCGCACCGTCGTCGAGCGAGAGTTCCCAGAGGACGCCAGCCACGTTGGTGGGCATCG
>JADZBZ010000550.1 GCA_020851835.1 Acidobacteriota bacterium
CTCGGCCGAGAAGCACGCGACCTACATGCGCGATACGATCGTGCCAGACCTGGCGGCCCTCCGCGACCTGGGCGACCAGCTCGAGGTGGTGCTGCCGCACGAGCTGTATCCGCTGCCGACGTATCGGGAGATGCTGTTCGTGAAGTGACCAGGATGGCCGGTCGGCGCGTGGATCGTCACGCGCCGGCGGCTTCGTTTATGATCGAGAGCAGCGCCCTGACACTAACAGATCCATGACCACACGACTCCTGCTCTTCCTTGCGTGTGTCCTGCCGCTGGCGGCCTGCGGCGACGGCACCAATCCCTTCACCGGGCCCACGGTCCCGCCGACCGGGTCGGCTCCCTACAGCGTGACCGACCTGCGCGTCGGCACGGGCGCCACCGCCGTGGCCGGGCAGGCCGTCATCGTCAACTACACGGGGTGGCTGTACAGCGACACTGCGTCGGAAAATAAAGGGACGCCGTTCGACAGCAACACCAATACGCGATTCCAGCTCGGGACCGTCATTCAGGGCTGGAATCTGGGCATCCCCGGCATGCGTGTCGGCGGGCTGCGCCGCCTGGTGATCCCGCCGGAGTTGGCCTACGGCAACAACCCGCCGACGGCGGCCATGCCGCGCAACGCGACGCTGTTGTTCGAAGTCGAACTGGTCTCGGTGCCCTAAGACCCGGGGCTTCCGGGCTCGGCCGCCCGCCGGATCGTCACCGACGACACGCGCAGGGCGAGCGTCCGCGTGTTGTCGCCACCTCGGTCGGCCGGACGCCCGGCGCGCGACACGTGCCACCACAGCTCATTGGTCCCGGCCAGCCACACACCAGCCGCGACACGCCATCGGTAGCGGCCCATCCCGGGCGCCATTGGGCGGGTCCCGACGTCGATGCCGTTGACATGCAGCGTGACCAGCGCCGGTCGGCCGGCGCCCGGCCCGGTTCGATCTCCTTGCCCGGAGCCCTCGGCGCCACCGGCCTGATCTGCGGCCCTAACACCTCGCCGGCCTGAGCCAGCGGCACCATCGGCGGCTCCGGCGGAGTCTTCGCGTTCCACGCCGTCGAAGCCCTCGGCGTTCACGGCAGGTTCGGCGTCGAGTTCCACGACAATCGAGGTCCGCTCAGCCGACCGCAGCAGCAGCACGGGGTCGGTGTCGGTCCCTCGCGTGCGGACCCCGGCGGGCGTATTCCCCACGCCGTACCATCCGCGTCCGAACAGGTCCTGTTCGTCCAGCGGGACCTGGGTGACCGGCAGCCCGCCGCGGAAGAGCACCCGCTGCCCCACCGGCGCCGCGCAGATGCGCCCGCGCGCGTCCTTGTCGAACCCGACGAGCCGCGCGAGGACGCGAGGCGCCCGGCGGCCCAGGCGCAGCGACAGAAGCGTCGAGCGCACCGGATGCGCCGCCAGGTGCAGCCGGCTGGCCAAGGGCGGACCCTGCTCCGGCGTGCCGCTCTCGAGCCAGTAGTCGGCCGGCGGGGCGCTGCTGCCCGGCCCGCGCAACAGCGCCTCGGCGTTCACGGGCACGGGCCGACCGTCGGGCGTTTCGACGCGCACCGCCAGCGGCAGCGTGTCGCCGACGATCACCTGCATCTCCCCGCCCGGGCGCGCGGGCACGTCGACGCCCAGCCGGCCGCTGTATTCCACGCCGGGCAGCAGGCTCCAGCGATCGGCGCGCACAATCGCGCATCGAAGTACCGCGTCCGCCACCGACATCCCGAGCGGCGCCGGATCGGCGATGACAAACGCGTCGGAGAACTGCACGCCGGCGAGTAGCAGGTGTTGCCGGGCGGTGGGGCCCGCCAGCACGGTTCGGCCGGCGGACAGCGCCTCGGCGACGACCGCGCCGTCCTGGGCGGCGCGCCAGACGTCTGGCCGGCCGGCCATCCACGCCGAAAGTGCCGAGTCGAGCCGCGTGTCTTCGGCCATGATGACCAGCCCACCGGCCGCCGCCGCCGCGTCGCCCAGTTCGTCTTCCAATGCGTCGCGAAACCCGCGCGCGTCCTGCCCGGTCAACGGACGGGCGCTCGTCGCGACGGCCTCGGCCACCAGGACGGCGCCGAGCGCGCCGGCGGCAAGCCACTGGCGATGCGGACCGGTCTGGCGCGAGGCCCATGTCAGGCCCACCGCGGCCAGCGGTGTCATCAGCCAGAGGCCGAAGC
Source organism: Acidobacteriota bacterium (assembly GCA_020851835.1). Classification (GTDB taxonomy): domain Bacteria; phylum Acidobacteriota; class Vicinamibacteria; order Vicinamibacterales; family UBA2999; genus VFZN01. The sequence continues at coordinate 2,149 of JADZBZ010000550.1, forward strand.
GCAGGGCCTCGGCCTGCCACTCGGGCCACCCGACACCAGCGGCGGCGATGCACCCCGCGGTGAGCATTACCGAGCGCCGCCACCAGCGCGCCGACGTGCCAAACGCAAGGCCCACTGCCACCAGCGCCGTGGCCAGGTTCGGCAACCGATGGGTTACTTCCGGCGCCGCGAAGCTCCCGATGGGCAGCCGGGGTCTCGAGTCGAAGGCGACGACCAGCACGTCACGCCACCTCAGAGCCACGTCCGGCGCAAAGGCCTGCTGCTGCGCCACGCCCGCCATCCACGCCAGGTGGGCCACGAAGGCCGCGCTGCCGGCGACGAGCGACACCAGCGTCCACGCCATCCACGCGGAACGCTCGGGCCGGCGTCGGAGCCCCGCGAAGACGATGGGCCACGCCGCCAGAGCCAGCCAGTGCCACCACACCGCCAGGGCCCACAGGAGGATGGCGGCCAGCGACCGGAGCCAGGGCCGGGGTCCCGGATGCGACGACTCGCTGAAGGCGCCGCCCGCGGCCAGCCAGACCAGTCCCACCGCCACGGCCAGACCCGATCCATGCACCAGCGCAGCGCCGAACGAGGCGTCGAGCGCCAGCGCCAGCAGCACGAACAGCACGGCCGTTGCGCTCGCTCCGGCCACGATCGCCATGCCTGCGCCCGCCGCGAGGACGACGACGGCCAGCAGGTGCGCGCCCGCCGGCGACCCGCTCTCCCACGCGGCGTGCACGACCGGCTCAATCAAGGGCAGGCGAGGATCGTCGGCGGTCGTGTACACCCATTGATCGCCCAGCGGCGACACGGGCGGCATGGCGGCGCGCGGCGCCAGCAACCACCAGGCGGCCAGCGCCACCGCGACGATGATTCCCGCGACGGCCAGGGAGTGAACAACGGACCGCGGTGCCATGGTTTGGCGTATTCTACGGCGTCCGCGTGGCTCGTCTGCGCGACCCGCGCAATGACGTCACGCTCCGCCTTCTGGTCCGTCGCCGTGGTGCTGGCTGCCCTCGTGCTGCTGCGCGCATGGCCGTTCGTCTGGTGGCCCGCCACGCACTTCGATTCCGACCAGGCCATCGTCGGGCTGATGGCGAAGCACATCAGCGAGGCACGCGCGTTCCCGCTGTTCTACTACGGCCAGAACTACATGCTGGCTGTCGAGGCGTACCTGGCCGCCCCGGTGATGCTCGTCGCCGGACCGACGGTCACCGCGCTCAAGACACCACTGGTCCTCATCAACATCGGTGTGGTCGTGATGCTGCTAGGCGTGCTGGTGACCGAGGCGCGCCTGCGGCCCTGGGTGGCCTCCCTCGCGGTGCTGCCACTGGCGGTGCCCGCGGCGGGCGTCGCGGCGCGGGTGACCGAGGCTAACGGCGGCAATGTGGAACCCTGGCTCTACGTGCTGCTGCTCTGGGTGACACGTGCCCGGCCGTGGGCCCTGGGCGTCATCCTCGGCGTCGGCATGCTGCACCGTGAGTTCACGGCATACGGAGCGGCGGCGTTGCTCATCCTCGACGCGGCGGGAGTCCTGGCCGGCCCCTCCAGACTGGCACTCGCGGCCGAGGCGACCCGGCGCTGGGCCGTTGCGGGTCTCGCGTTTGTGGGCGTTCGCAGCCTGGCCGCGGCCATCCAACCGTTTGCCAACGGGCTTGGCCCAGGCAGCCGCGGCGACGACCCGAGGCTGGTCGCCACCATCGTCGAGACGGTTGGCGGCCGCATCTGCATCGACCCGGCGAACTGGCCCGAGCGCGCCAGCCGCCTCGTGGGTGAACACCTGCCACGCCTGATCGGCGGGTGGCCGGCGCCGCTCAGCGAGTACGGGGTGTTGACGGGCGTCTTCTCGGGCCAGGACGGCCTCGCCCTCTGGGTCGGCGCCCTCACCGCCGTCGGACTCGCCTCCGGTGGCTGGCACTGGTTCGCGAGCAGGCGTCAGCCGGGCGCCCCGGGCGGGGCGGCTCCGCCGTCCAGTCACATCGGCGGCTACCTCGTGCTGGTCGGCCTGATCTCGACCCTGGTGTACGGCTTCGCCACCTGCAGCGACATCCGTGTCGCGACGCTCCGCTACAACCTGCTGGGCGTGATGATCCCGGTCGGGGCCCTCGTCATGGCCCTGCAAACGTGGCGCGCACCCACGATTCGGGCGGGCCTCGGCGCTGCGGTTGTGCTGTGGTGTGCCCTGAACCTGTCGGATGTGCTGGCGTTGGCGAGAGAATCCATGCGGGCGCCGTTTCCCGACCGGCGGCTTGCGCTCGCCGAGGACTTGGAGC
>JADZBZ010000551.1 GCA_020851835.1 Acidobacteriota bacterium
CGTGCGTGCGTTCAACGAGGCGGTGGGTGCGTACGACGCGCGCGTCATGGTGTCGATGCGCAAGTTCAAGGAGCTGGGCGCCGCCACCGGCGACGCCATCGAGAGCCCGGCGCAGGTGGAGACGACGACGCGCAGGCTCGAAAGCAGCCTCCAGCGCGACCTGCTCGATCACCCCGACGCCGAAGAAGACGTCGTCGGCCGCTCCTAGCGCCTCTATCCGTTGGCGGCGTGCTAGAGTCTTGCCCGGAGTGTCCATGACCCGACTGCTGAGCCTCATCGTGGTGGCGGTCTGCGCAGCGTGCTCGCAGCCCGCACCCACCGCCGAATCGGCCGCGCCCGTGACGCCCGCAACGACCCAGCCAACCCCTGAAGCGACTTCGCTCTCCGGGAAGCCGCTGTTCCCGCCAAACCCGATTCCGAACCGCGACAAGCTCGAGCGCGACCTCCAGGAAGTGCAGTCCCTGGCCGACACGACCACGCCCGAGGCGATGGTCTGGCTCGGGCGCCGGCAGGCCTACCTGTGGCGCTATCGCGATGCCATCGACACCTTCACCAGGGGCATCGAGCGCTATCCCGAGGACGCCCGGTTCTATCGCCACCGCGGCCACCGCTACATCACGCTGCGCCAGTTCGGCAACGCGCAGGCCGATTTCGAGAAGGCCGTCTCGCTCGTCATGGGGCAGCCCGACGAGGTGGAGCCCGACGGCGCTCCCAACGCGGCCGGCCTCCCGCGGAGCACGCTGCAGTTCAACATCTGGTATCACCTCGGGCTCACGCATTACCTGCAGGGGCACTACGACCAGGCCCACGACGCCTACCTTGCGTGTATGAAGGTGTCCAACAACGACGACTCGGTCGCCGCCACGAGCGACTGGATGTGGATGACGCTGATGCGGCTGGGCCGCAAGGCGGAGGCGGCCAAGGTCCTCGAGCGCATCACGCCCAAGATGGACATCCTCGAGAACCAGTCGTACCACCGCCGCCTGCTGATGTACAAGGGTCTCGAGACGCCCGAGGCGTTGCTCGATACGTCGACGGCCGACGACACCACCGTGGCGACGCAGGGCTACGGCGTCGGGAACTACTACTTCGTCACGGGTGACGCGGCAAAGGCGCGGGCCATCTTCGAGAAGGTCGTGTCGGGCGGCGGCTGGAATGCCTTCGGCTACATCGCCGCCGAAGCGGACCTGCAGCGGATGAAGTAGGCGCTGGAGCACACGGGCGCGCGCCTCGAACGACTCAGCCCGAACAGGGGACTAGAAGGCCCCGACGTTCAGGCCGACGGTGAAGCTGCGCCCGCGGGCCGGCGCGAACTGGAACTGCTCGCGGTAGTACTCGTTGGTCAGGTTCTCGACCGCGAAGCTGAGCCCGAGGCGATCGCGGCCCCGTGTCAGGTTGACGCCCCAGCCGATGCGCTGCAGGGTCAGGCCCTCGAGCGAGAGCAGGTCCTGCGCGATGATGAACGGCGAATCGAGCAGCGTTCGGGCGGTGCGCGCCACCTTCCCCTGGGCCCGGACGCCGTACTCCACCCACCAGCGGTTGCCCGGCTCCGTGTAGCGCGCCGCCGCGATGACCCGGGACGGCGTGATGTTGTCGGCCGGCGTGTCGGCAAGGGATTCGCCGTCCAGCGGGTTGACCCCCGAGGTGATCGTGCCGCGCGTGAAGGCGCCCGACGCCGAGATGGTCAGCACGCCGCGGCCGAGCACGATGGGAGTGTCAGCCGAGAACTCGATTCCAGAAATGCGAACGTCGGCGTAGTTGGTGGCCTGGGCCAGCGGGCCCGAGGGTGTGGTGGCCACCACCAGATCCTGCGCAATGAAGTTCTGGTACTGGTTCACGAAGAAGTAGGCGCCGCCCGACACCCGGCCCACGGCGAACTTGGCGCCGGTGTCGAAGTTGCGGCCGGTCTCGGGCTCCACCTGGACGTTCGGCACGATGCTGCCCACCGTGGCGGGCCCGGCAAACAGCATCTCCTCGAGGTTGGGATAGCGATAGCTGCGGCCGAAGCGGATGTACGGGCTGATCCGGCCGTCCGGATTGGCCACCAGCCCGATGTCGCCCGTCAACGCCTGGCGCGTATAGGTGGCGCCGTCCGGATTGGGCAGCGTGGCCGGGTCGATGGCCGGCTGCGCGCCCACCACGAGGGAGGCCACCTCGTACCCGGGCGTGGCGTCGGTGGTCACGTTGTAGAAGTCGCCGCGCAGGCCGGCCACGATCGAGACGTTCGGTCGGACGCGCCATTCATCCTGCGCGAACACCGCAATGTCTCGAAGGCTGGCGTTGGGCACGCGAACCGGGTTGGCCACCGACGGCGGGCCGAGGGGCACCGGGGCCGGGAAGACCACCGGGGCGGGCCCCCGCTGGCCGAGCGCAACCTGGCCGACCATCGACATCTGCGTGCTCGTGAAGCGCCGGTCGCTGCTTCGATCGCGGTAGAAGGTCATCCCCGTCGTCAGCAAGTGGTTGGAGGCCGGCACGAACACGGCCTGCAAGTCGAGCCCCGGCGTCCACACGCGCTGCTCGGTCTCGGAGAGGATGTCGAGCCGGAACACGCTGATTGGGAAGAACACCGTCGGCGTCGGCGCGGGGAACTGCACGGGGAGCACGTTGCGCAGCATCCGCTCGGTCCGCTGGTAGTAGGCCGTGAGTGAGAGGTTGGCGAGCCAGGGGGTCACGGCCTGCGCCTCGTACCGGGCCGACACGCGGTCGAGATTGCTGTGCGGAAGCGACGTGGCGTTGAAGAAATAGGGCGCCACGAAGTCAGGGAAGCCGACGTCCTCCATCCGCCGCCGCTGGTAGCGCACCCGCACCGTGCGCCGTTCACCGACCTTGACGCTGCCGGTGGCATTCACGAAGTTGCCCTTGGCCTGGGAGTTCAGGATCTCGTTGCCGGTTCTGACGTAGGGAGCGTTGAACGGGTCCGGGAACGCGCCGAAGGTGAACCCGAAGCTGTCGTCGATGGTGTCGGCGCGTCGTAGCCGGCCCGAGGCGAAGTACGGCCGCGTGTCCTCGACACCCAGCTTGCCGGCCTTGTAGTTGTCGAACTTCTCGGCGCCGGCCTGTACCCGGATGGTGTAATCAGGGGCCGTGATGCCCACCGTGCCCGTGCCGCGCATACCGTTCTCGTTGGAGCTGTAGAAGCCGTTGAACCCGTACAGCCACTGGGCCTGCGGCGTGAAGGTCGACTCGTTGGTGATGATGTTGATGGTGCCCGCCAGCGCGTCCGACCCGTACATCAGGGTGCCGGCGCCGTTGACGACTTCCAGCCGGCTGATCGCATCCGGCGACACGAGACCGACTTCGGCGCCCGTGCGATCCGTCGCCTGGCGGGCCGTGTTCAGCCGCTCGCCATCCACCAGCACGAGCAGGCGCGTCGAGTCGAGACCGCGCAGCCGCGGCCGCACGCCGAAGGGCCCGTTGCCCACCGGCGTGATGTTAGCGGCCATGGTCAGGGCATCGCCCGTGGAAGCCTGGTTGGTCTGCTCGACCGCGGCCTTCGTAATCGTGTCCACGTGCAGTGGAATCTGCTTGATGTCGCGCTCGGCGCGCGAAGAGGTGACGACCACCGCCGTCGCCACCGACCCCACTTCGAGGGTGAGGGGCACGTTGAATTGATCGGTCGCCGAGGCAACCACAACGGTCTCGGCCGCCTCAGAGAACCCTTCGCGCGTGACGCTCACCAGGTAGGTGCCGGTGGCCGGCACGTCGGCCTCGTAGCCGCCGTCCGGACCGGTCTGCACCACGATCTCCTGCCGCGTGGCCACGTCACGCAGGACGACCCGCGTGTCCGGTACCGGCGCGCCGCTCGAGTCGGTCACGACGCCTCGAATCGTGGCCGCTTCCGCAGACAGCACGCCCGCCAGCAGCAGCACCATCACGCCAATACTCGTGCGAATACGCATCTCACTCCACTCCGTGCGGCAACCCCGGCGCGGCCACCCCCTGGGACGTCCGCACGACCCGGCGCGCGCGAGCGCGCGCGACTTGCCGCTCCAATGCTGAACAACGAATGTTGGTGACCACGCGCACCGGCGCGGCGGCCACGGCTATACGAGCGCGGGTTCGACGAGGGATGGAGGCGGTCGCGGAGCGAAGCAGGAAGTACGACCCGAGCCTGCCGCGCCGGAGCGCCGGCAGGACACGTGTCGGGCGCGCGGCCAGGAGCGCCGGCCGACGAGCGCCACAACCAGCAGCAACCCCAGACCGAGCGCCACCGATGCGGCAGCGATCTGCACCAGAATCGTGGCCGCCTCGGGCAGCGCGGGCAACTCGGGATGCAAACCGGCCTCGGCCAAGGCCGGGCCGTGCAGGAGCGCGGCCAACAGCCAGATCGAAACGGCCTTGCGGCCCCAGAAGAGGGATCCGCCCCTCTGCCAGACCGCA
>JADZBZ010000552.1 GCA_020851835.1 Acidobacteriota bacterium
TCGACTTCGTTGCGCCGGGCTCCGCCGAGACGTTCCGTGGCCGGTGAACGGCTCCGCGCCCACGGCGAAGGCCCCGCCCCGTATCGACTACAATCCGCGGCCATGAGCTCGAGGGGGAACACATGAGGAAGCTACTCGCGTGGAGTCGATGACGGCCGGCTGACCGATCGGCGGGACTGAAGTCCCGCCCTACGAATAACTTGTGAGGATTCTTGACAGATGTGGCCGGGGCGACTGGATTCGAACCCTCCTTCGCCGAGGCCACCGGCGGGCAGGCCAGCGACCCCCTGCGCCCAAGGCAGGATACCTGCCTGGTCATCACGCCGGGTCGCGCTCGAGGCCGGCGCGCTCGCAGTCCATGATGGCGCGTTCTACTGGCTCTTCCTTGTGTTGTTCGCGCGGTCGTCGTCGGGCAGGACGTGGTCGGGATCGACCGTGACGGACACGATGGGCGACGGGCTCGCAGGCCGCCAGTGGTAGACGCCCTGCGTGAGCCAGGTCTCGACCGGCAGCGTCACCCTCGACGTGGATCCGTCCTGGAAGGTCGCTTCGACCGTCGTGGGCAGCACGAGCTGCCCATGGTTGCCGATCGTCGCCTCCGACCCCTCGATCGAGTCGACCGACACGTCGTAGGTCCAGTTGTTGAGGTACCAGCCGCGCCAGAACCAGCTCAGATCCTCGCCGCCCTCGCTCTGGATCTCGCGAAAGAAGTCTGACGGCGATGGATGATGGAACGCCCAGTCGGCGATGTACTTGCGGAAAGCCCGGTCGAAGCGCTCGGGGCCGAGGATCTGCTCGCGCAGCAGCACCAGCCCGTAGGCGCTCTTGAAGTAGCTGACCGGATGCGTGAGCGCGCCGCCGTAGGAATCGGCCGGCGCCATGAGCGTTGGTGCGACCGGGTTGTCCAGCACCTTCAGGATCATGTCCGGCGGCTCGCCCCCCGCGGAATATTCCGAGTCGCGTTTCGGGCCGTACTTCCCGCCGGCGTACTCGGCCGACTCCCCGATGTCGATGAACGTGTTGAAGCCTTCGTCCATGAAGGCGTGCCGGCGCTCGTTCGAGCCGACGATCATCGGAAACCAGTTGTGGCCGATCTCGTGCGCGGTCACCCAGAACAGGAACGCACCCTTGTCGGTGATGCCGTCGAAGACCATCCCCGGGTACTCCATGCCGGTCGAAAAGCCCGCGACGCTGACCGCCGCCGGCCAGGGGTACGGGTACCACTGCGTCGAGAACCGCTCCACCGTGTCCTTCACGTACTCGGTGGATTTGTCCCACGCGTCCGGCCCCACGCTCTCCGGCGGGTAGACGCTCATGGCGAGCGCCGTCTTGCCGCCCGGAAGATTCATGCGCGCGGCGTCCCACACGAACGCCGGCGAGGCGCTCCAGGTGACGTCGCGCGTGCGATCCATCTGGAAGTGCCAGGTCAGGGTTCCGTCCCGCTTCGGGCGGCTCGCGGGATCCGACACCTCGGCGGGCGTCCGGATGTAAACCGTCTTGTCGCTCGCGCGAGCCTGCGCGAGCCGATCGATCTGCGTCTGGGTGAGCACGTCCTTGGGATTCACCAGTTCACCCGAACCGACGACGATCATGTTGGACGGGACGGTCAGGGAGTAATCGAAGTGCCCGTATTCGAGGTAGAACTCGCTGCCGAGATACGGCAGCGTGTCCCATCCGCGCAGGTCGTCGTAGACGGCCATCCGCGGGTACCACTGGGCCATGTCGTAGATATCGCCCTTCTCCGAGCGGCCCCAGGACGTCCGGCCGCCCCACACACCGGGGATCTGGTAGTGGTAGGCGATGTGGATCTTCAGCGCACCGCCGTGCCCCGCGAGAGGCTGGCCGAGGCGGATCTGCATGCGGGTATCGTTCACCAGGTAGTCGGCCTTCGCGCGCTGCGATCCCGACTCGATCTCGACGGAATCGAACACGAACCCGTCGGTCGTCGTGTCCTGGGGCGCCTCACCGGCGCGCGCACCCCGTCCGCCGCGTCCGCGGCGTCCGCCCGAGGCGATGAGCCGGGCGCGGGAATCCTTGCGATACGTGTTCTGATCGAGCTGCAGCCACAGGCTCGTCAGCGCATCGGGGCTGTGGTTCGTGTAGGTGACGATCTCGGTCGCCTGCAACTGCCTGGCCGCGGTGTCGAGCGACGCGTGCAGCTCGTAGTCGACGGCGTTCTGCCAGAAGTCGGGCCCGGGCGCGCCGCTGCTCGATCGATAGCGGTTGACGGGATCGGGCAGCGCCAGCGGTGCGAACGTGACCCGCGGATCGTACGGCGCGGTGGCGGCCCTGGACTGTGCCCGCGCGGCGGGCATCGAGAAGATCCCGAAGAGGAAGAGGATGGAAACGGCGGAGGCGCGCAGGATGCGAGGTGCGTGTGTTGGCGACAACAGAAACCTCACGATTGAGTGGGAGCGGAGATTAGCTCAAAGGCAGGTATCAGTATACGGCGTCGGGAGACGAACGACGGCCCCGTGGCCCCGCCGATCTTCGGGCCGCGCCGATCGCGGCGGATTGACGGAGGCGAATACGGCGAGTCTGCCGCGACCTTTCAGGCGGAACTGAAGTTCACCCCTCCATACGTCAACAAAGCGCCTGGAATCGCGTCAACGCGCATCGCCTATTGCTCCTCTTCGATGAAAGCCTGGAGCCGGCCAATGGCCGCATCCCATTGATCCGAGATGCGATCGAGTTCGCGACGCGCCAGCTCCAGGCGCCGGGGCTCCAGCTGAAAGATCCGCTCCCGACCCGACCAGTGGTCGCGCACCAGGCCGGCTGCGGAGAGCGCCTCGAGGTGCTTGGTCACCGCCTGGCGCGTGACGCCCGCCCCCTCGCTCAGGTGCGCGATCGACTGCGGCCCCTCCTGGCAGAGCCGGGCCATCACCCCCAACCGCGTGGCGTCGCCAAGGGCCGCGAACACCGGCGCGGCGCCGGCCAGCCTGCGGGCCGCCTGGTCACTTCGCCGCGACATGGCCGGCGATGTTCTTCACCTGCGCCGTCCAGCCGCCCTCGTTCATGCGGTAGGCCTCGGCGCGGCGCGCCAGCGGGATCTGGTCGAACCCCGACTCGATCACCGTCAGCTTCGTATCAGCGCCCTCGTCTTCCAGACTGAACTCGACCAGCGTCATCGGTTCGCCCGAGTAGTCCACCGAAGGGTCCACGGCGTACGGATGCCACTTGTACGAGAGGCGGCGCCCGACCTCCATCCCGACGATGGCGATCTCGATGGTGAGGTGGTCGTAGCCTGGAATCGTGATGCGCCCGCGGGCGGTCTGGCCCTCCACGAACGGCCCCTCGAAGCGGGCGCCGAACCA
>JADZBZ010000553.1 GCA_020851835.1 Acidobacteriota bacterium
CCATCGCACCGTCCAGCTCCGCCGCGGCACCCGCGAACTCGCTGAGGACGAGCACGCCGTCCTCGTCGACGCGGGAGGCGACAAACTCCTTGGCGACCAGGTTCATCCCGTCGCGCAGGGGCGTGACGAGCATCACGTCGGCGGCCGCAAAGAGGGCCACGAGCTGCCGCAGCGGCACCGACCGGTGCATGTAGTGAATGGGCGCGGAGTGGACGGTGCCGCAGGCGCCGTTGATGCGGCCGACGCTCTCCTCCACCTGACGCTTGAAGCGCTGGTAGGCGTCCACCTCGCCGCGGGACGGCACGGCTACCTGGATGTAGCGGACCTTGTCGCGCAGCTCGGGCTCGGCGGTCAGCAGCCGCGCCACCGCCTGCAGCCGGCGCGGAATCCCCTTCGTGTAATCCAGGCGATCGATCCCCAGCAGAATCCGCCGCCCGCCGGCCTCGCGGCGAATCTCTTCCGCCTCGGCCACCACATCCGCGTCGCGCGCAAGCTCGGTGAAGCGGGCCGCATCGACCCCCATCGGAAACACGCCCACCTTCACATCGCGCTCGCCGAGGCGCACGCGGTCGATGTCGGCCTCGATGCCCCGCACGTACTGCAGCGAGTTCAGGAAGTGGCGCAGGTATCCGAACGTATGAAACCCGATGAGATCGGCGCCGAGCAGACCATCGAGGATGGCCGCCCGCCAGGGCAAGGTGCGAAACACTTCGGACGACGGGAACGGGATGTGGAGGAAGAAGCCGATGCGCGCCTCGGGCAGCCGCTCGCGCAGCAGCGACGGCACCAGCATGAGCTGGTAGTCGTGCACCCAGATCGTGTCGCCGGGGCGATACTCGCGGGCCACCAGGTCGGCGAACAGCTGGTTCACCTGGCGATAGGCCTCCCACCCGGCCGCCTGCACGGGGACGCGGTCGATGAGATAGTGGAACAGCGGCCAGATCACGCGGTTGGAGAACCCGTGGTAGTAGCGGTCGATGTGTTCCGAGGTCAGGTGCACGGGCGCGATGCCTCGCGCGGCGAGTTCGCGGTCGAGCTCGGCGCGTTGCGCGTCGCTGAAGCGCGAGATGTCGCCCGGCCACCCGATCCACAGCCCGTTGGAACGCTCGTGCCAGGGCTTGAGACCGGTCGCCAGGCCGCCACTGGCCGAACTCAGCCGCACGCGTCCGGCGCCCAGCCACGCCGAGACGGGCAGGCGATTGGACACGATGAGCAGGCGCTCGGATGACATAGCCTTTCATGATACCATCGCACACTTTGAGTTCAAACCAACATGCCTGAGATGGTCCTCCGCCCCCGCGCCCTCGAGCTGCCCGACGTGCTGCAGTTCATGCAGCTGCTCTGGGCCGTCGTCCACGGTATCGAAACCACGTCGAAGCGCATGGCCGCCCGCACCGGCGTCACCGGGCCCCAGCGGCTCGTCCTGCGCGTGGTCGGCCTCTTCCCGGGCCTCTCGGCCGGTGAGCTGGCGTCGATTCTGCTGCTGCACCCCAGCACCCTTACCGGCATCCTCCAGCGTCTCGCCACCCAGGGGCTGCTCACCAGGACCGACGACCCGGGCGATCGCCGCCGCGCGGTCCTGAAGCTCACCGCCCGCGGCGCCCGTGCCAACGCCACCGGCGACGGTACGGTGGAAGCCGCCGTGGCCGAGGCGCTCGACGGCATCAATGCACGGGATCGCGCCGCGACGCGCCGGGTGTTCGAGCGGCTCGCCGGGTTCCTCGAGCCTGACGTCCCGTCCACCACCGAACCCGGGGGCCCGCGGAGCCGGCGCGTGGCTCGCCGCGAGGGAGGCGACTAGGCATGCCTGACGTCTCGCAATGGCCGAACTGGGCCGCAACCCTGACCTGGAGCCTGGCCGTTGTCGCGGCGGGCTGGGCCGTCGGCTTCGTGCTCGGCGGTGCCATGGCCGTCCAGGTACGACGCTGGCTCACCGGACCCGAGCACGAATGGGCTCGCCAGGCCGCGGGGCTCGCGCGCCGGCGGCTCCCGTGGTGGTTCGCGCTGGTGGGCCTCTGGCTCGCGTCCGGTTCCTGGCCGCTCTCCCCGGAGGCGCGTGTCTTCGCCGAGAAGGGGATCTTCGTCGTCGGCGCCCTGTCGGTCACCCTGACGCTGGCCGCCGTCGCGAGTCGGGCCACCGACGCCGTCGGCGCTCTGGTGGCTCCGGGCGTCCAGGCCTCGAGCCTCACACGCAACATCGCGTGGGCACTGGTGGCCGTGCTGGGCGCGCTGGTGGTGCTCAACGGCCTCGGCCTGTCGATTACCCCGATGCTCACCGCGCTCGGCATCGGCGGTCTCGCCGTCGCCCTCGCGCTGCAGGAACCGCTGGCCAACTTCTTCGCCGGGCTCTTCGTAACGCTCGCCGGCCAGATTCGCGTCGGCGACTACATCAAGCTCGACTCCGGCCAGGAAGGCTACGTCGCGGACTTCAGCTGGCGGTCGACCCGCCTGCGGATGCTGGCCAACAACGTGGTCATCGTGCCCAACGCGAAACTCGCCCACGCCACCGTCGTCAACCACGACCTGCCGTCGAAGGACATGGCCGTGCTCGTGGAGGTGGGCGTGGACTACGCCAGCGACCTGGAGGCGGTCGAGCGCGCCGTCATGGAGGTGGGCGCGGAGGTGATGCGGACGGTGACCGGCGGGGTTCCGGCTTTCGAACCGTTCGTCCGGTATCATACGTTCGGCGAGTCGAGCGTCAACTTCACGGCCATCCTGCGCGCACAGGAGTTCGTGGACCAGTATCTGGTCAAGCACGAGTTCATCAAGCGGCTGCACGCGCGGTTCGATC
>JADZBZ010000554.1 GCA_020851835.1 Acidobacteriota bacterium
CCCTCGGCTATCCATGGGCGCCGGGCATCTTCGCTGTGGCGAGCCTCCTGATCGTGCTCAACGCGCTCTGGACCGACCTGGTCACCCCGCTCACCAGCGGCCAGGCGCTCGGACCGTCGGCCGCCGGGTTGTTCGTCATCGCCCTGGGCCTGCCCCTGTACTGGTGGTTCTCGAGGAGGTAGCGTGGCCCGGCTCGCCGAAGCAGCCGGGCCATCGTTCAACGATTCGAGGATCGCCTGGCCTCCTTGATGGTCATCCTGCGATCCGGCTGGACGTGCACGTTCCGGTGTCCTCCACTTCGTGCGCTGGCTGTCCTCATGAGAGACTAGCAAGTCGAGCATGACTTCCACACCTTCGCGTATCCACGCGACCACGATTCTGGCCGTGCGGCGCGACCAGCGCACCGTGCTGGCCGGTGACGGTCAGGTCACGCTGGGCGCGGTCGTCGTCAAGCGGGGCGCGCGCAAGATTCGTCGTTTGTACAACGGCAAGGTCCTGGCCGGGTTCGCTGGATCGGCGGCCGATTCCTTCGCGCTCTTTGCGCGCTTCGAGGCCAAGCTGGACGAGTATCGCGGCAATCTCGAGCGCTCGGCGGTGGAACTGGCCAAGGACTGGCGCGTGGACCGGGCCCTTCGCCGCCTCGAGGCGATGCTCATCGTCGCCGATCCACGGTCGATGTATCTCCTGTCGGGGACGGGCGACCTCATCGAGCCCGATGAGGGCATCATCGGCATCGGGTCCGGCGGGGCGTTCGCCCAGGCCGCCGCGAAGGCGCTGGCGCGGGCCACCACGCTCGATGCCAGGGCGATCGCCGAGTCGTCCATGCAGGTGGCCGCCGAGCTCTGCATCTATACCAACTCCTCCTTGACCATCGAGGAGCTGTGATCTCGTTGCCTGAGCGCTCGGCCACCGCCATCGACACGTTGACGCCGAGGGAGATCGTCGCCGAACTCGACAAATACGTCGTAGGGCAGAGCCGGGCCAAACGTGCGGTGGCCATTGCGTTGCGCAATCGTGTGCGCCGCCAGAAGCTGCCGCCCGACCTGGCCGATGACGTCGCGCCGAAGAACATCCTGATGATCGGGCCGACCGGGGTCGGCAAGACCGAGATTGCGCGGCGACTCGCTCGTCTCGCGCAGTCGCCGTTCATCAAGGTCGAGGCCTCGAAGTTCACCGAGGTGGGCTATGTCGGGCGCGACGTCGAGTCGATGGTGCGCGACCTGGTCGAGCTGGCCGTGGACATGGTCCGCGAGGAGCAGCTGCGCGAGGTCGCCGCCAAGGCCGACCAGGCAGCGGAAGAGCGTCTGCTCGATCTGCTGCTGCCGCCCCGGCCGGTGGCGCCCGACGAAACTGCGGCCTCGGCGCGCGAGGCGCAGCAGGCCACCCGCGAGCGTATGCGCGAACGCCTGCGCGCCGGGCAGCTGGACGATCGGGTGGTCGAGATCGAGGTGCAGGACCGGGGCGTGCCGTCGTTCGAGATCATCCAGGGGTCGTCGGTCGAGGAGGTGGGCCTGAATCTCAAGGACATGATGCCCGGGCTCTTCCAGGGCCGCTCCAAGCGCAAGCGCGTACCCGTGTCCGAAGCCAAGGGCCGCCTGCGGGCCGACGAGGAACAGAAGCTCGTGGACATGGATGCCGTCTCGGGCATCGCGGTGCGGCGCGTCGAGAACTCGGGCATCATCTTCGTGGACGAGATCGACAAGGTGGCCGGCCGCGAGGGAGCTCAGGGACCGGATGTCAGCCGGGAGGGCGTGCAGCGAGACATCCTGCCCATCGTCGAGGGCACGACCGTGAACACCAAGCACGGCATGGTCCGAACGGACCACATCCTGTTCATCGCCGCGGGCGCCTTTCACGTGTCGAAGCCGTCCGACCTGATTCCCGAACTGCAGGGGCGGTTCCCCATCCGCGTCGAGCTCGAAGCGCTCGGCCAGGCCGAGTTCGTCCGGATTCTCACCGAGCCGCGCAGTGCCCTGGTCAAGCAGTACACCGCTCTGATGGCGACCGAAGGCGTCACCCTGACCTTCGATGACGAGGCGGTCGCCCTCATCGCCGAATTCGCGGCGCGCGTCAACGAGCAGACCGAGAACATCGGGGCCCGGCGGCTCCACACGATCATGGAACGGCTCCTCGACGAAATCTCGTTCGAGGGCCCGGAGATCACTGGCCGGTCCATCACCATCGACGCGGCCTACGTGCGCCGCATGCTCGCGGACATCGTAGGCAACGACGATTTGTCCCGCTACATCCTGTGACCCTGGTCCGCCGGGGCTCCCGAGTTATGGTCTCGCTGGCTGTCTGCGCGGCCGCCGCTTCCGGCTGCGGGAAGAAGGGACCGCCCTTGCCGCCCCTGGCGCGGATTCCCGCGCCGCCGGGCAATGCCCAGGCGGCGCGGATCGGCGATGAGGCGTACGTCTGGGTCACCGTGCCGTCGGCGAATGTGAGTGGCCAGACGCCGGCCGACGTCTCGTCCATCGATCTCTACGCGGTGACGGCCCTGCAGCCTCCGGCCGGCGCCGACCTCACGGAACAGGCCGTCAAGGTGGCCTCC
>JADZBZ010000555.1 GCA_020851835.1 Acidobacteriota bacterium
CGACCCGGCCGTCCGGGCTCCGCGTGCCCTCGGGAAACACAATCAACGACAGCCCCTTCGACGTCAGGGCGCTCGCCCAGCCGAAGATGCCGCTCCGGTTGGGGCGGGTGCGGTCCACGAGCATGTGACCCGTGCGCTTAAGGTGCGGACCGAGCACGGGAAAGCGGCCGAGCGATTCCTTGGCGATGATGCGTAACTGGAACGGGATCCACCAGAAGAGCACCGGGATGTCGTAGATGCTCTGGTGGTTGGACACGAACACGTAGGTTCTTCCGCGCTCGAGCCGCTCGAGCCCCTGCACGGTAACCTCCACGCCCGTCGTGGCCAGGATCAGCCACGACCACGTCCGCGCGCAGGCGTGGGCGAAGTAGCCCCTGCGGTCGAACAGGCTCGACCCGATCGAGAGGGCGCCCAGCAGGCCCGTATAGACCCCGATGGCGGGGATCAGGAAGAGAACCGTCCGGAGCAGGTGGAACACGGGCGCGCGAGGTGAGCC
This sequence comes from Acidobacteriota bacterium, assembly GCA_020851835.1. Taxonomy (GTDB): domain Bacteria; phylum Acidobacteriota; class Vicinamibacteria; order Vicinamibacterales; family UBA2999; genus VFZN01. The sequence goes on from JADZBZ010000555.1 coordinate 497, forward strand.
CGCTACTTGCCGGCTTGCGTGGCGGCGCGGTGCGCCGGCACGGCCGCCGGGCTCGCCGAGGCTGAGGAGAGCGACGCCGGCGCCACCGCCGTCGACGAGGACAAGGACGAGGAGGGCGGCAGCGTGGGAGCGGGCGGCGGCGTCACGCTCGACCGAGACCGCGGCCGCTCGTCGGCCTGCATCACGGCCTGGGAAGCCTGGCTCGGATCCAGGTAACGCCCGAAGATCATCTTGCCCGCGGTGGTCTGCAGCACGCTGGTGACCACGACGTCGATGGTCTTACTGATCATCTTGCGCGCGTTGTCCACCACCACCATGGTGCCGTCGTCGAGATAGGCGACGCCCTGGTTGTACTCCTTGCCTTCCTTCAGGATGAATACTTTCATGATCTCGCCCGGCAGGACCACGGGCTTGAGCGCGTTGGCCAGCTCGTTGATGTTCAGCACGGCCACGCCGCGCAACTGCGCGACCTTGTTGAGGTTGAAGTCGTTGGTGACGATCTTGCCGGAGAGCGAGCGGGCCAGCTCGATGAGCTTGAGATCGACTTCACGCACCTCCGGAAAGTCGGCGTCCGAGACGATGACCTCGGCGCCGGTCATCTTCTGGATTTTCTGCAGGATGTCGAGCCCGCGCCGCCCGCGGTTGCGCTTGATCGAGTCGGCCGAGTCGGCCACCATCTGCAACTCCTTCAGCACGAACTGCGGGATGACGAGGGTTCCGTCGATGAAGCCCGTGTCGCACAGATCGGCGATGCGACCGTCGATGATGACCGAGGTGTCGAGAATCTTGTAGCGGCGCTCCGGCCCCACGGCCCGGAACAGGCTCATGAGACGCGTGGGTTCGAGCCACTCCCCCTTCCGGCCCCCGAGCACGAGCCCCAGATAGGGGAAGAGCAGCAGGATGAAGCTATGGAGAAAGGCCACCCGCTGGTCGCCCGGGTCGGCCCAGAAGAGCGCCGCGCCGATGCCCTTGGCCAGCGCCAGGCCGATGGCGCCGCCGACGAGCGCGCCGACCATGTGCGTCACCGAGGTCTCGCGCAGCTGCCACTCGAAGACCACCGCCAGCAGCGCCAGCCCGAAGCCGAATAGAAGGTTCGCTACCGGCTGCGGCCCAAGAGGCTGCAGCAGGAACGCCGAGTACACGACCGCCCCGGTAAATAACAGGCGGGCAAGGATGAACCAGGCCATGACGCTGCCGCTCCAATATGACGACGGGATGAACTTCCTGCACGGTAGCCCGTGCGGCGGGACAGGTCAAGCCAGGAGCGCGTCGAGCGCCTCACCGACTGAACGGACACCCACCAATTCCGCCCGGCCGTCGTTCCCGTCGGGCTTGCCGGCGCCCGCATCCACGTTGGCGGCCGGCAGCACCACGCGGGTAAACCCCATCTGCTCGGCCTCGCGGATCCGGAGCGGCGCCTGTGGCACGCCCCGAATCTCGCCACCGAGCCCCACCTCGCCGAACACCGCCGTCCCCGGCGCCAGCGGCCGGTTCCTGAGGCTTGACGCGACCGCCGACACGATGGCCAGGTCGGCCGCCGGCTCATCGATGCTCATGCCGCCGGCAATGTTGACGAACACGTCGTCGCTCACCAGTTGCAGACCGGCGCGCTTTTCGAGCACGGCCAGCAGGAGCGTGAGCCGGTTCTGGTCCAGGCCCACGGCCATGCGCCGGGCCATGCCGTAGCTGGAGGTGCTCACCAGCGCCTGCACTTCCACGAGAATCGGACGCGAGCCCTCGAGGCAGCACAGCACTGCGGAACCGGGCGTGGCCTGGGGCCGCTCGGCCAGAAAGAGGGCCGACGGGTTGGGGACGGGCCGGAGGCCCTCACCCGTCATCTCGAACACACCCAGCTCGCTGATGGCGCCGTACCGGTTCTTGACCGCGCGCACCACCCGGTGGGCGTGGTGCCGCTCGCCTTCGAAGTAGAGCACGGTGTCCACGACGTGCTCGAGGGCCTTGGGCCCGGCGATGTTGCCGTCCTTGGTGACGTGGCCCACGAGAAACGTCGGGATGTCGTGGCCCTTGGCCGTGAACAGGAACTGGGTGGCCGCCTCGCGGACCTGGCCGATGCTGCCCGGCGCCGACTGGAACTTCAGCGAGAAAACCGTCTGCACCGAATCCACCACCAGCAGCCGGGGCTTGAGGCGGCCGACCTCCTCGAGAATGCGCTCGATGCAGGTCTCGGCCAGCAGGAACAGCGGTGCGTCGCCCACACCGAGGCGATCCCCCCTCGACTTGATCTGGTGCTCGGATTCCTCGCCGGATGCGTAGAGGACCGGCCCGACCTGATGGGCGAAGTTCGCCGTGGCCTGCAGCAACAGCGTGGACTTGCCGATGCCAGGCTCGCCGCCGAGCAAGACGAGCGATCCCGGCACGATGCCCCCGCCCAGCACCCGGTCGAACTCCCCGATGCCGGTGGAGAGGCGCAGCGAGCTCTGCGCCTCG
>JADZBZ010000556.1 GCA_020851835.1 Acidobacteriota bacterium
CGAACTCGAACCGGTCGGGCGTCCCACTCAACGTGAGCGTGACGTCGCCCTGGCTGGCCAGGCGCGTCACCGCCTGGATGTCGAGGTCGGGCTCGATGCGGTTGAGATTGGTGAACGAAATGGTGCCCCTCGTGATGGTGAACGTGCGCCCCGCCGCCGAGATGGTGCCGCCCTCCCGAAGGTTGATGCGGCCCGACAGGCCCGGCTCGGCCACCGTACCGACGATGCGCAGCTGCGCCGCGCCGTCGAAGCGGCCGTAGTTATTGTCCACCCGCATGTCGGTGACGGTGGTCACCGTGATGTTCAAGCGCAGGTCATCCAGCGCGGACGCCTCCGTGCCGGTCCGGACGGTGGTGGTCGCTCCCGACCGCGCGAGCGCCGCCAGGCTGACGGCCTCGGTGAAGGAACTGCGCTGGATGCGGACGTCCCCGCTCAGCAGCGGCGCATCGTCGCTGATTACGTAGGTGAGCAGGGCATCGATCTCGCTGCGAAGCCCCTGCGGGTATTCCAGGGCCACGCCGGAGGCCTGCACGGCCAGCTTCCCGCCGGCGAGGCTGACACCGTCGAGGTTGATGCCGCCGTCGATGACGAGCGTGCCGTCGTTCGCCTTGCCGCTCAGGCCCCGCAGCTCGATGCGGTTGCCCGACAACACGATGGGGCCCGACAGGTCCGACACGATGAAGCGTGGCGAGGGGACGACCATCTCCACCGCGTCGAGCGTCACGCCCCCGGACAGGATCGGCTCTCCGAACGTGCCGGCGACCTTCACGTCCAGGTCAGCCTTGCCGTCGATGGCGATCTCCGGGAGAAACGCCGACAGCACCCGGAGCGCGGCCGCGCCGGTCAGTGACAGATCCAGCGTGGGCGTCTCGCCGGACGCGTCCACTTGGCCCCCGACGGTGAGCGTACTACCGGCGGCCTCCCAGACCACGTCGTCGAGCGAGAGGACGCCGTCATGGACCGAAAACGTGGAGGGACGCGTTTGCTTGACGTCCACGCCGGCGGCATCGAAGGTGGCGGCGCCGATGACAAATCGCCCGTCGGCGCGCCGGGGGTTCATGTCGGGCACCATCGCCGCACCCGTGGCCGTGAAGTCGCCGCTCGCCTGCACGGCGTCGAGATGACCCGAGAGCGCGCGCAGCGTAAAGGCTTCGCCCGTGAGCCCCGCGTCCACGCTTAGATTCCGGAGCGTAACCCCGTCAGCGGCCTCGATCTCGCCGTTCTCCAGCACAACGCTCGTGATCAGATCGCCGTGGTTGGCCGTGGCGTACGCCTCGGCGGAGATCTGGCCGGTCGCCGTGATGCCCGGCTCGATGCCGAACGCCGTGACGGCGGTCATCACCTCCGACAGCTCCCCCCGAAAAGTGCCGCCGACCACCGTGTCCTCGCGCTCGGCCCACGTTCCCGCGGCGCCGATCGTCCCGGAACCGAAGGTGGCCGAGAGGTCGCCGATCGTGATGTCTCCCGGCTCCCACGTGACGGTGGCGGGCCTGACGAGCGTCAGCGGCACGCCCGCGATCTGCGCGGTCAGCTCCTGCAGGTTGAGATCGGCGTGCGGCGGCTGGTCGCCGCCGGCCGATCCGAAAACAGCGGCCGTGAGACTCAGGCGGCCGGTGAGCCGGCCGGGCACGACGCCGGCCAGATCTCCGAGCGTGTCGAGCGTCACCTCGTTGACCACGGCGGTCCCCCGGTAGTCGTACGGCGCGGCCAGCCCGACGGTGCCGCGGGCGAACGCGCCAAGCGCCGGCACGATGACCCTCACCCGCCCCTGGTCGCCCGTCAACTGGACGTCGATCGTCCCGTCGCCAATCAGATCGCCGGCGGTGCCGCCGGCGATCGCGAACTGGAAGCGACCGTCGCCCATGGGCCGTTCGACGGATCCCTCGCCGCTGAAGTGGCCGTTGACCTTCGCGCGTGTCTCGGCGTCGCCGGTCAGCACCCGGGCCCACGCCAGGTCGGAGACATCGAGCTCGACGGCGTACGTGCCGTCCAGTCCGTACCGCCCCGACACGGCGACGCGGCCCTCGTCCTTGCGCAGGCTGAGCGACGGCACGCTCAGCACGCTGTCGGCGAAACGCAGGCGGCCGTCGAGCATCGTGTAGGTGTCGCCCGCGAACTCGAGCGATGGACTGGAGATGGTGGCCTCCACCAGGGGCGCATCGAGCGTGCCGCCCAGTGTCGCGTGCGCCTCCATCGAGCCGGCCACGCGCGCGTCTTCCGGGGTGGTCGCCTGCAGCCCTCGCAGGTCTGGCGCCGCGGCGCGAACTTCGCCGCCGAGCGTCCGGCCCGCTAGATCGATTGTCACCGTACCCTCCACCTCGGCGGAACCGCGGGTCAACCGCAGCGGCGACACGCGCACGCGGTTGGCGTCGGCATCGACGGTGGCGGCGACCGACGTGGAGCCGATACCGGGCAGGTCGAGCGCGGGCGCCGTGGTCTCAACGGTGGCCCGCGGCGCGCCGAAGGTGCCGCCGAGCGCGATGCGGCTGTCGATGTTGCCGCTGGCATCGCGCAGCGCCTCGGGTACGCGCACGTCGAGCGGCGCGAGGCCGCGGTCGAGGGCGGCAAGGCTCGACACGAGCACGCGGATGCTGCCATCGATGGCCGACCGCTCGGGCCTGGCCGCATCGAACGGGCCGCCCGCCGTGCCCTCGGCCGACACGCCGTCGCTCGCGAGCCGCTCGGTCAACGACCA
>JADZBZ010000557.1 GCA_020851835.1 Acidobacteriota bacterium
CCGCCACGCCGCCGGCGACGACACCTTTGATGAAGTTGCGGCGGGAAACCGCCGTCGGTACGGCGGGGGTCGTGTGAGCGTCGTCGTGTGACATGCCATCACCTCATCCATCATGCGCGCCAGCGCGACCGTGACGAGCGTTTCGACGATCCGTCAATCGCGTGACTATAACGCAATAGGGCCGCGGGGGCTACCCAATGTCATAGCGTGGCCCAGCACAGCGGTAGAGTGGACGGCACGACCGCCTCGATCCCGTGCTGTGGAACCTGACCCGTAATCCCTGGGTCGTCCGGGACACGCCGGGCGGCCTCCGCGCTGGCGATCGGCATATGATTAGAGGCTGTGAAGCACCTACACCGCATTCCCGGACTGACGCGGCGGCGGTTCCTCGAACAGCTCGGAGCCGTTGGGGGATCCTCCCTCGTGATGAGCGCGATGAGCTCGTGGGATCTCATGGCGGGCGCCGCGGGGCAGCGGCCCCAATTGTCGGGCCGGCCCGCCAGCAACACCAGGATCCTGGTACTCGGGGCCGGACTGTCCGGCCTTGTGGCCGCCTACGAGCTCGGTAAGCTGGGCTACGACTGCCGGGTCCTGGAGGCCCGCGACCGGGTAGGCGGGCTCGAGTGGGCGGTCCAGCGCGGCTCCACGCACACGGAGGTGGGCGGCGAGCGTCAGGTCTGCGGGTTCGACGAAGGTCAATACGTCAACGTCGGTCCCTGGCGCATCCCCTACTCGCACGAAGGCGTCCTCGGGTATTGCCGGGAACTCGGCGTCCCGCTGCAGGTGTTCATCAACGAGGCGGAAAACTCGTACTTCTATTTTCAGGGCGCGGCGGCGGGGCCGCTGGCCAACCGGCGCGTGCGGATGCGTGAGGTCAGGGCCGACCTCACGGGCCACATCAACGAGCTGCTGCTGAAGGCCATGGACCAGCATGCGCTCGACCAGTTGCTCACGGCCGAGGATCAGGAACGACTGAAGACCTTCCTGGTGCGGGAGGGCTATCTCGATTCGTCCACCCACGCCTACAAGGCCTTCGAAAATCGAGGCGAAGGCGATCCGTACGATCTAGTGGCGCTGCTGCAGGGCGGGTTCGGCAACCGGCTTCGCTCGGTGCCCGCCGTGGAAGGCACCGCCGCGGCGCCCATGTTCCAGCCCATCGGCGGCATGGACCAGATCTCGAAAGGCTTTCAGCGGACGATGGGCGCGGAGCGTATCACCTTGAACGCCGAGGTTCAGTCGGTGCACCAGGACGACCGCGGCGTCAAAGTCGTGTATCGCGACACCCGAACGGGCAAGACCACCGAAGTCCCCGCCGACTACGTCATCGTCTCGATGCCGCTCACCATCGTCTCCGGTCTCGACATCAACCTGTCGGACGACCTGATGCAGGCCGTCAAGGACGTCACCTACAGTAACAGCGCCAAGATCGGTCTGGCGATGAAGCGCCGGTTCTGGGAGGAAGACGACCACATCTTCGGCGGCCATCTCTACTCGGATCTGCCCATCGGAGAGTTCTCGTACCCGTCGTGCGACTACTTCACCAGGAAGGGCGTGCTGCTCGGTCTCTATTCGAACGGGCCGATTGGCAACCTGATCGACCAGCCCATTGCAGAGCGTATCGAATACGTGCTCACGTATGCGAGCAAGGTGCATCCTCAGATCCGCACCGAGTTCGAGAGCGGCTACGCGGTGTTCTGGAAAAAAGTGCCGTACAGCCTGGGCGGGTATGCCAGCGGCCGGAACGTTGCACGCCGGCAACGACTGTCGCAGGTGGACAATCGCATCGTTATCGGGTCGGCCGCGACGACGCCTCGCTCCGCGCCGGACTGGCAGGAAGGCGCGGTGGCCGCCGGCTGGCAGGCGCTCGAATCCATTCACGCACGCGCGATGCGCGGGTAACGCCAGCCCTGTAGAATCGGGGCATGGTGCTCAGACGCCGTGCCGTGATTGCCCTGGCCTGCGGCCTCTGGTTCGTCGCGCGGGAGTCTTCCGCGCAACGGCCGCTGCCCCAGGCGCTGTCCGACCCGCCGGTCGCCACGGCGCTCGCCGCCGTGGATGCGCGCCGAGACGAGACCGCGCGATGGCTGGCCACGATTGGCGCCATCCGGTCGCCGTCGGGCCACGAGCGCGAGCGCGCCGAGGCGGTGGCCGCCGAGATGCGGCGGATCGGCCTGAGCGATGTCACCGTGGACCGGTCGCCCAATGTGGTGGGACGCATCCGCGGGCGGTCCGGCAAGGCGCTCGTCTTCGTGTCCACGCTCGACGACCTGGCCACGGTGGCCGCGCACCAGGCGGCCGCGTCCGCGAAGCCGCGCATCGAGGGCGACCGCGTGGTGGGGCCCGGCACCAACACGTCCACGACCACGGCGTCGCTCATTGCCGCCGCCGACGCGCTGCTGAAGTCGGGCCTGAAGCCCGAGCACGACTTGGTGTTCGCAGCGGTGGCGCAGGAAGAAACCGGCCTGGTCGGCATGGGCGCGCTCTATTCCCAATGGAAGGAGCGCACCCTCGCATTCGTGGACGTGCTCGGTGATGGCCACAGCGTGACCTACGGTGCCATCACCATTCACTGGTGGAAGGTGGTGGCGAGCGGGCCTGGCGGGCACTCCCTGAGCGGCGGCGTGCCGAACGTGAACCAGGGCATCGGCCGGGCCGTGGACCGCATCCTGCAATTGCCGCAACCCGAGCGCTACAAAGACGATCGCGTCGTGATCAACGTGGCCATGATGCAGAGCGGTGCCGTGTACAACCACAAGCCCGAGACCGGCTGGTTCTCCCTGGACGTGCGCTCGCTCGACGGTGCGCGGGTCGAGGAGGTGGAGGCCGAGGTGAAGAAGATTCTCGCGACCGTCACGGCCGAAACCAGCATTGCGTTCGAGATGGAACCGTTCCAGTTGACGCCCGGGGGGCAGGTTCCCGGTCTTCGCGACTCGGCGCTGGTGACGACGGCGGCGGCGATCTCCGGGCATCTCGGTTATTCCGCGCAGCTCGGCAATGCCGGCTCGGCCAACCTGAACGTGCCGCTGGGGCACGGCTCGGTCGCGATCGGCATCGGCGGCGAACGCGGCGG
>JADZBZ010000558.1 GCA_020851835.1 Acidobacteriota bacterium
GGCCAACGTGACGGCCGTCATCGCGGGCGATTTCGACACCGAGCAGGCCATCGCGCTGGTGAACCAGTACCTGGGCCGGGTGCCGAAGGCCGAGCGGCCCGTGCCGCGCGACATCCCGCGCGAGCCGCGCCAGGCGAAAGAAAGGCGCGCCGTCGTGGAGGACACCGTGCCGCTTCCGGCCGTTGTCGTGGCCCATCACATCACCTACGACGGCCACCCTGACTCCTACCCCCTGCACATCGCGGCGAAAGTGCTGTCCGACGGCCAGAGCTCCCGCATCTACCGCACGCTGGTGTACGGCTCGGGCCTCGCGCTGACGGCGTTTGGTTCCGCGAACCTCATCGAGCACCCGAACCTGTTCTACGCGGTTGCGATCGTGAATCCCGGACAGACCCCGGCCGCGGTCGAGAGGGCGCTCGTCGCTGAACTCGATCGCATCAAGGCCGAGGGCGTGACACCCCGCGAGCTCGAGCGATCCAAGAACCAGTTCGCCCGTGATTACATCCTGGGCCGCGAGACCGTGCAACAGAAGGCGACGATCTTGGCCCACGCCGAGGTGCTCCATGCCGACATCACCACGGCGGACGGAGAATTCGACATTTTCCAAAGCATCACCCAGGCCGACGTGCAGCGCGTGGCGAAGGCCTATTTCACGCCCGAGAGCCGGGTGGTGATTCACATCATGCCGAAGGGAGCCACCGGCGGCGCCGCCGCGTCGCCTGCCGAAGTGGACGTGCGGCCGTGAAGACCTTCACTCTGGCCGCATTGTCGCTCACCGCACTCACCTCGCTCGCCGTCGCCCAGAGCGCGCAGTGGCCGCGGGAGTTCCCGCCGCGTCCGTTGCAGCCGCGGTCGGTCACCTTCCCGCCCTACGAGGTGAAGACGCTCGCCAACGGACTGACGGTGGTGCTGGTCAGCCAGAACGAGCAGCCCGCGGTGAGCGTGCGCATGATTCTGCGCGCCGGCGCGGCTCAGGACCCGAAGGGCAAGATGGGCCTGGCCATGCTCACGGCCACGTTGCTGGACCAGGGGGCAGGCGATCGGACGCCCGAGCAGATTGCCGACGACATCGACTACATGGGCGGCCTGTTGGGCACCGGCGCCGGAACGGATCTGAGTTACGTCAACACCGTCACCATGAAGGACGACTACGCCGCCGGTCTCGACATCATGGCCGACGTCGTACGCCGCCCGACCTTCGTGCCGGCCGAGATCGACCGGCAGCGGCAACAGGCGCTGTCGGGGCTGAAGGTGGCCGCGGAGGATCCGGACGCAGTGGCGGGTCAGGTCATCGACCGGCTCATCTTCGGGTTCCATCCCTATGGGCTGCCGGGCTCGGGAACGGCCGAATCGCTCAGTTCGCTGACGCGCGAGGATTTCGTGGACTTCCACCGCCGGTACTTCGTACCCAACAACGCGCTCGTGGCCGTCGTCGGCGACATTGCGCTCGCCGACGCGCTGGCCGGCATCGAAAAGCACTTCGGCGACTGGCCGCGCGCGGATCTGCCGGCGTTCAACCCCATTGCGCCGCCCGAGCCGGCCAAGCGGGTCATCGTCATCGATCGGCCCGACGCCGTTCAGACCGAGATTCGCGTGGGGCAGGTGGCCATCCCGCGCAAGCACGACGACTTCGAGGCGCTCGACCAGGCCGTGAAGATCCTCGGGGGCGAGGGCGCGAACCGGCTGCAACAGGTGCTGCGCAGTCAGCGCCAACTCACCTACGGCGCCTCGGCCGACCTCGACTCCTACAAGTGGAGCGGCGCCATTGTCGCGGATACCGACACCCAGACGGCGACCACGGCGGAGGCCCTGCGCGTGGTGGTCGACGAGTTCTCGCGCCTGCAGCGCGAGCGGGTGAACGAATCGGAGCTCGAGTCGGCCCAGGACTACGCGGTAGGCCACTTCCCGCTCACCATCGAGACCCCTGACCAGATTGCGACTCAGGTGTTGAACCAGCTGTTCTACGAGCTGCCGCTCGAGAACCTTCCCAAGTACCGCGAACGGGCGCAAGGCGTGTCGCCCGACGACATTCAGCGCGTGGCGCGGTGGTTCGTGCGGCCCGATCAGCTCTCGGTCGTCCTCGTGGGTAACGCCGATCAGTTCGTCGGCACGCTCAAGGGCGTGGGCTTCGGGGACTTCGAACGCATCCCGATCGATCGCCTCGATCTGCTCTCGGCCGACTTCAAGAAACCGTGAAGGTCATGCTGTCGTGCGGCGAGCCGTCCGGCGATCTCTACGCCGGCGCGCTCGTTCGCGCGCTTCGAACGCGCGATCCGCATCTACAGGCGTTCGGCCTCGGCGGCGAGCGTCTCGGCGCCGCCGGCGCCGAGATCATCGAGAGCTTTCACGGCCTGTCGGTGACCGGTCTCACCGAGGCGATCAAGGTGCTGCCGCGTTCGTGGGCGGCCTACCGGCGGCTGGTTGCCGCCGCCCGGGCGCGCCGGCCGGACGTGCTCGTCCTCATCGACTATCCCGACTTCAACTTTCGCCTGATGCGAGCCGTCAAGGCGCTCGGCGTGCCCGTCGTCTACTACATCAGCCCGCAACTCTGGGCCTGGCGTGCGGGGCGCATGGCGACGATGCAGGCGCTGGTGGATCGCGTGCTCGTGATCTTCCCCTTCGAGGA
>JADZBZ010000559.1 GCA_020851835.1 Acidobacteriota bacterium
GGCGGCGGCCCGCGGTCGTTTGCCATCGGCGTCCAGGGCGCCAATGTCGTGATGGACGTCTTCGCGCGCGATCGCGATCCACGCACGGCCGGCCAGGCCCTCACCGGCGCGCTGGCCCTGCACCTGGGCGCGATCGAGAAGGCGGCGATGAAGGCCGGGGAGGGGAGCGGCTGGACCTATGCCGGCATCGATCCCACGCCCGCGCCCGGCGGCGCCGTGTCGATTGGTGCGGCCATCGAGTCGTTCACCGGCACGCCCTTTGGATCGCCCGGCACCGAGACGGCCGCGGGCATCATCACCCGCGCCGTCCAGGCCGTGCCGGTCAAGCAGACCGGCTACGCCGGCCTGATGATCCCGGTGCTCGAGGAGACGGTGCTGACGAAGCGATGGACGGAAGGCACCTACGGGCTGGATTCCATCCTGGCCTACTCGGCGGTCTGTGCGGGCGGCGTGGACACGGTGCCCCTGCCGGGCGACACCAGCGAGGACGCCATTGCCCGCATCATTGGCGACGTGGCCACGCTGGCCTTCAAGTGGAACAAGCCGCTGGCCGTGCGGTTGCTGCCGTCGCCCGGAAAGAAGGCCGGGGAGATGACGGAGTTCAGCGGAGCGTTGTCGAACGCGATCATCCAGCCGCTGCCGGGGTCGCCGCGGAAGTAGGAGGACGCCGGGACTGAAGTCCCGGCGCTCCGCACTCTTCACGGCGCCGCCGGGACTGAAGTCCCGGCGCTCCACTGCGCACCTCCGGACCGAAGTCCCGGCGCTCCGGGGGAGAACCTGTAGCGCCGGGACTTCAGTCCCGGCGTGCTCCAATGAAGTCCCGGCGTCGGCCCCTCCTGGATCGGCGTCGTCGACTAGGCATCGGCCGGCCGGCGCCGCCACAAGAAGTACACCGGCACGCCCATCAGCACGATGATGAGGCCGGGCCACGTCGTGGACGTGCGGTACAGAAAGAGCACGACGAGGATGGCCGCCGCCCCGGCGATGTAGAGCGCGGGCACGACGGGGTAGCCGAAGGCCCGGTACGGACGCTCGGCGTCGGGCCGCGTGACGCGCAGGCGGAAGATGCCCAGGATGGTGAGAATGTAGAAGAGGAGTGCGGCCGACACGATGTAGTCGAGCAGGTCGTTGTACACGTTGCCGTAGGCGCCGCTGGCCGCGTCGTAGGTGCGGGGCAGCACCAGGAAGGCCGCCCACAGGCCCTGCAGCCAGAGTCCCCACGCCGGCACCTTCGCGTGGTTCAGGCGGCCGGCGGGCTTGAAGAACACGCCGTCCCGCGCCATCGCATAGTAGGCTCGCGCCCCTGCCAGCACCAGGCCGTTGGCGCAGCCAAACGTCGAGATGACGATGCCCGCGGCCATGAGGCTGACGCCAAGTCCCGGAAAAATGGCTTCGAGCGTCTCGGTGGCCACCCGGTCGGCCGAGGCCGTCTGGATGGCGTGCAGCGGCAGCGTCGCCAGGTAGGCCACGTTGGCCAGCAGGTAGAGGGTGATCACGATCAGCGTCCCGAGCGCCAGTGACAATGGGATGTTGCGCCGCGGGTTCTTCACCTCGCCGGCCGTGAAGGTGATGTTGTTCCAGGCATCGGCCGAGAAGAGCGACCCGGTCTGCGAGACGCAGATCGCCACGATGAGGCCAAAGCCCGACGCGGCCGTGAGCCCGGGCACGATGGGCGAGAAGCCGCGCGGCGTCCAGAAGTCGGCGAAGTTGGCGCTGACGGCCTCCTGGTTCCAGCCGAAGAGCAGGCCCACGCCGATGAGCGCGAGGAGCGCCCCGGTCTTGGACGTGGTGAAGACGTTCTGGATGAACTTGCCGTAGTCGAGGCCGCGCGTGTTGGTCCAGGTCAGCACGGCAATGACGAGCATCGCCACGAGCTGGGTCGTCGACAGCGAAATGGCGTAGCCTGGCAGCAGATGGACGGGCGCCAGCAGGTAGCGGTCCTCCGCGATGCCGGGAACGAAGAGTGCGAGGTAGCGGGCGAAGCCGACCGACACGGCGGCGATCGTGCCCGTCTGGATGACCAGAAAGAGCGTCCAGCCGTAAAGGAATCCCCACAGCGGCGAGAAAGCCTCGCGCAGGTAGACGTACTGCCCGCCGGCGCGCGGCATCATCGCGGCCAGCTCGCCATAGGACAGGGCCGCGGCGATGGTAAGCACGCCCGTGAGCAGCCACGCGACGAGCAACCATCCCGGGCTGCCCAGCTGTCGCGACATCTCGGCCGACACGATGAAGATGCCCGACCCGATCATCGACCCGACGACGACCATGGTGGAGTCGAAGAGGCCGAGTCCGCGGTTGAATTCGGTGTCGAGGGTGGTGGCGTCGCGCGCCGATGGGCGAGCGGCCTCAGCGGCCATGCGGTAAACCCGGGTGGCGGGCATCGTCAGAGACCGTGGCGCGCGACGTGGCGAGACATGCCGAGATACTAGCGGGATCGGGGCCCAAATCGCCATAGCAGACGCCCTCGAGCCGCCGGAGGCTCGCGGCCAGGCACCGAACCGCCCACGCGACGCCTGACGCGCGTCCGACGGGCCGTCGCGATTGGTGATACGCTATTAGCTCCCGCCGGTTGTTCCTGCGCAGCGATGCCGTCGTGTTCTGAATAGAGAGGCCCAGGTGGTTCAGTTTCGAGTCGGGTCCTACGTTACGCATTCCAACAAGCCCGAATGGGGCATGGGCAAGGTCTTCTGCGTCAGCGCGCCGTACGTGCTGGTGGCCTTCGAGCACCTGCCGCCGCCCGATCAGTTCAAGCGACTGGTCTCGCTGCCGGGCATGCTGACGCCCGTCGCGGCGAAGGTCAACCCCGTGCTCGACGCCTGGAAGCTCGAAAGCACGCACGATTGCCGCGCGATCAGCGTCGTCGAGAAGCCAAAGCGGAAGAAGAAAGTCGCCGTCGCCACCACCGCCGCGACCACCTGATCTCCAGCGCGCGCCGGGCCAGCCGGCCTGACGCGCGCACCGCCGCAGGCCGATCCGCTTCGCACGGGACGGGCATCCGTTCGTCCGCCCTACCAAGCCCCCCCAAGGGACCACTGCCGCCGGAGCCTGCGCGGCGGGCTGGTATCATCGATCCCGCACTCCATGTCCTATCGCACGCCGCTCGAAACGCGCCTGGCCAAGAAGACCACGCGCGCCATTGTCGACTTCAACCTGGTTGAGGACGGCGACCGCGTCATGGTCGGCCTGTCGGGCGGAAAGGATAGCTGGGCGCTGATCCAGATTCTCGACGTCCTTCGCCAGCGGGCGCCCATCTCGTTCTCGATCGTGGCCGTCAACGTGGACTCGGGCTACGAGGGCTACCAGCACACCGCCGTCGCCCAGGCCTGCGCCGCCCGCGGGTGGGAGTTTCACCGCGAGCACACCGACATCGGAGCGCTGATTGACGAGAAGCTCGACCCGGATGTCACGCCCTGCTCGCTCTGTGCGCGCCTGCGACGCGGCGTGCTCTACCGCCTCGCCGACTCGGTGGGAGCCACCAAGATTGCGCTGGGCCATCACCTCGACGATTTCGTCGAGACGCTGTTGCTCAACCTGTTCTTTGCCGGCGCGCTCAAGGCCATGCCGGCGCGCCTGGTGTCCGACAACCGCAAGCACGTCGTCATCCGCCCGCTGGTGTACGTGACCGA
>JADZBZ010000560.1 GCA_020851835.1 Acidobacteriota bacterium
CGCCGCGTTCAGCAGGTGTCGTCGTTCGCGGCCGGGGCGACTGGGCAGCGAGACCGGCGGCGAGAATGACGGCGAGGCAGGCGGCCAGGGCAATGCGCGGCATGGTCCGGCTATGGTGGCCGGGATGATGGAATGGGTCAACCCGCCGTGTCACTTGACCATGCGGGGCGGAGAGACTTCCCACCTACGCTGGCGGACGGGCGCGAGCCTGCTGCAGCGCCGCGTGCCGTCTAGCTCCCGCAGCGTGCCCAAAGCGGTGACCGTGATGCGCGGCTGCCCCCCGAATTCGGTGCGAAGAGTCGCCGTGGCGGCCCTGCCCCATTTTCGGCTTGTAGGCCTCTTTGGGATACGACTGGCCGTACTGCCGGAGGACGGCATGCTCGCTGTTAGGCGCTTCATCGGCGGCAACGAGGCCGGCGTGCAGGGCGTGCCGTCGTGCGCTACGGCACCACGACGCGCTGCTGCGACGTGGCGGCTCCTCCCCCGCACAGGTTGGTTCCAGCCACGCTGAGCCAGTAGGTCCCCGAGGGGACTGTCCCCGACAGGCTTCGTCCGCTGGTGGGGAAACTCCCGAAGTAGTCGCCGGTCACCAGCACCGTGTAGCCGGTGACCGCGGGACCGCTGGCCGGCGGACCCCACGACACCGACAGCACGCCGTTCTGCTGCCAGGCCCGGAAAAGGGTGGGCGCTTCGGGTAGCCCCGTGCAGGGATACGGGCCCGGCGGCGGCGGGACCGTCAGCGTCACCGCGTTCGAAGGGGGACTGTCCCCACCGGCGTTCACGGCCGTCAGGGTCGCGGTGTAGGTGCCAGGCGGGATGATCGGGACACTGAACTGCTCACTCAAGGGCAGTGGCACGGCCGCCGTGACGGCGCCGGTGACGTTCAGCCGGAGGCTGGTGGGCGTGCCGCCCGTGAACGTGTTCGTCCACGACAGCGCCACCGTGGGTCCCACCACGAACGCCAGGAGGTTCGCGGGAGCCGACGGGGCCGCGGGCACATTGACGAAGAACTGAATCTCGTTCGACGACATGCTGCGAACACGGCCCGCCCGGGCGACCACGCGCGCGTAGAACACGCCGGCCGGCGCCTGGAAGGTGAACTCGGGCGCCGCGCTCCCGGTGTCGATGCTGGCCAGCACCTCTTCGGGATTGAGCCCGCCTTCAACCAGATAGGTGACGGACCGCAGGCCCGACGCCGGCGGCGTCCACGCAAGGGTGACGCTCTGCCCCTCCATGGCCACAGCCCGCAGTCCCGACGGTGCGGACGCGCCGCTGCCAGACGCGGCGACTATGGTTTCCGAGGCCGCGCCGCCGCCTGCGCCATTCACCGCACCCAGCCGGATGTCGTACGGAACGCCATCGGCCAGGCCGCCAATCACCAGCGGCGATGCGGTGGACGCCGGATCCCGTGCCGTCCACGTGGCGCCATCGTCGAGCGAATAGGCGTAGTTGGTCGGCGCGAACGTCGGCTCGATGGTCGGCGGCGGCGCGAACGACAGGCTCAGCGTGCCGGCGCCGGCCTCGACGATGGTGGGCGACGGCGCCATCGGCGTGGCGTGCCAGGATCGAGCCTGGATCGCCGACATGTTGCCCGCCTGCTGGAACCACACCACGCGGGCGTTCCCGCCAGGGTCGATCTGCACGTGCGGGTTGTAGGCCTGCTGGCCCAGCGCGGAAAGGTCTCCGGTCGGTGTCCACACGCCCGTCGCGGCCACGAACCGCGCCGCCCGCAGGCACGTGCAGGGGCTGGCCAGCGATCGGCTCCAGGTGGCCACACCATTCCCGCCCGCATCGACGGCCACCTCGACTCGCGGGTAGGCGAGTCCCTCCCCGGACAGCACGGTGGTACCGCTCCAGCGCCCCGAGGCGACGCCGTAGCGCGCGGCCTCCACGATGGTGAGTTGCGGGCCTACCTCGCGCACCCAGGCGGCCAGGGCGTTGCCGGCCTGGTCCACCGCCACGGCTGGTGCACCAGCCCCGGTGGACGCGAGTCGCACGGGCAGCAGCCACGAGGCAATCGCTCGGTCGTAACGTGCGGCCCAGACGTCGCCTCCCTGGCCCCACACCGCGACGGCGTTGCCGGACTGGTCGACGCCGACCCGAGGCGATCCGCCGCCGAGGCCGCCTATCACCGGCATCAGCCCCGGCCCGGTCCACGAGCCCGTGCCGACGTCGTACCTGGCCCAGTAGACGCCGTTGGCCGCGAACACCGCCACCGCGTTCCCGTCCGGGTCGAACGCGAGGTCGATGCTGGCGAACCATGTCGGGGCCGTCAGCAGGTCGGTCACCGCGCTCCATGTGCCCGTGGCGGCCGAGAAACGCGACGCCTGCACCGCGATCTCGATCTCGCTGACCGACGTGTACCGCGCCCACATGGCGATGGCGTTGCCGTGCGAGTCCGCCGCCAGCCTCGGGAAGAATGCGGTTTGCCCCGGCGCCGACAGCTCGACCGGCGCCGTCCAGGTCCCGGATGCCGCCAGGAATCGGGAGGCCTGGACTCGGTGATGGCTGCCGTCGAAGCGCTGCCAGACAGCCACCGCGTTGCCTGCGGCGTCGCTGGCGATGCGGGCGCCTGAGGTGTACAACGCAGGGTCGGAAATGGTGACGGGAGCCGTCCAGGAGCCGTCCCCGGCCGGGAGCCGTGCGCTCTGGACGACGGCGACCCCACCCAGCTTCTGGACCCAGACGATGGTGGCGCCGCCATCGGGGTTGGTGGCCACCTGGGGCGCGTCAAGGTCAGGGCCAGTGAGCGCCGGCGCCGAGACGGTGCGCAGGTCGTTGGTCCAGCCCTGCTGGGCGGCCACCTCGGTTGGCAGGGCGGCCAGCGCGAGCGCGGCGAGGCACGAACAGACCAGAGCCGGCCATGCCCGAGCGTCTCTCCAGTTGCGAGTTGGTCTCCGGTTGTGCGTGTGCACGATCTCTACTCCTTGCCCGGCGCTCAAACGACGCGGAGGGCCTACCTTACTTCGCTAATGCAACGCCCAGGCCAGCACACATGACCGGAATCGGGCTGAATTCGGCCAAAGGTGTCGGCGCCCGCGGCGACGGCATCCCGTCTCGTGGCGAAACGCCGTCAACACGTGCCGGGCGCCCGTATCAGCGCGACGCTGGCACCGGCCGGCCGCGCAGGGCCAGCCACGTATAATCGCCCCGCACCGTGAAATACGACGCGATCGTGATCGGCGGCGGCCACAACGGCCTCACCTGCGCCGCCTACCTCGCGCGCGCGGGACGGCGCGTGCTCGTGCTGGAGCGGCGGCACGTGCTGGGCGGCGCGGCCGTCACCGAAGAGATTCATCCCGGCTTCAAGTTCTCGGTGGCCTCGTACGTGGTGTCGCTGTTGAGACCCGAAATCATCCGGGACC
>JADZBZ010000561.1 GCA_020851835.1 Acidobacteriota bacterium
ACGGTGCAGTCCAGGTGCGTGCACACCGCCGAGAAGGCGCGGAACTGCCCGTCGGGCAGGCGAATGAGGATGGCGGGCTTGCTGCCGAACTTGACGATGGCGCCCGAATTGGCCTTGAACTCGGCAGCCTTGCCGGCAATCACGCTGTTGGTGACCGGCTCGGCCGCCGCGGGCGGAATGAGGTACCGCCACAGCGGATAGACGAACGATACCGCGGTGGATACGAACCCGATGCCCAGCACCGTGTCGATGAACGTCCGACGCTCGATGGCGGCGGGCGCCTTGGGATGGCTCTGCACGGACATACCGATACCCCTGGCGAGCGGCGGGTGCGAACGGGTTGGGGACCGGCACGGCGGGCCGCGCGCCGCCTGGGAAAGTATAGAGCCAGTCCAGCCCCGCGGTGGGGCCAGAGGTAGAATCGCGCTGCGGTTGCCTTCGTTGGTCCCCGGCGCCGCGGAGGGTATAACGCTTGCACGCGTCCACTCCGCTCGAGGACCAGGTTCGTGCTCTCGCCCATCAAATCGAGGCGATGGAGCAGCGCCTCTCGGCGCTCGAAGGCCGCGCCGCGCCTCCGTCCGCTTCCGACGGGGAAGTTCCGGCCGTCGAACCCCATCCGCCGCCCCCGGCGCTCGCGGTCCCGGGCTTCGACGCCCGGCGGTGGACCACCGCTCTCGGTCGAGCGTTCATCATCCTCGGCGGAGCGTTCCTGTTGCGGGCGTTGACCGATGCGGGCGTCTGGCCCCCCGCCGCCGGCGTGTCGCTCGGCCTGGTCTATGCCGCCGGCTGGGTGATCTCGTCCGACCGCGCGGCGATGGCGGGCGACCGCGTGCGCGCGCTCTTCGACGGCGGCACCGCCCTCATCATCGGCTTCCCCCTCATCGTCGAGGCGACGATGCGCTTCCGGTTGCTGGACGGCGAGAGCGCGGCGCTGGCGCTCGCGGCGTTCTCGGCCGTGACGCTCTCTTCAGCCTGGAAGTCGAACCTGCGGGCGCTGGCCTGGGTGGGGACGGTGGGCGGCATGCTCACCGGGCTCACGCTGATGGTGCGCGTCGGCGTGGTGGCGCCTTACTCGCTGTACTTCACGGCGCTCGGCGCAGGGACGCTGTGGCTCGGCTACCTGCGCGGGTGGAAGGCCCTTCGGTGGCCTACCGGTGCGCTGGCCGTGACGGGCGTAATCGGCGTCACCTCGCGCGCGCTGGCCGATCCCCCCGCCGATTCGGCCGGGACGGCGTGGTTCGTCCAGGGCGCGCTGCTGGCGGCGTACTTCGCGTCCATCGCCATCCGCACGCTGGTGCGCGGGCGCCAGGTGATTGTCTTCGAGGTGGTGCAGACAGTGTTCGTGCTGCCGGCGGCCGTGGGCGGCGCCTTCGCGGTGAGCCGGGCCGCCGGCGAGGGTGGCCTCGTCCTGGGCGGGGCGCTCGTCGCCCTCGGAGTCATCGCCTATCTGGTGTCGTTCCCGTTTTTGCCGCGCGAGTCGCGGGGCGCCTTGAATTTCTACTTCTACAGCACGCTCGCGCTCGCCTTCGTGCTCGTGGGCCTGCAGACGGCGCTCACCGGCGCGCCGCGCGCGGTGGCTTTCACCGTTCTGGTCGGGCTGCTGGCCGCGGCCTGGTCCCGCTCAGGACGTGTCTCGTTGGGCGGTCACGCGGCCGTGGCGCTGGCGGCGGCAACAATGGCCAGCGGGCTGGTGGACCTGGCCGCCGCCGCGTTCATCGGCGTGGTCTCTGAGCCGGGCGGGGCGGCCGTGCTGGTGATGCTGGCGGCGGTCATCCTCACTGGCACCGTGGCGGCGGGATGCGACCTGCCGCGACCACGTGCCACGGATGTGCCGGCCCTGGTCATCGCCTTGGTGGCCGTCGCGGGTGGTGCCGGAGCGCTCACGCTGCTCGTGGCGGGCGCGGCCCGAGGCCTCGGGCTTCCGGACCTGGATCCAGGTGCGCTGGCCACCGTGCGGACGGCAGTTCTCTCACTGGTGGCCGTGGGGTGCGCCATGGTCGATCGCCCGGGCCGCTTCTCCGCGGCCGGCAAGATGGCGTACCCGGTGCTGGCCGCGATCGGCTTCAAGCTGGCGCTGGTGGACCTGCGCTATTCGACGCCGGCGACCCTGTTCGTGGCGCTCGCCGTGTACGGCGCGGCGCTGGTGCTGGTGCCGCGGCTAAGGCGCGCACCCGCAACGGGGGGCTGAAGGGCGGCGGCTGAGAATCCCACCCGGTCCGTCTTGCGGTCGCCTACCGGCGGATTTCCGCCGATCCGCTGAACGTCTTCACGCGGAAGCTGGCGCTGCCGCCGCCGTTCAGGTCGCCCCTGAAACTGCGGCGGCTGCTCGACTGCAGCGTGACCGGCAGGTCGCTGTTGAAGCGGCCGCTGAAGCTGTCGAAGTCGATGCCGCCGCGGGCGTTGTCGGGCAGCCGCAGCCGCACGTCGCCGCTGAACGTCTCGGCATCCACGCCGTCGTTGTCGTTCCAGCGGCTCGCGCTCAGCCGGATGTCGGCACTGAACGTCTTCAAGTGGTGATCCCCCCGCACGTTCTCCACCTCGAGGGGGGCGCTGAACGAATTCACGTTCAGCCGCGTATCCGACGGCACCTGGATCTCGAAGTCGGTTTCGACGACGTTGTCGTTGCGGCGCTCGACGAGGCGGTGGTTGGCGTCGACCTCGACGGTGTTGCCGCTCTGGGTGACCTCGATCTGGATGTCGCGCAGCCGGTCGGCCGAGGCGTGGCGGACGGCGTGGATCACGACCTGGTTGCCATCGGTACCGCGGATGTGTACGCGTCCCGAAAATGTGCGGAGCCGGAGCGTGCCGCCGGGCTGGACGCTCAGCGTGCGGTCGAAGGTTTCGTCCTGGCGCGACTGCGCCGAGGCCGGGAGGGCCGCGATGACGAGCGCGGCGGCGAGGCCCGCGGCAAAGGTGGCACGGGTGGTGGAGCGGAGCATGCGAGTCATGAACACCCTCTCGGGGCGCGATGGCGCCCACGGAGGGAGTAGACGGGGGCGGGCCCGAAAGGGTTGACACCCCGGCCCGAGCCGGGCGTTCGGCTACACTCTGAGCCCACGGCATTCCCGGCAATCGGAGGTGGGCCATGGTGGATCGCTCGCTCGTGCGCTCCGGCTTCGACATCGAGGTACTGCTCTCCGAGCGATATCTCCGTTACACGCTCCTGGCCCAGATCGAGGCGGGCCTCCTGCCTGCGGTCATCGATCTCGTCGACCCCGACGAAAACCTGGACGTCCAGATCACGCTGCACCCGCCGGCCGACTACCAGCGGCTGTACGACCCGCTGGCCGCGGCCGTGCTGCCGGATCCGGTGGACGGGTCGTTCACGTGCCAATTGCTGCTCGACGACACCGATGGCGCCAACCTGCAGGTGGACGTCGTCACCGACATCCTCGATCGCACCAGTGGCACTGCGCGCGCCGGAGTGACCGTCGGGCTGATGCTCGCGGTGACCCTGGCCGCCGAGGTGGACGACCGCGGCTTCGAGCGCAACCACCGGCTGTCGCTGGCACTGGTCAAGCTGGCCCCGCTGACCCAGCTCGGCCTGGCCCTGGCCGACCTCGACGTGGCCGACATCACCGCCCGCATTCGCGCGGTACTCGACCGCACGGTCCCGTTCGGCGTCGCCAGCGGGCAGTCGGTGCAGCAGGCCGTGCTGCGCCCGCATCCGGGAGACGCCAACCACGCACCGGCGCTCGGCGCGTACATCAACCTGGCCCTGAAGACCGGCAACGGTCCGGACGCCTTTCTGGCGTCAAGAGGCGACGTCCTGGACGCCCGGAACTTCCTGGACGATGGGCGCGACCTCGCGTTCTCGACCTCGGCCGCGTTGTTCGGCCGGCTGGGCCCGGACACCTTCTTTCGCATGGCCGAAGAAGATCCGCCCGGCAGCGGAATCTTCCGCCACCCGCTGCGAGAGGATCCGGGGAACCCGGAAAGCGACGAGATTGGAACACTGAAGGGCGTCACCATCGGGCCCGAGCACGATTCGGGCGGCAGCGTGACGGGACGCCTGCTCGTCAACGTGCACGGCGAGTATCAGGTGGACATCCTGCCCGACCCCGACTTCAACCTGCTGATCTTCCTCGAACCGAAGGTCGACCAGGGGCTGCTCTCATGGGAGTCCGAGTCGAAGGTCGACGTACACCTGTTGGATTCCCTGCTCGGCATCGCGTCGATTATCGTGGTGTCGCTGCTGGCGGGCCCGGGCGCCGGCGCGCTGCTGCTCGGCATCCTGTTCCTGGTCGATCTGGGCGTGGACGCGCTGGCCTCGGCGCTGGCGGCCGATCGCCTGGATGCAGCCCGGGACGCCACGTTCCTCGATGCGCTGCCCCACCGCGTGGCCGTGGCCCAGCGGCGATGGGATCCGTTCTACCGGACCGACCATCAAGTGGTGGCGCTCGTCCAGGGCGTCGTCATCGACGAGCTGGGAATGGCGTTCGATGGCGATGCGGTGCTCGACAAAGCGCCGGCCGTCATGCCCCACGTCGTGGTGCGCGACGAGTCGCGCGGCGGCGATGGCCACATCGATGGCCTCCGGTACCGCGTGCGTGACCTCGGCACCATCGCGGCCGACCTTGCCGCACTGGCCCCCGGGACCGATCGCCGCGACTTCGCACTCGTGGATGCGGCGACCGATCCGCGCACCGAGGCGAACCTGGTCGCCCTGACGCTCGATCAGGCTGCCGAGCGGATCGGGGACGAGCGAATCGTGCACCCGGTGCTGTACCTGCCCTCGAAGATCCACCTCACGCGCAATACCATCGACGCGATC
>JADZBZ010000562.1 GCA_020851835.1 Acidobacteriota bacterium
GCACGCGGCAGCCGGTGTCGGGCCGCGTGCTGCTGGACGGGACGCCCATCATGCGGCTCAGCCGCCGCGACATCGCGCGCCGCATCGCCGTGGTGCCGCAGGAGACCACCCTGGCGTTCGAGTACTCCGTACTGGAGATGGTCCTCATGGGGCGTCATCCCCACCTGGGACTCTTCGAAGTCGAAGGCCCGGACGATTACGCGCTCGTGCGCGAGGCGATGGCGGCCACCGGAACGGCGCATCTCGAGCGCCGCGCCTTCCACACCCTGAGCGGCGGCGAGAAGCAGCGCGTGGTCATCGCCGCCGGACTGGCGCAGGCCTCCGACGCGCTGCTGCTCGACGAGCCGACGGCTTCTCTGGACCTCGGGTATCAGCTCGACATCGCGACGCTGCTCATCTCGCTCAACCGCGAGCGCGGCGTGACGATGGCCATTTCCACCCACGACCTGAACCTGGCGGCCTCCATCTGCCGGACGCTCGTCCTGATGCGCGACGGCCGCGTCATCGCCAGCGGGGCGACCGGCGACGTGCTGACGCCCGATCACGTCAGCGCGCTCTACGACGTGGAGGCCGCCGTGCGCGTGCACCCCGACACGGGACACACCACCGTCGTCCCCGTCCGCCGACTCCACCGATGAGCCTCCGGCGCCGCCTCGTCACCGTTGTCGGCGCGTTCGGGCTCGTCGCGCTGGCCGCCGTCATGTGGGCGCCGACGATCGGCAGCACGCACATCTCGCTGGCCCGCGCGTTCGACCGCAGCATTCCATGGGCGGACAACGTAGACGCGCAGATCTTCTTCGTGGCGCGCCTGCCCCGCGTGCTGGCCGGCGCCCTCATCGGCGCTGCCCTGGCGGCCGCCGGGGTCGTCCTGCAAGCGCTGCTGCGCAATCCGCTGGCGACGCCCTTCACCCTCGGCGTGTCGGCGGGTGCGGCCCTCGGGGCCATGCTCGCCATCACCTGGCGGTTCGACCTGGGCGTCCTCGGTGTGTCGTCGGTGCCCATCGCCAGCTTCCTCGGCTCGCTGGTCGCGGTCGGCATCGTCTACGCGCTGGCGTCGTCGCAGCGACGCGGCTTGTCCACCAACGTGCTGCTGCTGGCTGGCGTGACGCTGAACTCCTTTTTCTCGGCCCTCATCCTGTTCGTCCAGTACCTGGCCGACTTCGCGGAGTCGTTCCGCACGGTGCGCTGGCTGATGGGCGACCTCGATGTCGGCGGCTACGGCCCCATCCTCGCGGCGACGCCGCTGATGGCGTGCGCCTTCGCGGCGTTCGCCACGCTGCCGCGCGCCCTCAACCTGCTCACGCTGGGCGGAGACGTGGCGGCCAGCCGGGGCGTGGACGTGGCCCGGGCCGAGCGCTGGGCCTTCTTCAGCGCGTCGCTGGCCACGGGCGCGGCCGTCTCGCTCGGCGGACCCGTCGGCTTCATCGGTATTGTCGTGCCGCACCTGGTACGGCTGCTGGTGGGATCGGACCATCGCATCGTGCTGCCCGCGGCCACGCTCTTCGGCGCGGCCTTCCTGGTGCTGTGCGACCTGGCGGCGCGGACCGTGATGGCGCCGATCGAGGTGCCCGTCGGCATCATCACGGCGCTCATCGGCGGGCCGTTCTTCCTCTGGTTGCTCGTGAGGCAGTCCTGATGTCAGCAGACTCCGCCGCCTGCTCGACGCGCCACCGGACGTCGCGCGGCCTGACCACCGCGCTCGCCGCCCTCATGATGCTGGGAGCCGTGGCGTCGGCACAGCCGCCCCGGCGCATCATCTCCCTCGTCCCGGCGCTCACCCAGATGCTCTTCGCCATGGGTGCGGGACCTCAGGTCGTGGCCGTGAGCAGCTACGACGAGGACCCGCCCGAAGTACGCGCGCTGCCGCGGGTGGGCGCGCTGCTCGATCCCGATATCGAGCGCATCCTGTCCCTCCGCCCCGACCTGATCATCACGTACGGATCGCAGACCGACCTGCAGGCCCAGCTCCAGCGGGCGGCCATCCCGTTCTTCGACTATCGCCACGGCGGCCTCTCGGGCATCACCCAGACGATGCGCGAACTCGGCGAGCGGACGGGCCATACCACCGAGGCGGATCGGGTGGCGCGGGGCATCGAGGCCCGGCTGGCCGCCGTGTCGAAGCGGGTCGCCGGCCTTCCGCGGCCGCGCACGCTCCTCGTCTTCGGGCGCGAGCGCCGGGCGCTCAGAAACATCTACGCCAGCGGCGGCCGCGGATTCCTTCACGACATGCTCGAGGCTGCTGGCGGGACCAATCTCTTCGCCGACATCGACCGTGAATCGGTGCAGGCCACGACCGAGCTGATTCTGGCCCGAGCGCCGGATGTCATTCTCGAGGTGCGCTCGGCCGACGTACTGACCGACGAGGAAGCCGCCCGGGAGGTAGCCGCCTGGAACGCGCTCATCTCGGTGCCCGCGGTCGGTCGGCACCGCGTCGTCGTGCTGACCGGGAAGGGGCTCACCGTGCCTGGTCCCGACGTCGCCGAAGTGGTCGAGCGCATGTCGAGGGCCCTTCATCCACGGGCGGGCGATCGATGAAGATCGTCGTGAGCTGGTCGTCAGGCAAGGATTCGGCCTGGATGCTGCACGGGCTGCGCCAGCGACACCCCGGAGCCGTGCAGGCGCTGCTCACCACCACCAACGAAGCGTTCGACCGCGTCGCCATGCACGGCGTCCGCCGAAGCCTCGTCGAGGCGCAGGCCCTGGCCGCGCGCCTGCCCATCCGCATCGTGCCGCTGCCGTGGCCCTGCAGCCACGAGGACTACGAGCGGCGGATGGGTGCGGAGGTGGCGTCGTTGGCAGACGACGGCTTCACGCACGTGGCATTCGGCGACCTGTTCCTCGAGGACGTGCGCCGCTACCGCGAAGAACGGCTGGCCCGGACGGGGCTGACCCCGCTCTTTCCGCTCTGGCTGACCTCGTCCACGGCTGACCTGGCGAACGAGATGATTGGGGGTGGCCTCGAAGCGCTCGTCACCTGTGTCGATCCCCGTGCCCTGGACCGCTCCTTCGCGGGACGCCGCTTCGACGAGTCGTTCCTGCGTGACCTGCCGCCCGGCGTGGACCCGTGCGGAGAACGCGGCGAGTTCCACACGTTCGTCTGTGGTGGACCGATGCTCGAGGTGCCGATTCCGGTCGCCGCCGGCGAAGTCGTCGAACGCGACGGCTTCGTGTACTGTGACCTGAGCGGCTCCACGTCCGGGCCTGCATGATGGCGGCCTGGTCCCCCTTATCCCGCCGCGTATTCCGCGACAATCCGCTTCGGCAGAAGGCCCTTCTCGAACGCTTCGTCGAGCAGTAACTGGACGGCCCGCCGCCCGCGCTCGCCGTAATCGAGCGTCAGTTCGTTCACATACATGCCGACGAAGCGATCGGCCTTCGACCGATCGAGCCCCCGGCCGAACTGCAGCGCGTAGTCGAGAGCCTCGTCGCGATGCTCGA
>JADZBZ010000563.1 GCA_020851835.1 Acidobacteriota bacterium
CGAAGCGGGACGTCTTCGACCGTCCGCTGACGGTGGTGGGCGTGGCGCGGGACGCCGACTACCGTACGGTCGGCGAGGATCCCCGCGCCTTCATCTACGTGCCGATGGCCCAGCAGCCGATCACGGAGCTCAACGTGTGGGTCCGGCACGGGCCGGGCCAGCCTCTCGCGGCCGAGACGATGAGGCGGCTCGTGGCGGAACTCGATCCGGGGCTACCGCTCCTCGATGCGACGTCGTTCGAGGACGCGACGGGCATTGGGCTCGTGCCGCAGCGCCTGGCGGCAGCCGTGGCGGGCGGCGTCGGCATGGTGGGCCTGCTGCTGACGGCGCTCGGTCTCTATGGGCTGGTGGCCTTCCAGACCGCTCAGCGCACGCGGGAAATCGCCGTTCGCATGGCGCTCGGTGCCACCCGCGGCCGAATCGTCGCCATGATGATGCGGCACGTAGCGGGCGTGACCGGCCTCGGCGCCGCCGTCGGACTGCTGCTCGCGGGAGGGGTCGCCGTCGCCCTGGGCAGCCTGTTCGCGGGCATGCAGTCCCTGGACGGGCTGTCGTTTCTCATGGGGTTCACCCTGCTCGGCATCGTCCTCATCCTCGCCGCGCTGATGCCCGCACGCCGGGCCGCCAGCACCGATCCGGCCGTCGCTCTCAGGTCGGAATAGTCATCACAGAGGCCGGCGTTCGCCCCAGATAATGAGACGTCCTGACTGTGTCAGAGCTGCCGACAACCTCATCCCCATGGTTTCTCCTCCCCCCGTGAACGCGTGAGCGGCCCAACCCGGCCGCGTGTCCCACTCGGCGCGTTTCGGGCCGTCTTCCCTCTGGTGTCTGGTAGCATGACGACGTTTCAGGAGGCCCGACCCCATGCGACAGACCCTTACTCGCCGTCAGTTCGTCCAGACCAGCACGGCCGCCGGGGTTGCCCTGGCTGCCCCGGCGCCGCTCTTCGGCAAGGCCCCGGCCGTCCAGACCGGCGTCAAGCCCGCCGTCATCTCGTCCGACAACGGCAACGTGTACAAGAACGGTGGCACCAAGACCGGCGTCGAACTCGCCTTCGAGATGATGACGAAGGGGTCGGACGTCCTCGACGCGCTCATCGCCGGCGTGAACCTGTGCGAGCTCGACCCGACCGAGAGCGGCGTGGGATATGGCGGGCTGCCCAACGCCGACGGTGTGGTGCAGCTGGACTCGTGCTGCATGCACGGCCCCAAGAAGCGTGCGGGCGGCGTGGCAGGCCTCGAAGGCGTGCGCGCGCCGTCGTTGGTGGCGAAGGCCGTGATGGAGAGCACCGACCATCACCTGCTCGTCGGAAAGGGCGCGCAGGAATTCGCCCGCCATATGGGCTTCAAGATCGAGGACGACCTCAACACCGAGAAGTCCCGCCGGCTCTGGCTCGAGTGGAAGCGCCGCGTGGATCCCGAGCACTACCTCGACCCGAAGACGCGCGGCGAGGCCATGATGATGGCCGGGCTCAGCATGGTGCGGGACGGCCTCATCGACCCGAGTCACTACTGGGGCACGATCAACTGCGACGGCGTGAACGCCAAGGGCGAGGTGTGCGGCGTGACCACGACGAGCGGCCTGGCGTGGAAGATTCCGGGACGCGCGGGCGATTCGCCTATCCTGGGCGCGGGCCTGTACGTGGACGGCGAAGTGGGTGCCGCCGGCTCGACGGGCCGAGGTGAAGCCAACCTCTACAACCTCTGCTCGTATCTCATCGTCGAGCAGATGCGCATGGGCAAATCGCCCAAGGACGCCGGCCTGGAAGCGTTGCGCCGGGTCCAGAAGAACACGGTTGAAAAGCGCCTGCTGAACGCCCGCGGGCGGCCGGCCTTCGGCCTGAGCTTCTACATCCTCAACAAGAAAGGCGAGTACGCCGGCGTGTCGATGTACCAGTCGCGGTTTGCGGTGTGCACCGAGAACGGTCCGCAGACGCTCGCCTGCGAGCCGCTGCTGGACGGCAAAGCCAGCGACTAGACCCAGCGACTGAGAATCGGGCGATGGGACGGATGACGGATGGCGATCATCCGATCCGTTCCGTCGCTCAATGGCCGCGCCGGTCCCAGCGGTCGAATTGCGCGTTACGTCGGTAACAAGGGGCGGCGATACCCGGCGGCGGCCACAGCGGCCCAAAGCCCCGCCGCCAACGCCGCGGTCACCATCATCGTCGGCTCGGCTTCCCATGCCCATCCCGAGCGAAGACGCCGCGGCCGCCGCGAGAATCACGCGGCGGGTCACGTCAACGCTTCGGAATGGTCCAGTAGTAGACCTTGCGCCCGTCCACGTCGAGTTCCTTCTCCGGCTTCCAGTCGCCCATGTCGAAGGCGTGGGACACGACGCGGGTGCCGGGCTTGAGTTCCTTCATCAGCTTCGGCATCAGCTTGACGTTGAGCGAGGGCAGCAGGTAGAGCGTCACCACCGTGGCTTGGCTCAGGTCCTGTTCGAACAGGTCGCCTTGGATGATCTTCACGCGATCGCCCACGCCGTTCTTCTCGACGTTTTCATTGGCTTCACGGATGCGCTGCGGGTCGATGTCGATGCCGACGCCGCGCGCGCCATACTTCTTGGCGGCCGTCACCGGAATGCGGCCATCGCCGCAGCCAAGGTCGTAGACAATATCGTTCTTGCCCACGTTGGCCACCTGGAGCATGGCTTCGACTACCGCCTCGGGAGTGGGCACATAGATGACGTCGGGACGGCGGGTCGGCGCGTCCTGCGCGGCGGCGACGGCGGCGCCGGGCAGGGTCGCCACGACCAGCGTGGCCACGAGGGCGAAGGAACGGATCAACATGCGCGCACACCTCCTGGAACGTTCGTGAGCGA
>JADZBZ010000564.1 GCA_020851835.1 Acidobacteriota bacterium
AGCGCGCGGCGAGATTGGGCAGGGCGGCGTAGTGCAATACGTCGAACAGACGATGGGCGCGCGCGGACAGGTAGTACTCGGATCGGGTGACGCGAAGTCCCTGCGCATCGAGCCGGCGCCGCCATTGGCCGGGGCCTTCCGTCGTCACGTGTCGAGATCTTGTGTTGAACCAGCCGACGTAGCGCGCGGCGAGCGCGCGCAGTCCCAGTCGAACCGCGACGGTCGGCACGGCCAGCATGTCGCCGAACCGGTGGCTGGGCACCGTCATCACCAGGCGACCGCCGGGACGCAACACGCGGGCCACCTCCCGGATGACGGCGTCGAGCGACTCCACGTGCTCGAGCGTGCTGTTGGCCACGATGGTGCCGAAGGTCCGGTTGCCGAAGGGCATCGACGTCCCGTCGGCGCGGACCAGCGCACGATGGGCGCCGCGGCGGCGGGCTTCCCCGATCGATGCCGCGTCGGGGTCGAGTCCCACGTCAAAGCCGCCGCCAACGGCGGCAGCGAAGTGGCCGTCTCCGCAGCCCAGGTCGAGCACCGGCGCCTCGAAGGGCGCGGCCGAGCGCAGCAGGTGCGCCTCGACGCTTCGCACCAGCGCGCGGAACCCGGGGACGCTTCGCGCCTGACGGCGGAACTCCGCCACGAGCTCCCGCTGGCGTTGCCGCCGCCTGAGGTGATCCCCGACGATTCCACTCAGCCACGCTTCGGTGCGTTCGAGCGCCCGGACGCTGTCGTAAGCCTCTTCAATCTGATGACGGGGGCGGCGGTACCGGGCGCGGTGGCACAGCACGCTCGTGATGGCGCGTGCCAGCGCCGGAACATCCCGCGGAGGGACGAGCAGACCCATGCCCGTGCGGGTGACGGGCTCGCGCACTCCGGGCAGGCTACTGGCAACCACCGGTGTGCCGCAGAGCATGCTCTCGACCTGGACCATGCCAAAGCTCTCGGTCTGGTTGATGCTCGGCAGCACAGTGACGTCGCCGGCCGCGAAGCACGAGGCCATATCGTCCGTACTCAGTTCACCGGTGAACACGACCGGCGGGTCGCACGCCGCCAGCGCCGGTTCGAGACGGCGCCGATACGCGCTCTCGCCAACGACCTGCGTCTGGTCGCCCGTGATGATCAAGCGGACCGGTCCCGCCCGTCGCTCGACCTCGGGCAGCGCGGCCAGTAGGTACTCCACCCCCTTCTCGGAGGCCAGCCGCGCGGCCAGCACCACGTGGTGATGGCGCTCGCTCAGGTTCCAGCGATGGCGGAACGCCGTCAGCGCCAGCGGCGACACGGCGGGAAACACGATCGGTGGCGGAATGGCTGTGGTGCGATCCTGCAGGGCCGCCAGGCCGGGCGACGAGCGAGCGTAATCGGCCGACGACGTCAGCACGCCGCCGGATGCGTCCGTGGCGCGCTTGAAAGCCGCGCGGCAGGCGCGCTCGAGCAGGCGGTGCCGCCATCCCGATGCGAACTGCACGTCACAGACATAGATCACTGCCAGCGGCCGATCGTGACGGCGGGCCAGTTGTTGTCCCCACCACACCGCATCGGGATTGGCGGGAAGGCTGATCGCCAGGATGTCGTGGCGCGGGATCTGGCGTGACAGCGCGGCGCGCATTCCAGGTGCGACCACACCCTTGCCCACTCGCCACCAGACGGGAACACGCTCGACCGTGACGCCGCCGGTGATCTCGGTCGCGGGCAGGCTCGGCTCATAGCGTGAGGTCACCACCGTCACTGCATGGCCACGCGCAGCCAGTCCTTCGGCAATGCGCTGCACGTGGATCGTGAGGCCCGAGATGTGCGGCCGGTAATACGTGGTGACGAGGAGAACGCGCATGGCGGGCGGTCAGTACGCCAGCGTGATACAGGCCGGCCCCCGGACGCTGTCGTCGCCGGGCCCGCACCCGCGTCGGAGCAGGAACGGATGCACTCCGGGATGCTCGGTGAACACTCTGAGACGCACCTGGCTCAGGGGCTGGACAATCGGCCTGAACGTGAAGACGGGCGACGACGTGTGGCGCCACTCCCAGGGATGCACGAACGCCCGGCGGATGACCGATCCGGACTCAGGCTCGATCACCTCGAGGCCGTAGAACGCCACGTCGTAGGAGGGTTCGACGGCCAGCTCGATACGTGCGCCTGACAGCCCCGGAGCCGACACAGCGACCTGCTCGTCCAGCACGATGCGCCGGGGCCCTCCGAGCGCTGCCGCGC
The DNA here is from genome assembly GCA_020851835.1 of Acidobacteriota bacterium. GTDB lineage: Bacteria > Acidobacteriota > Vicinamibacteria > Vicinamibacterales > UBA2999 > VFZN01. Next base: position 2,209 of record JADZBZ010000564.1, read on the forward strand.
GAGCCGCGGCCACGGTGGGATCATTGAAGCGTCGGTACGCATCGGCGACGGTCTGGTCGGCCAGCCATGTCAGCGCCAGCAGAGCGGTCGCGACCATGGCTGTGACGCGCCGGACCGCGGCATGGCGGCCCCCCACCCACGCGGCGTACACCCCCAGCGGCGCCAGCACGCCGAACAGGTAGCGGCCCTGCGGCTGATAGTCGAAGACAACCGCGTTGTACACGTGCAGCGCCAGGGCCGCGGTGGCCAGCGAGGCGAGGAGCGCCGCGCCGTAGATGGCGCATCGGTCGCGCGCGCGGACGAGGACGGCGAACACCAACACCGCGGCGGCCAGGAGAACGGCATCGACGACCCTGTAAAGGTAAGGGATTGGAACGAGCAGGTTCATGTGGTCGAAGGTCATGACGGCGGATCGCGCCGTCATGCTGAGGAATCCGCGCGCGACGAGCTGCGAGAGCGCCTGGACCGTCACGCGCGGCTCGATCACCACGCCCTGAGCCTCCCGCATCATCCTGAGCGCGTCGTCCAGCCCGGTGACATCACCGTAGAGCCAGAAGTTGCGGGCGAGGGGCACGG
>JADZBZ010000565.1 GCA_020851835.1 Acidobacteriota bacterium
ACATCCACAGACGTCATCGAACAACTCGCGAACACCGAATACAAGTACGGGTTCATCACCGACATCGAGCAGGACATCGCGCCCAAGGGCCTCAACGAGGACATCGTCCGCCTCATTTCGGCGAAGAAGGGCGAGCCGGAGTGGCTGCTCGAGTGGCGCCTGAAGGCGTACGGGGTCTGGCTGAAGATGACCGAACCCACTTGGCAGAACGTGACCTATCCGCCAATCGACTACCAGGCGGTTTCGTACTACGCGGCGCCGAAAGAGAAGAAGAAGCTCAACAGCCTGGACGAAGTCGACCCGGAGATCCGGGCCACGTTCGACAAGCTGGGCATTCCGCTCATCGAGCAGCAGTTGCTGGCGGGGGTGGCCGTGGACGCCGTGTTCGATTCGGTGTCGGTGGCGACGACCTTCCGCAAGAAGCTGGGTGAGTTGGGCATTATCTTCTGCTCCTTCTCGGAAGCCGTGAAGGAACATCCCGACCTGGTGCGCCAGTACCTCGGCTCGGTGGTGCCGCATACCGACAATTTCTTCGCGGCGCTCAATTCGGCCGTGTTCAGCGACGGCAGCTTCGTGTTCGTGCCCAAGGGCGTCAAGTGCCCCATGGAGCTCTCCACCTACTTTCGCATCAACGCGAAGGACACCGGGCAGTTCGAGCGGACGCTCATCGTCTGCGAAGAGGGCGCCTCGGTGAGCTACCTGGAGGGCTGCACGGCGCCCAAGCGCGATGAGAACCAGCTGCACGCCGCGGTGGTGGAGCTGGTGGCGCTCGACCGGGCCACCATCAAGTACTCGACCGTGCAGAACTGGTATCCCGGCGACAAGAACGGCGTGGGCGGCATCTACAACTTCGTCACCAAGCGCGGCCTGTGCAGGGGCGTGGGCAGCAAGATCACCTGGACCCAGGTCGAGACCGGCTCGGCCATCACGTGGAAGTATCCCAGCTGCATCCTGCAGGGTGACGACTCGGTGGGCGAGTTCTATTCGGTGGCCGTCACCAACAACCGACAGCAGGCCGACACCGGCACGAAGATGATTCACCTGGGGAAGAACACCCGCAGCACGATCGTGTCGAAGGGCATCTCGGCCGGGCGGGGGCAGAACACCTACCGGGGTGCCGTGAAGATCGGCAGGAACGCCCAGAACGCGCGCAACTACTCGCAGTGCGATTCGCTGCTCATCGGCGACCGGTGTGGCGCGCACACCTTCCCGTACCTCGAGATCAAGAACACCTCGGCCAAGGTCGAGCACGAGGCGTCCACGTCGAAAATTGGTGAAGACCAGATCTTCTACTGCGAGCAGCGCGGCATCTCGAAGGAGGACGCGATCAACATGATCGTGAGCGGCTTCTGCAAGGAGGTCTTCCGGGAGCTCCCCATGGAGTTCGCGGTCGAGGCGCAGAAGCTGCTCGGGGTTTCGCTCGAAGGCTCGGTGGGGTAGGCCCGCGCCGGCCACGGCTACCGCGCTCCTTGACAGCGGGCAACGCACAACGAACAACGAATCACGGACACTACAGCGTCATGTCACTACTCACGATTCAGGACTTGCAGGTGAAGGCGGGGGACAAGCTGATCCTCCGCGGGATCGATCTCGAAGTGAACGAGGGCGAGGTGCACGCCATCATGGGCCCGAACGGCTCCGGCAAGAGCACGCTCGCGCGCGCGCTGTCGGGACATCCCGGCTACGAAGTGGTCGGCGGCCGCATTCTCTACCGCGGCGAGGACCTGCTGGAGATGCCCGCTGACGAGCGCGCCCGGAAGGGCGTGTTCATGGCGTTCCAGTATCCGGTGGAGATTCCCGGCGTGAACAATGCTTACTTCCTGAAGGCGGCCCTCAACGCCGTTCGCAAGGAGCGCGGCCTCGATGACCTGGACGCGATGGACTTCATGGCGCTCATGAAGGAGAAGGCCAAGCTGCTGGACGTGGACGAGGCCATGCTGCAGCGCTCGGTCAACGAGGGCTTCTCGGGCGGAGAGAAGAAGCGCAACGAGATCTTCCACATGGCCGTGCTCGAGCCGACGCTGGCCATTCTCGACGAGACCGACTCGGGGCTCGACATCGATGCCCTGCGCATCGTCTCGAACGGCGTGAACGCCATGCGCAGCCCCGAACGGGCCTTCATCGTGGTCACCCACTATCAGCGGCTGCTCAACTACATCGTGCCCGACCGCGTGCACGTGCTGAGCGAGGGGCGGCTGGTCAAGTCCGGCGGGCGCGAGCTGGCCCTCGAACTCGAAGAGAAGGGCTACGTCTGGCTCGAGAACGCGGGCGCGCTGGCCGGTCCGGGGAGCGGACGGTGATGACGCCTGTGGCCGATGGCCTGGACACCTACCTGGCCGAGCACGCCCGGTTCATGCGCGGCCGCGGCGAAGTCGCGCCGTCGTGGCTGAAGGCGCTTCGCGACAACGCCCGGGATCAGTTCGAGCGAACTGGTTTTCCGACGACCCGCCAGGAGGACTGGCGGTTCACCAACGTCGCGGCGATCGCGACGACCCCGTTCAGGCTGCCCGAGGGGACGCCGACCAACGCATCGGCAGTCGTTGCGCGGGTAGCCGTGCCCGGCGCCGTCCGCCTGGTGCTGCTCAACGGCCGATTCGCTCCCGAGCTGTCCGACCTGACCATGGTCCCCGTCGGCTTGAAGATTGGCAGCCTCGCGGCCGCCATCGCCCAGGGCGCTCCGGAATGCGCCGCGCTGGGCAAGGTGGCGCTTGTCGACGGCAAGCCGTTCGTAGCCCTCAACACGGCCTTTCTCGAAGATGGTGCGCTCGTGTCGGTACGCAAGGGCGCGGTCATCGAGACCCCGGTGCATCTGGTCATCATCACCGGCGGCACGGGCAAGACCATGACGCACCCGCGCGTGCTGATGGTGGCCGGCGCCGGCAGCCGATCGAACATCGCGGTGAGCATCCTGACCGGTCCCGGCGACACGCATTTCACCAACCTCGTTCTCGAGGCGTCGGTCGGCGAGCAGGCCATCGTCGATTGCTGTCTGGATCAGCGCGGGACGGACGCCTCGTGCCTGGTGAGTGACCTGCACGTGATCGGCGAGCGCGACAGCACCTTCCGGCTGCGAACCGTGACCCTGGGCGGTCGCCTGGTGCGCAACGACGCGACGGCGGTGCTCGGCGGCGCCGGCGCGCACGTGGACCTCGACGGCTGCTACCTGGCCGACGGCGCCAGCCTGGTGGACAACCACACGACGATCGATCACGCCCAGCCCCACTGCACGAGCCACGAACTCTACAAGGGCATCCTGGACGGCAAGGCCAGGGCCGTGTTCAACGGCCGCATCATCGTGCGACTCGACGCCCAGAAAACCGACTCGAAGCAGACCAATCGTGCGCTGCTGCTGTCGGACGAGGCGACGATCAACTCGAATCCGCAGCTGGAGATTTTTGCCGACGACGTGAAGTGCACGCACGGGGCGGCCGTGGGTCAGCTCGACGACGAGGCGCTCTTCTACCTGCGCGCCCGCGGGCTCACCGAGAAGGACGCGCGCGACATGCTCATCCATGCCTACGCAGGCGAGGTGTTGCAGCGCATCGCCATTCCGCACCTGCGGTCGCAGCTCGAGCGTGAATTGTTCGTGCAGCTGGATCGGGATCTGGCGGATCACCATCGGCGGGCGTAGCGGAGGGCGGACAGGGGTAGCGACCATGGCAACGGCAACGGCTTTCGATGTGACGGCTATCAGGGCCGATTTTCCGATTCTGGGCACGACGGTGCACGGCAAGCCCCTCGTCTACCTCGACAACGCGGCCACGACGCAGAAGCCGCGCCAGGTACTGCAGGTGCTGGCAGACTATTACGAATCGAGCAACGCCAACGTCCACCGGGGCGTGCACTACCTGAGCGGACGGGCGTCGGACCTGTTCGACCTCGCCCGCGACCGCATCGCGCGGTTCATCGGCGCGGCGGATTCGAAGGAAGTCGTCTTCACGCGCAACGCCACCGAGGGCATCAACCTGGTGGCTCAGTCCTGGGGCCGGGCCAACGTGGCGGCTGGAGACGAGGTGCTCATCTCGGCCATGGAGCATCACTCGAACATCGTGCCCTGGCAGCTGCTGTGCGCGGAGAAGGGTGCCTCGCTGCGCGTCATTCCGATGTCGGACGCGGGAGAGCTGGATCTCGAGGCCTTCGGGCGCTTGTTGGGCCCGCGCACGAAGATCGTTGCCGTGACGGCCCTTTCCAACGTTCTGGGCACGGTGAACCCACTGGCGGACATGATCCAGGCCGCCCATGCGGCCGGCGCCGTGGTCCTGGTGGACGGCGCGCAGGCGGCGTACCACCTGCCGGTGCACGTGCAGGCGCTCGACTGCGACTTCTTCGTGCTGACGGGGCACAAGCTGTACGGGCCCACGGGCATCGGCGTGCTGTACGGCAAGGCCGCTCGGCTCGAGGCGATGCCCCCCTGGCAGGGCGGGGGCGACATGATCAGCTCGGTGACGTTCGAGCGGTCGACGTGGAACGTGCTGCCGTACAAGTTCGAAGCCGGCACGCCGAACATTTCGGGCGCCATCGGCCTTGGCGCCGCGGTGGACTACGTCACCTCCGTCGGGATGGAACGCATCCAGGCGTACGAGCAGGAGCTGCTGGCGTACGGCACCGAGGCGCTTCGCACGGTGCCGGGCCTCGTGCTGGTGGGTACGGCCGCACGCAAGGCGAGCATCCTGTCGTTCGTCATGGACGGCATCCACCCCCACGACCTCGGAACGATTGTCGATCGCGAGGGTGTGGCGATCCGCACCGGGCACCACTGTGCGCAGCCGGTGATGGATCGGCTGGGGATTCCCGCCACGGCGCGTGCGTCGCTGGCGATGTACAACACGCGCGAGGAGATCGACGCGCTCGTGTCGGCCCTGCACACGGCGCGAAAGGTGTTCGGCTGATGTCGAGCCTGACCGATCTCTACCAGGAAGTCATCCTCGATCACAACCGGCGTCCGCGGAACTTCCGCGTCATCGATCCGGCCACGGCGACCCAGCAGGGCTACAACCCGCTCTGTGGGGACCGGCTGACGCTCTACCTCACCGTGGCGGACGGACGGATCACGGACGCGGCGTTCCAGGGGTCGGGCTGCGCCATCTCGAAGGCATCGGCATCGCTGATGACCGAGGCCATCAAGGGCCGCACGGTGGACGAGGCGCGGGCCCTGTTCGACCAGTTCCACCAGATGATCACTTCCCCTCCGGACAGCCCGCTGCCCGAGATGGGGAAGCTGGCTGTGCTGTCGGGAGTACGCGACTTTCCCACGCGCGTGAAGTGCGCCGGCCTGGCCTGGCACACGCTCAAGGCCGCCGTGTCGGACCAGCCGGACGGTCCGGTGACGACGGAGTAAGTGGAGCGCCGGGTCGGCTCCCGGCGGCACAATACACCCATGTCGAGGATACTGCCCATGATGCCCATGCCGGGCGACAGCCCCGAAGACTCCTCGGCCAACGAGCACTCGCAGTCCGTGGCCGACATCGTGCCCGATCCTGCGAAGACGGCCGAGCTGGGGCCGCAGGTGCTCGCGGCCCTCAAGACCATCTACGACCCCGAGATCCCCGTCGACATCACCGAGTTGGGCCTGATCTACGAGGTGCTGATCGATGCCGCCGCGCGGGTGGGCGTACGCATGACCCTCACCGCCCCGGCGTGTCCGGCCGCGCAGTCGCTGCCCGTCGAGGCGCGCGAGAAGGTGGCAATGGTGCCGGGCGTCTCGGAGGCGCGGATCGAGGTTGTCTGGGAGCCGCCGTGGACCATGGATCGGATGTCGGCGACGGCGAAGCTGCAACTCGGGCTGTTGTAGCGCCGCGCTACTGCGCGCAGCGCGGCGCGGCCGCGGACACGCCCTGCATCACCAGCGCCCGGTACTCGGCGATTTCCTGCTCGCACTTCGACTTGTCGGCGCGCTTCACCAACTGAAAGAGCGCCCACCCAGCCAGGCTCGAAATCGGCAGGGGCGGCGAGCGGTACGCCTGCGGCGTCCACTGGTTCAGGAAATCGTTGTGTGTCGGGGCGCCGTAGGAGAGCGGCGCGCCCGGGCCGATGTCGAAACCCCCGAGCGCGTCAATCCTGGGCGCGGCGCCGAACACCTGCACCTGGTACTCGATCCTCAACGGGTTGCCGGTCGCGACCTCACGCGTCTCGGTCTGGCGCAGGCCCCGCTGGATGCGGCTGAGCGAGACACCCAGCTTCGACGCATCGATGATCGGTTCGACCGGCGCCTGATCCGCGGCGCCGGCGCCGGTGGAGGCCGGGCTCTGTGCCGCCTGGGACGCGGCCGCCGTCGCCAGGGCGAGGACCAGCGCCAGAACCATCCTCATGCGTCCATTATGACGCGGTCCAGGGCCATCCGGCCTGTCGAGTATCCTGTAGCGATGCGTATCGTCGTTGCCCATAGCCCTGATTCCGATGACGCCTTCATGCACTACGGCCTCGCCAGCGGCAGGGTGCCGAATGAGGGTCTGACCTTCGAGCACCTGCTGGCCGACATCCAAACCCTGAACGAGGCCGCCTTCAAGGGCACGTACGAGGTGAGCGCAGTGTCCTTTCATGCCTACGCGCACCTGGCCGACACTTACCTTCTGCTCCCGCACGGCTCATCCATGGGCGACAACTACGGCCCCATCGTCGTGGCGCGCCAGGATCGTCCGGCGACGCTCGACGGCGTGACGGTGGCAGTGCCCGGGCTGCTGACGACGGCGTTTCTGGCCCTGCGGCTGTACAAGCCGGACGTCACCTACGTCGTGATGCCATTCGACCAGATCCAGGACGAGGTGCGCGAGGGCCGGGTGGACGCGGGTCTGCTGATTCACGAAGGCCAGCTCACGTATGGAGACGAGGGGCTCGAGAAGATCGTGGATCTGGGCGAGTGGTGGAATGCGAGGACCGGCGGCCTGCCCCTGCCTCTCGGCGGCAACGTCATCCGAAAGGATCTCGGGTCCGAGATGGTCGGCAAGGTGTCGCGCATCCTGCACGACTCGATTGCGTATGCGCTCGAGCATCGCGACGAGGCTCTCGACTACGCGCTGCAGTTCGGCCGGGGGCTCGATCGGTCGAAGGCCGATCGCTTCGTCGGCATGTATGTGAACGAACTGACGCTCGATTACGGCGAGCGCGGGCG
>JADZBZ010000566.1 GCA_020851835.1 Acidobacteriota bacterium
CACGATGGGCGGGTTGTGGGTGGACTACAACCTCATGTCGACCCTTCCCGGTCTCTTCGTGCTGGGTGAGGCGAACTTCTCGGACCACGGCGCCAACCGGCTGGGCGCCAGCGCGCTGATGCAGGGGTTGGCCGACGGCTACTTCGTCGCGCCCTACACCGTGGCCAACTACCTGGGCGGGACGTCGCTGGCCGACGTGGGCATCGGGCACGACGCCTTCAAGGAGGCTCGCGCGGCATCGCAGAGCCGTATCGACCGGGTGCTGGCCGTCAAGGGTACGCGGACGGTTCGCGAGTTCCATCACGCCCTCGGCGCCGAGTGCTGGGACCACGTGGGCATGGCCCGCACCGAGCAGGGCCTGCAGGAGACCATGACGCGGATCCGGCAACTGCGTGAGGAGTTCTGGCACGACGTCTCGGTCCCGGGCGAACCGACCAACCTGAACCCCGCGCTCGACTATGCGGGCCGCGTGGCCGACTACATGGAGTTCGCCGAGTTGATGGCACTCGACGCGCTCGAGCGACGTGAGTCGTGCGGCGCACACTTCCGCGAGGAATTCCAGACACCCGACGGCGAGGCGCTCCGCAAGGACGACGAGTTCGCCTACGTGGCGGCATGGGAGTTCCAGGGCGTGGGCGAGCGGCCGGCGCTGCATAAGGAGGCGCTGGTGTTCGAGGAGGCGCATCCCTCCCAGCGCAGCTACAAGTAGGGCTCCGACGAGGAACGATCATGGCGATGACAGTGACCCTGAAAGTCTGGCGCCAGGCACACGCTTCGGCCGCCGGCCGATTCGAAACCTATGCGGCCGAGAACGTGCATCCCGACATGTCGTTCCTCGAGATGCTCGACGTGGTCAACGAAGGCCTCATCCGGCGCGGCCTAGACCCGATTGCCTTCGATTCGGACTGCCGTGAAGGTATCTGCGGCAGCTGCGGCCTGGTGATCGACGGCCTGCCCCACGGGCCCGATTCGGGCGCCGCGACGTGTCAGGTGCACATGCGGCGCTTTCGGAACGGCGACACCATCACGGTCGAGCCGTTCCGGGCCCGGGCCTTCCCCGTGCTCAAGGATCTCGTCATCGATCGGAGTGCGTTCGACCGGGTGATCGCGGCGGGCGGCTACGTGTCGATGAACGTGGGCGGCGCACCCGACGGCAACAGCGTCCCGATTGCCAAGGACGTCGCCGACCTCGCCATGGACAACGCGCAGTGCATCGGCTGCGGCGCCTGCGTGGCCGTCTGCAAGAATGCCGCGGCGCACCTCTTCACGTCGGCCAAGATGACCCACCTCGCCCTGCTGCCCCAGGGACAGCCCGAGCGGCAGCGGCGGGCGCTGCGGATGGTGGCGCAGATGGACGCGGAAGGGTTCGGAAACTGCTCGAACGAGGGCGAATGCGAAGCCGTGTGCCCCAAGGGCATCTCCATCGCCAGCATCGCGCGGATGAACCGCGAGTACCTGAAGGCGGTGATCGGGGGCTGAACGGTCCCCGATCGCCGGGCCGTCCTAGACCTTGATCACGTCGACCAGTTCCTTCACCGCGCCGGCCGACTTCTGAAGGGCAGCCGACTCGTCGGAGGTCAACTTCACCTCGATGATCTGTTCCATGCCCCGCGCGCCGATCTTGACCGGCACGCCGACGAACAGGCCCGAGATGCCGTACTCCCCCTCGAGGAACACCGAGCACGGCATGATGCGCTTCTGATCCTTGAGGATGGCCTCCACCATGTCGGCGGCCGACGCCCCGGGCGCGTACCAGGCGCTGGTGCCCACCAGCTTGGTGATCTCGGCGCCGCCGTTGGCCGTGCGATCGCAGATGGCCTTGATGCGGTCGGCCGGCAGGAGCTCGGTAATGGGAATACCCGCTACGGTCGACAGCCGCGGCAGCGGCACCATCGTGTCGCCGTGCCCGCCCAAGACGAAGGCCGAGACATTGGAGACCGAGACGTTGAGTTCCATGGCGATGAACGTGCGCATGCGCGCCGAGTCGAGCACCCCGGCCATGCCGAGCACGCGCTCGCGCGGGAACCCGCTGATCCGGTACACGGCCTGGGACATCGCGTCGAGCGGGTTGGCGACGGGGACGATGATGCAGTTGGGCGAGTGCTTGACGACTTCGGAGGTGACTTCCTGCATGATCTTGTAGTTCACGTTCAGCAGGTCGTCGCGGCTCATGCCCGGCTTTCGGGGCATGCCCGAGGTGATGACCACGACATCCGAGTTCGCGCTCTCGGAGAAGTCCTTCGTGCCCACACCCATCACGCGGGCCGCCGACCCCTCGATCGCACACGACTGGAAGATGTCGAGCGCCACGCCGGCCGCCTTGGTGTCGGCGATGTCCACCACCACCACGTCCGCCAGTTCCTTCTGCGCCACCGCGCGCGCCACTGTCGCGCCCACGTTCCCCGCTCCGCCCACCACCGTGACCTTGCGATTCATGCCTGTCTCCTGACGAAAACGTCCTTTAGGTCAGTCTGCCTGCCGTCTGCAGGCGCTATCCACAACTGCTGTGGAAAACCTTGTGGAAAACACCGTGTGAACACCGCGTAATGGCGGACAATCTGGAAGGAATCCGCGAATTGCACTATGGGTGATGCATGCACACGCTGGTCGCACCTTCCGGTTCCTCTCTGAATCTGTCATTATAGCGAGCTCATACTTCTCCGGAGATGCCCTCATCGTGCGCATAGTCATCGCTGACGACCTCCCCAAGTCCGCTGTCGAACTGCTCCGTGCCGAAGGCTGGCACATCGACGCCACCTCGGGCCGCACGCCCGAACAGCTCAAGACCGACCTCGCCGACGCCGACGCCCTGGTGGTGCGGAGTGCGACGAAGGTGACCTCCGACATCATCGCCGCGGCGCCGAAGCTGCGGGCGATTGCCCGCGCGGGCACTGGCGTGGACAACGTCGACGTCGACGCGGCCAGCGCGCGCGGCGTCGTCGTCATGAACGCCCCGGGTGCCAACAGTACGAGTGTCGCGGAACTGGCCATGGCCCAGATTCTCGCCCTCGCCCGCAAACTGCCGGCCGCCGATGCCTCGATGAAGAAGGGCGTCTGGGACAAGAAGAGCTTCATGGGCGAGGAAGTGCGCGGCAAGGTGCTCGGCCTGGCCGGGCTCGGCCGGATCGGCCAGGAGGTGGCGCGCCGCGCGCGGGCCTTCGAGATGACCGTCCTGGCGCACGACCCGTTCATCGCCGCCCAGATGGCCGCCGACCTCGGCATCCAGCTCGTCACGCTCGACGAGCTGTGCGCGCGGGCCGACTATCTCTCCCTCCACATGCCCTCGACGGCGCAGACCAGACACACGTTCAATGCCGACCGGCTGGCGCGCTGCAAGAAAGGGATTCGCATCCTGAATACCGCGCGCGGCGACCTGATCGACGAGGTCGCGCTGGCCGCCGCCATCCAGAGCGGCCAGGTCGGAGGCGCGGCGCTCGATGTCTTCGAGCAGGAGCCAACCCGGGACCACACGCTGGAGATGCTGCCGCAGGTGGTGGCGAGCCCTCACATCGCCGCGTCGACGCGCGAGGGCCAGGAACTGGTGGGCGTCGAGACCGCCTCGGCGCTGCGCGACTTCCTCAAGGCGGGCATCATCCGTAACGCCGTGAACTTCCCAACGGTCCCTTCGGGCGAGTTCCAGCGTCTGCAGCCCTACATGGCCCTCGGCGAACAGCTGGGCTGCCTGCTGGGCCAGATGGGAGAGGCCCGCATCGAGACCATGAGCGTCCGCTACTACGGCGAGCTGGCCGGCTCGCATCCCCTGATCGTAAGCGCCGTGCTCGTCGGTCTGTTCCGCGCCATTCTCTCCGACCCGGTCACGGCCGTGAATGCGCGGGCCACGGCTGCCGCGCGCGGCATCGACATCATCGAGTCGACGAGCACGCGCACCCGCAACTTCCGGAGCCTGCTGTCGGTGAAGCTGCTGACCGACCGGGGCGA
>JADZBZ010000567.1 GCA_020851835.1 Acidobacteriota bacterium
CGAGCGACGTGCCCGACAGCGCCACTTCGACGTCGTGGACGGCCAGGGCATTGCCCGCCAGCAGCACCTGCACGTAGCCGCTCCGAACCAGCTCGCAGAAGTATTCGCCACCGCCGGTGTGCACGACTACGGGGCCGGCCACGAACGCGATGCGGCCGCCCTGCTCGCGGGCCTTGTGGAGCATCTCGGCTACGCGGGTCACGGCGGTCTCGACGCGCCGCTCGGACGACACCTCGTTGCTCATGAACCCAAAGGTCGGCTTGTCGCGCGATTGCAGGTCGGGCTGCACCCGCACGCCCTGCATACCGCAGACCACCAGGTCGCCCTTCCGGATATCCCGGATCTTCCGGCACGTCGCCGAGCCGCCCTCCACGACAATCGCCGCGTCCATGCGCTGATGCTCGACGAGCAGCCAGCGGCCGTCGATGGAAATCGACGTGCGGTGGTTCGTGGTGGAGTAGAAATCCTCGGGTGCCGCGCCGTCCAGGTCGGCGGCGCGGAGCACCGTGTCGGGCGCACCCTTGACATAGCAGCCGAACACCGAGAGCTTGGCCAGCAGGCTCTCCAGCGAGTCGTTCGTCGACGCAAGCAGCCTCAGCACGAGCCGCGACGGCGACTCGTTGGTCCGCCCGACATCGAGCCGGACGATCTCGTACTCGGCCGGGTGCTCGACGATGGTCGTGAGAATCGACTGGAGGTTCCCCGAGTCGATCAGGTGGCCTTCGGCTTCGACGGTTTCGGTGAACACGTGTCAGAGATCAGAAGTTAAGGGCCACGGCTTGGCGCGGGCCGGTGGGTGCAGGCCGGGTCCATCAGGGGGCGCCCGGGTTGGACGTGTAGCTCGCATTCAGGAGCTTCCACCGGCCGGCGTCGTTGACGAGCGTGAAATAGTCGACGCCGTGGGACCGCACCTCGCCCTCAACCACCACGGTGAAGTCGGCGCGCAAGAAAGCCAGCCGACCGCTTTCGACGTGGACGGTGACGCTAGTGAGCGGCTCGCGGAACACGGTGGACGCGGTCTGCGCCTTCAGCGCCGTCAGCCACTCGTCGGCCGTCTGGTGGGACGTCGTCCACTGGCCGTCCCGCTGCCGCACCACGACCATCGTGGCTTTCGGCGCGAACTGGGCGGGCAGCGCGTCGAGGCGCCGGTGGCCCAGGTCGTCCAGGAACTGCTCGACGGCCCGCCGCACGGCGGCCGTCTCGGGACTGGCAGGCTGCGCCGTCGCGGGCGCGGCGACGAGGAGGAGGAGGAAGGCGATCGTGGCGAGAACTGCGTGACGCATGAGTCGTCTCCCCGTGGTCGATTGTCCGAGGCCGGCTACCGCGCGTTCTGCAGCGCGGCGATGCGATCTTCGAGCGGCGGGTGGGTGGTGAGCAGCGCCATCCAACTGCGCGCCCCCGATATTTTCATCGTGGCCAGCGCGGGATGGCCGGTCTCGATCGTCCGCGTGTTCTGCTGCAGGCGCTGCAGTGCGGCGATCATCTTGCCGCGCCCCGCCAGCGTGCCGGCGCCGGCGTCGGCGCGGAACTCGCGCGCGCGAGAGAACCAGGCGACGATCATCATGCCGAAGATGCCGAGCACCATCTGCAGGACCATGACGATCATGAAATACACCATACCCGACATCCGTTCGTCGGTGGCGTTGCGCAGGATGCCCGCGATGACGCGGGCGAAGAACATGACGAAGGCGTTCACGACGCCCTGAATGAGCGTCATCGTCACCATGTCGCCGTTCTGGATGTGCGACACCTCGTGTGCCAGCACGCCCTCCACTTCGTCCCGGCTCATCGTGCGCAGCAGCCCGGTGGACACGGCCACGAGGCTCCGGCTCTTGCTGGGCCCGGTGGCGAAGGCATTCACTTCGGGCGACTCGTAGAAGCCCACTTCCGGCATGGGCAGGCCCGCGCGATCGGTGAGCTGCCGGATGGTGCTGTACGTCCAGTCCAGGTCCGGCTGGCCGGTGCGGCCGTCCACGAGCCGCACGCCCATCGCCTGCTTGGCGATGAACCGCGACATCTGGAGCGAGATGAACGCGCCGCCCATGCCCCACACCAGACAGAAGACGAACATACCCTGCAGGCTGCCGTAGCGATCGATCCCCAGGACGCTGAGGATCACGGTCAGGGTGGCGATGATGACCAGGTTGGTGGCCAGGAACAGAGCGATGCGCTTCATGGGATCAAATATATCGCGGACGGGTGTCGAGCGGTGCGGACAGGTGCGGTCGGCGGCGAGCGCGCCCTACCGCACCGCGGCGTACCCCTCGGCCAGCTTCTTCCGGGCGGCCTCGACCTCGCGGTGGAACACGAACAGGGCGTCCGCGTTGTCGGCCGTCTTGTCGGTGAAGTTCCAGGTCTTGCCGCCCTTCTGCTTCACGCGCAGGTTCTTCTCCAGGTAGTCCACGGCGAAGGTTTCCACCTGGGCGTACGGCAGCTTGAAGGCATCGTTCCGGTTGGACGTTTCGTAGGTCAGGCCGTCCACGGTGGCCACGAGCGTGCCCTCGCAGCTGCCCATGCCGTGCTTGTGCGTCACCGCAATGCGTTTGTTCAGCCGCACCTCCCGGAACCGCATCGTCAGAGGATTGTCGCCGGCGGCGAGATCGACAGCGCGCTCGATGCCATCGTACCCGTCGGCGGTGAGCTTCACTTGCTTCCGTCCGGGCTCGAGCCGGTCGAGCCTGAGTGGCGTGGTCCCCACGTATTGCCGATCCAGAAAGACCGAGGCGCCCGGCACGTCACTGGTGAGCACCATGGTTGCCAGCGTCGGCGCCGCCGGCGCGGGTGGCGGTTCGGCCGGCTCGGCCTTCCGTGCGACGGGTGCCTTGCGGGCGGGCGGAGGCGCCGCCGGGGCCGGCTCGGCCGGTTCGGGCGCCGGTTCGGGCACGACCGGGGCCGCGGCCGGGGCCGGCGCGGTGACCGCCCGGGCCGGCGCCTCGTCGGGCGCGCTGTCGCGGACGACAACCAAGGCGATGCCCGCAAGCAGGATCACGGCGGCCAGTGCAGAAAGGATCAGCTTGAGCTTCACGACCGAATCGTAGCACTGACGATGGCCTGTGCTAGCCGGCCCTCAATCATCGATAATTCCCCTCGTGACCATCCTCTGCCTGGCGTCGTACTTCAAGGGGCACGCCTTCCTCCGCGAAGCGCACCGGTTGGGCTGCCGCGTGCTGCTGGTCACCTCGGAGAGCCTCAGGGACGCGGCGTGGCCCCGGGAGGCCCTCGCCGAGACGTTCTACGTCCCCGACGTCAACAAGCAGTGGAAGCTGGACGATCTCGTCCTGGGCGTGAGCCACCTGGCGAGGCGGGAGGCCATCGACCGCATCGTACCCCTCGACGACTTCGACCTGGAAAAGGCCGCCGCGCTCCGCGAGCACTTGCGGGTGCCGGGAATGGGCGAGACCACCACGCGTCACTTCCGCGACAAACTGGCCATGCGGGTGAAGGCGGCCGGCGACGGCATCGCCGTTCCCGACTTCGTGCACGTGCTCAGCGACGAGCGCATCCGCGCCTTCTGCGCCCGCGTCGCCCCACCGTGGTTCCTGAAGCCCCGGCAGCAGGCGGGCGCCATCGGCATCCGCAAGATTCACGGCGAGGACGAGTTGTGGGCCGCCATCGACGAACTGGGCGAACGCGCATCCCATTACCTGCTGGAGACGTTCGTGGCCGGCGACGTCTACCACGTCGACTCCATCGTCTACCAACGGGAGGTGCGGCTCGCCGTCGCCAGCCGCTACGGTACGCCGCCCTTCGACGTGTCGCACGGCGGCGGTGTCTTCACGTCGAGTCTGGTGGAGCGGGGGTCGACGGACGACCGCGACGTGCTCGAGCTGAACCGGCGGGTGCTCACGTCGCTCGGGCTCGTGCGAGGTGTATCGCACAGCGAGTACATCCGCGGATTGGACGGGCAGTTCGTGTTCCTGGAGACCTCGGCGCGCGTCGGCGGGGCGCACATTGCCGATCTGGTCGAGGCGGCCACGGGGCTCAACCTGTGGGCCGAGTGGGCCAGGATCGAACAGGCCGGCGGCGAGACGCCCTACGATGTTCGCCCGGCCAGGGCCGACTACGCCGGGCTGGTGGTGACTCTGGCTCGGCAGGAGCACCCGTCGCTGGACGCCTACTCGGATCCGGAAGTCGTGTGGCGGCTCGACAAGCGTCACCACGCCGGGTTGATCGTCGGTTCGGCGTCCTTCCCGCGGGTGCAGGCACTGGTGAACGCCTACGCCCGCCGCTTCGTCGACGACTTCGCTGCCACGCTGCCCGCGCCAAGTTCGCCCTACGACTGAGCCCCGGCCCATGATCGATGACGGTCGCGCGGCGGCCGCTCCGGCGACTGCCCGTGTCATGATCTGCTCATTGGGAAAGGTGGTTCCAGAGACGCTGTCGATTCCGGCAGGCCTGCCGGCGAGGGCGGTGGTGATTGTGACGATTGTGTTGACGGCCGGCATCGCGTGCCGATCGACCCGTCCGCCGGCGGTCGTCACCGGCGCGGCCGTGGCGCCCGCAGTCGAGTTTCTCGCCGCGTTCGTCGTGCCGCCGCCCCCCACCGCCGCGCCTCGGCGGCTGGGCAGCTTCTCGAGCCTGGCGCGCGACGAGCGTACCGGACGCTACCTCGCGGTGATCGACGACCGGCAGCCCTCACGTGTCGCCTGGCTGGAGGTGCGCTACGAGGGCGGCCGGCTCACGGTCAGCCCAATCGACGTACAGCCCGTGGTGGCGGGGGCCGGCGTGGATCGGCGCCGTGTCACCGCCGCCGATCTCGAGGGTGTGGCGGCGCTTCCCGACGGCACGTTCGTTGCGGTCGAGGAGGGGCACCGCTCCACGGGTGCTCCCGGACAGCCGCCGGCGGGGGAGTGGCCCGTCGCGCTGCTGACGCTCTCGCCGGCCATGACCGTCACGCGCATCGACGACTGGCCGGCCATGTTCGACATCGGAGCGGCCCGCGGCGGCATCCGCGACAACCAGGGCGCCGAGGGGCTCACGCGTACGCCCGACGGCCGGCTCATCGCCGGTCTCGAGCAGCCGCGCTATGCCGACCGCACCGCGACCGGGCGCCGCGGTCGTCCGTTCGGGGGCGGTGCGGGCGGGCCAGGCCGCCTGGTCGAATTCGTCGCCGCCGACGGCGGGTGGCGCGCGCGCCGGCAGTGGCTCTATCCCATCGAGCCCACGGCGTCGCGTCCGGGCTTCGACGCGATCTGCGATGATGGCGAGAACGGGCTGACCGAACTGCTGGCCCTCGACGACGCGCGGTTCCTGACCCTGGAGCGGGCGTGCCTGCGGGGCGCGCAGACGCCAGTCGCCCGCAACACCGGCCACCTGTACTACGTCGACGCCTCCGGCGCCGACGATGTCTCGCGCCTTCCCAGCCTCGCCTCCGCACGCGTGCGGGGCGTGGCCAAGACCCTGCTGCTGGACTTCGACGCGCTCATCCCCCTTCTTCCGCCCGAGCTCTCGCAGCTCGA
>JADZBZ010000568.1 GCA_020851835.1 Acidobacteriota bacterium
CCGTCGAGATGATGATCTTCTTGCCCTCGGCGATGAACGTGCGGAGATCGCCGGAATGTTCGGCGTGCCCGACGGTGGCGCCGACCTGGGCGAACTGCCTGATGGTGTCGCGGATCTGCTGGTCGAGAATACGGCGATCGGTAACGACGACGATCGAGTCGAAGATGGCCTCATCTTCTCTCTTCAAGCCGATCATCTGGTGCGCGAGCCAGGCGATGGAGTTCGACTTGCCGCTGCCGGCCGAGTGCTGGATCAGGTACCGCCGCCCCGCGCCGTGCGCCTGCGCGTCAGCCAGGAGGCGGCGCACGACGTCGAGTTGATGGTAGCGGGGCCAGATCTGGACCGCTTTCTTCCTGCCCGTCTTCGGATCCCTCGTCTCGACGATCTGCGCGTAGTTCTCGAGGATGTCCGTCAGGCCCTCGCGGGTGAGGATACGCTTCCACAGGTAGTCGGTCTTCAGGCCACCCGGGTTTGGCGGATTGCCGGCGCCGTCGTTCCAGCCCCGGTTGAATGGCAGGAACCACGAGCCCTTGCCCGCGAGGTGCGTGCAGAAGCGCACTTCCTGCTCGTCTACCGCGAAGTGGACGATGCAGCGGCCGAACTCGAAGAGTTTCTCGCGCGGATCGCGGTCGCGCTGGTACTGGGTGACGGCATCCGCGGCGGTCTGCTTGGTCAGGCTGTTCTTCAGCTCGAAGGTGGCGACGGGCAGGCCATTGATGAACAGCGCCAGGTCGAGCGCGCGCCGGGTTTCGTCGCGACTGTAGCGAAGCTATCGCGTGACGCTGAACCGGTTGCAGGCGTAGCGCTCCGCCGCCTTCTCGTTGCCGACCGACGGGGTGCCGTAGAACAGGTCGATCTGGTGCGGCCCGTGCCTGAGGCCGTGGCGCAGGACGTCGATGGTGCCCCGCTTCGCCATCTCCCCCTGGAGGCGGGCCAGGAACTTCTGGCGCGTCGGGCCATCGATTTCGAGCTGCAGGGCCTCGACGAGATGCTCCTGGGTGGCCAGGATGAAGCCGCGTAACTGGACGAGATCGACGCAGTACTCGCGGTCGTAGTGCGCCCGATCGCCGAGCAGCCAGCCAGTGCCACCGGCCACGGGAACGGAAGTCTCGGTGGCGACGTGCGCAGGCACCAGGACATCGGTGCGTCCGGTCATGGTGCGAACGATCAGTTCCTCGAGGCCGCGTTCGGTTGTGTCGGTCGTCACGCCTCGGCCTCCTCAGTCGCCCTTATTCGACGGCATACCCCAGCGCTTCCGCGTTCTCGCGCAGCCGGGCGTCGCGCGTGACGATGGTGACGAGCGCCGGCGGCTCGCCGAGCAGCTCCGCCGTGGCGAGATGGACGGCGTCGAGTGTGCGAAGCGGTTCGAGCGGAAAGGGACGCCGCACCCGATCGAGCACGGCTCGGTCCACATCGAGGATGAAGCACCGCCGCTCGAAGGTTTGGAGGGCTCGCACGGCGGCTTGCTCCTCTGCCGCCGTCAGACGACCCGTCGCGCGCGCTCGAATGATGGCCCGCCCCGCTTCCGCGAGTGTCAGCGCCGACGTCACCTGCTGCGTCCCGGGTGGGACTTTCCTCATGACGGCCGTGTCGTGCTCCAGGAGGGCGGCAACCAGTGCGCTCGACTCCATGTACCGCACGCTCGGCGTGACCTTCCTGGCGGACGGGCGCGGTGGCCTCCTACGCTTTGCCACGATCGGCGTCGATGAGTTGCGCGGCCGTCCCCGGCGGCAGGCGGATGTCGGGCCAGTCCTCGAACGGGTCGCCGGCTTCCTGCGGAGGGCGGAGGGCGCCTGAGATGATTAGCTCGTCCCATCGGCTGCGCGGCGATTGGCGGGCGGCCGAGCCTGGCGGCACGAGTTCGGCGACAACCCGCCCATGCGCGGTGACGGCAATCCGCTGCCCCGCCTCGACTCGCCGGATATACCGGCTCAAGTTGTCCTTCAACTCGCGAATGCCCGTCTCCATGCCCCCAGTATAGCCACATGTGGCCACATTGCCGACGGCCCGGCGCCGCCCGACGCGCGACCGGGATCCGGCGCGGCCGCGTTCAGTGGTGTCGGTCGTCACGCGCTGGCCTCTTCGCCCACTTCGTCGTCGTCGTTGCCCGCACCTTCCTCGTCAGTGTTGGTTACAGCCTCCTCGAGCGGCTCAGGCTCCTCCCCTTCCTCCGGCAACCCCGCCGCCACTTCGCGCACGTCGAGCTTACCAGTGACGACATCGGCGATCAGGCGAGTCCGGTATTCGCGCAGGAAGTCCAGCTCACGATGTGCCCTCTGAATGGCAACGCCGAACGAAGCTGTCTCGCCATCAAGCCATTTCATGATGCGGTCTTGCTCAGCCATTGGCGGAACTGCAATCGTAATGCTCATCAGGCGGTCCTGCGTCAGTTTTGGTTGGGCTGCTCCAGAGATCCAGGGCCGGTAGTCGAGAGCCTCCATCAAGGCCGCCAAATACTCGAGGTTGCCTCGCTTTGGCTTGAGTATGTGGGCGTGATTGTTGACCCAGAACTTGCCGCGCGCCACGATGGCCAGTGGCAGGTTGCGCAGGTTCAGATTCGCACCGTCTTCCGCGATTAGAAGAAGCTTATCGTCGAACCGAAAGCTGTCTACCTTATACAAGTCGCCATAGCGAACACATGGCACACCAACCTGTTCCTCGTCCTCCTTGCTTCCTCCCCGGCCCTTGAAGAGTTGGCCGACCCGAGCGATCGGCTCAACGCCCCAATGTGCCGGAACTTCACCCAGCCACGGCACGCCGGAGCCTTTCATCGCAGGATAGGGCTTGAGCTTTCCAATCATCGACCGGGAATCTTCCCTCTAGCGCTTCGCTTTCACCGCTCGGCCATGTTCTTCCATGACCTTGGCGAATTTCCACCAACTCATCCGCCGCTTGTTCACGGAGTGGCCCTTCGGCAGCCACTCGATGTTGCCTTTGCTGATTAGCAGGCTACCAACCTTTTCGCCGTTGGACTTGATCGTGATCTCGAGGTCCTTGTGCGCGACGACCTTCGTATCCATCCGAG
>JADZBZ010000569.1 GCA_020851835.1 Acidobacteriota bacterium
ACCCTCCCGCTGAGCGGCGTGTTCAACGTGGCCAGCGGCAACTTCACGGTGGGCCAGGTGGCCGACCTCGTGAAGGAGGAACTGGAGCGCGAGACGCACCAGCGCGTGCGACTCGACATCAAGGACGTGCAGGATTTCCGCAATTACAAGGTCTCGTGCGAGCGGGCTGGAGTGGAGCTCGGGTTCCAGCCCCAGTACTCGGTGAAGGACATGGTGGCCGAGGTGATGGAGCACCGCGCCGATTACGGCGACTTCGAGCGCGACGCGTATTACAACATCCGCATGTTCAAGGCCATGGCCGCCGGGCGCCCCCAGGCGGCCCCGGTCCGCTGATGCTGGCGTCGCGGACCGCTCAGCCCATGCGCGGGTAGAGATCGTACTTCGGCAGGTTGGGGTTGTGGTACGGGTCGGCCTCCACGGAGGTCCCCCACCGCCGACCCAGGCACGCGGCATCGTCGGCGCCAATCGACAACTCGCGCTCGCCGCCGCTCTCGATCACCAGCGTGGACCACGGCGTCACCGCGACGCGATACCCGGCCTCGCGCACCTTCAGCGAATAGTCCACCGCCCGCGCGTCGGGCGACAACGTCGGCTCGAATCCCCCGAGGGCGTCCCAGACGGCCCGCGGCGTCAGCAGGCACGATCCCCCCACGGCCGCGACGTTGCGAATGGCAATCGCGTTGCCGAAGTAGCCGCCGTGCTGTGCCGGCCAGCCCGACAGCGGACGCGCGGCCAGCACGCCGCCGCCTAGCACCAGCCCGATGTCGTGCAGACGCCCGCGGTGGTCGAGGATGCGCGGCGCGGAGACGCCGACGCCCGGCTGCTCCGCCACCTCCAGGAGCGCCTCGAGCCAGACCCCATCGGCCGGGGTGACATCCCGGCCCACGAACAGCAGGTAATCGCCCGTGGCGGCGCTGGCATCGTCCACTAGTTCCACGCGGAGCCAGGCCGTGGCCGTCACGAGTCGCCCGAGGCGCTCCCGCGCCGTGACACCGCTGGTGACGATCGACACCAGGGGCTGGCGCGTCAGCCGATAGCGTACGCGGTAGAAGCCGGCCGGGCCGGCATCCTCGATCTCGCCCGCCACCCCGCGGCGGTCCAGGTAGTCCTGCAGCGCGCGGCGGCCCGCGACGTGCGCCGCCGGCTTGGCGTCGCCCACCGAGGCGCCCGACTGAGGCAGCTTGCGCCAGTGATAGAGGATGTCGGCGACGTGATCGATGCGACTGGCGCGTTCCATCAAGCGCAGCATCAGGTCGTAATCCTGGGAGAAATCGAACGCCGTGCGGAACGCCCCCACCTCGTGAACGAGCGCGCGGCGCGCCATCAGCAGATGGCAGACGTACATGTTCGACAGGAACAAGTCGGGCGACCAGTCGGGCTTGAAATACGCCTCGCAGCGCCGGCCGTCGAGATCCAGCTTGTCCTCGTCCGAGTAGACGACGTCGGGCCGCCCGCCCGGACGGTTGAGGTGCTCCACCATCCGGAACAGCGCATGTGGCAGCAGCGCATCATCGCTGTCCATGAGGGCCACCCACTCGCCCTCGGCCCGCGAGAGCGCCAGGTTCGAGGCCGCCGCGATGCCGCCATTGACAGGAGCGTGCGACACGATGATGCGCGAGTCGCGCGCGGCGATGCACTCGAGCGCCGCGATGGTATCGGCACGGGTGGACCCGTCGTTGCCCAGGCTCCACTGCCAGTGCGGATAGACCTGCGCGACGACCGAGTCGGCGCACGCCTCGAGCCATTGGGGATCGGTGTTGTAGACCGGCGTGATGATGGAGACCAGGGGCCGATAGGTGAAGCCATCCGCGGCGGCGCGCATGCGCACGAGAATGGCCGGCGTCGGCGTGTGCGCCTCACACCACGCCTCGTAACCGTCGCTGATGGCCGCGGAGGCGGCGCCCTGGTGGCGCAGGCGGTGCAGCGCCGAGCGCACACCGTGGGCGCCCGCGTGGCGGGCCAGTTGCCGGATCAGGCGCGAACGATCGGTCCAGGGCTGCGCCCGGAACGATCGCCAGGCCCGCACGAGATCCTGCATCCCTTCATTCTGATGCAGGGAACCCGCATGCTACAATGCCCGCGGTTTCGCGTCGCCGAATGTCGTCCCTGCCCAGCGCGACGATTCTCGTCCTCAATTACAACGGCCGGGCGCATCTCGAGCGGTGTCTTCCCTCGCTCGACGCGCTCGACTACCCGCGCAGGTCGGTCACCGTCGTGGACAACGGATCGTCCGACGGCTCGCTGGAGTACGTGGCCCGCCGGCATCCCTCGGTGCACGTGCTCGCGCTCGGCGCCAATCGCGGCTTCGCGCCCGCCTACAACGAAGCGGTGCGGCGGGCTGGCGCCGACGTGGTGGTACTGCTCAACAACGACACGCGCGTCGAGCCGACATGGCTGTCCTCGCTGGTCGACACCCTGCAGCGGCACGACGCCTCGGCCGCGGCGTCGGTGATGCTCGACTGGGAGGGCCGGCGCATCGACTTCGCCGGCGGGCTTCCCACCTTCGTCGGTCATGCCTGGCAGGTGGACCATGGGCTGCCGGCCAACGGGCGTGCGTATCGCGAACAGCCGCTGCTGTTCGGCTGCGGCGGTGCCCTGGCGGTGCGCCGCCAGGCGTTTCTCGACGCCGGCGGCTTCGACGACGACTACTTCGCGTATTTCGAGGACCTGGACCTCGGCTGGCGGATGAGCCTGGCGGGGCACACGACCGTGCTGGCGCCGTCGGCCGTCACCTACCATCGGCTGCACGGAACCGCGAGCGGCTGGGGGCTCACCCAGCGTTTGCGCCTCTACGAGCGCA
>JADZBZ010000570.1 GCA_020851835.1 Acidobacteriota bacterium
ACAGCGAGATCCTCCGCGAGGACGCCGAGGCCATGGGCGGGACCGACAGCCGGGCGGATCTCGAGAAGGTCATCGGCGCAGGTCGACATCTGCTGGCACTGATCAACGACGTGCTCGATCTCTCGAAGATCGAAGCGGGTCACATGGAACTCGAAATCGAAACGTTCCAGATCGCCTGCCTCGTACGCAGTGTCGTCGATACATCGGCGTCCCTGGTGCGTGCTCGCGACAACCAGTTCGAGCTGGGCCCGCTGGAGGGCCTCGGCGAAATTCGCTCGGATTCGACCAAGGTGCAGCAGGTGCTCCTCAATCTGCTCGGGAACGCGGCCAAGTTCACCGAACACGGACACGTCAGGGTTGACGCGAGACGGACTGGCGACGATTGGATCGAGGTCCGGGTCGCCGACACCGGCATCGGCATGACCGAAGGCGAGATGCGCCGCCTGTTCAATGAGTTCTCGCAGGCCGATGCGTCGATGACGCGGCGTTACGGTGGCACGGGCCTGGGGCTGGCCATCAGTCAGCGCCTGTGCCGCCTCCTCGGTGGCGCCATCACCGTCGAGAGCAAGGCCGGGAGCGGCTCGACCTTCGTCGTGCGCCTTCCCGCGGCGATCGGAGACTGATTCGCGCCCCCGGAGCGCGTCAGGTGGCATGTGGCTGGCGGCGTCGATCGACGATTGGCCATCGTCAACCGGGAATGGTCAGCCGTGCCGGGCGACCGCGTAGAGCGCCTCCATCGTCGTGGCGCGCACCTCGCGTGCTCGCAGCGCCCCGATCACCGATGCGCGCACCCGCTCCCGCGCCGCCGAGGGCAGCCCGTCGAGCGCGGCTCGGTTACTGGTGCCGAGGATCACGGGCCAGAACTCTTCGGGCGCAGCCAGGGGCATCTCCCAGCGCTCGAGCTCGACCTGGGGCGCGGGAAGGCCCGCTTCGGCGAACACCGCGGCCATCTTGCCGGGCGTCGCCAGTCGCTCGGCGTGGTTCGACTGGGCGAACGACGGATTCTCGGCGAGGACCGCCTCCCTGAACAGCGCCTCTCCGGGCGAGAGCACGGTCTGGCCCCAGCTCGTGATGGCCAGGACGCCGCCGGGCCGCAGCCATGTCCAGGCGCGAGCCAGCAGCGCGGCCATGTCCTCGATGAAGAACAACCCGAACACCGAGACGACCGCATCGAACGACGCGGGCGCGAACCTCAGCGTCTCGACCGCGCTGTTGACAAAGGTGGCGTGGGCCAGGCTGGCTGCTGCCGCCCTCGCGCGGGCCTGGACGAGCAGCGCCTCGGTGATATCCACGCCGACCACCGTACCCGACGGACCGACGGCTCCGGCGGCCGGGATCGCCGAGGCGCCCGTGCCACAGCAGAGGTCGAGGACGCGCGCTCCCGGTGCGAGCGCCAGCCGCTCCACCGTGCGGCGGCCGAAGTGATGCCAGAAAGGAAGCCGGTCGAGCGTGTCCGCCGCCGACGTGTACGCCTTAATCGTCTGAGTGCTGTTCATCTGCGGCCAGGCGGGCATCCATTGGCGATTGCCGCTCCCGTTCAGGTGTTGGCCGATCGGCCGGCTTCACGACGGCCGGGCCATGCTACCACCCGCGCATCGGCGGGTCGCTTTGCGATGCTCGGGACCGCGATCCGCTACTCGTGCCGCAGGGCCACCATCGGATCGATGGCCAGCGCTCGCACCACGGGAGCCGCCAGCGCAAGGACGGCCACCGAGGCCAGCAGCCCTGCCGCCCACGCGAACGAAACCGGACCCATGGCAATCACCGTGGGTTCGAGCGCGACGAGGCTTCGCGCCACCGGCCAGGCCAGCAGCAGGCCGGCGGCCACGCCGGTGGTCAACGGGACGAGCACCTGGGCCAGTACCGCACGGCCGACCGCCGCTAGGCCAGCGCCGATTGCGCGGCGGATCCCGATCTCGCGCGTCCGTTCGGTAACGCGGATCGTCAGCAGCGAATAGAGCCCGGCTGCAGCCACGAGCAATCCGCACACGCCCAGCCATTCGACTATGCGCACCGAGATCTGCACGTTGGCGTGACCGTAGGCGATCGCGTCGTCCAGTGAGAACACCTGGTAGATCGGGAGGTCCGGGTCGAGGTCCTGCACGATACGCTGGAGGTCGGGCAGCACGTCATAGGCCGGGCCGGACGTGCGCAGGGAGACCGATCCATAGGACGGTCGGGCGAATCCACGTGACACGAGCACCGCTCCGCGCGGCGGATCGTCCACCTGCGCAAGGTGCAGTGGAGCGACGAGCCCGATCACCTCCGCCCATGCGTCGGCTGAGTCCTCGATGCGCACGCGGCGCCCCACGGGGTTGCGCCCCGGCCAGGCGGCCTCGGCGAAGCGGCGATCGACAATCGCCACCGCCCGCGCGTCGATACGGTCGCGATCGGTGAGGTTGCGCCCGTCGAGAACCTTGATCCCGTAGGTGTCGATGAAGTGTTCGTCCACGGCTCCGGTCGAGACGCGCAGCATCTCGCGTCCCGGCTCTGCGCCCTCGACTTGCACGAGCTCGTCGTCCCCCGCGAAGCCGGGTATCGTGGTCCCGACCGTGGCGTCGTGGACGCCCGGCGCCTGCCGGAGGCGCGCCACGAGCGCCGCCCAGAAGCGCTCCCTGGCGTCGGGTGTCGGGTACCGCTCGGACGACAACGAGATCCACGCGGTGAGCATCTCACCACGCGTGATGCCGACGTCGCGATGCCCCATGGCCTGGACGGCCTGCACCAGCACGGTCATCACCACGATGATGACCAGCGACAGCGCGACCTGCATGGCGACCAGCCCGCCGGCCAACTGCGCCGCTCTGCGGGAACCCGTGCTCCGCGGCGCCGCTCCCAGGGTGCCAGACGACGGTCGTGCGCCGGGCAGCAGGGATGGCAGCACACCGGCGAGCAGCGCCGCCACGAGCGCGGCCGCCGCACCAAACGCCACCGCGGACGGGGTGAGGCCCAGGTTGAAGAAGTAGGGGCTGGGATCCTCTGACTGCCGGATCCGATCCTCGACCCACCGAAGTCCGACGTGTGCGGCCGGTAGCGCGAGTGCGAGGCCGGTGAGACCGACGATGACGCCGGCCGCCAGTCCGGCGAGGAGTCGGCCGCTCCCGGCCGCTCCCAGTGCCCGCCGCACCGCCCACTCGGTGTCGCGGCTGCGGCCGTGGGCCAGCATCAGACCGGCTCCGTTGGCGAGGGCCACCGCGAGGAGGGCCAGCACCGCCAGCATGAGCAGACGCTGGCTGCTGCGGGCCTGCCAGTCCACGAAGAACCACGACAGCGGCTGGAGGCGCAGGCGAAGTCCCTGGTATCGGTCGGGCTCCCTCGTCCGGGCGGACTCGAGCACGGGAAGCAGGGCCTGTTCGGCGGACTCGAGGCTGATGCCGTCGGCGAGTCGGCCCACGCCGATCGCACGGCTCAGGTCCGTGACGTCACCCTCCGACGCGTCGGTGAGCGGCACCCACAACTGCTGCCGATAGGGGAAGGCAAATCGAGGCGGCATCACGCCCACGACGGTGGTCGGCCGCAGATCGAGCCGGACGGTCTGTCCGAGGATGGCGGGATCGGCGCCGTAGCGCTGGCGCCATAGCGCGTCGCTCAGCAATGCCACCGGCGGCGCGCCCGGGGCGGCGTCCCCCGGGGCAAACCGTCGGCCCATGAGCGGCTGCACGTCGAGGAGCGGGAAGAGCCCCGGGCTGGCGCGACCGATGTCCACTCGTTCGGGGCGCGTGCCGTCGCCCAGGCTGGCGCTGCCCGTGCGGAACGAGCCGAGCGCCTCGAAGACGTCCGTGCGCTCCGCGACGCGCAGCAGATCCTGCCGGTAGAATGCCTCGGCCTCGAGCGGGCGGCTCTCGTGGGCCAGCGCGACTTGCACCAGGCGGTCCGGCGCTGGATAGGGCACGGGCTTGAGGATCGTCGCCTCGTAGACGGCGAAACCCGTGATAGCCGAGCCGAGGCCGGAGGCCAGCACGAGCACCACCAACGCAAAGAAGCCCTTGCGATGCCATAGGCCGCGCCAGGCCAGGCGCATGTCCATCGCAAAGCCCGTCGCCAGGGCGCGCAGGAGGTTGAAGACGCGCGGGAGTTCCATCGTGATGTTCCTCACACAGCAGGGGACCAGCCTCGTTCGGAGCGACTACAGTCGAGCGGGCGCGCGGACGCGAGCCTCGCGGGGATACCGACATGAGACGATGCATCATACCGACTGGTTCCGGGAGGTGTCCGTGAGAACTGCGACCGTGTGCCGTTTCGCCTGGACCCGCGCATGACCGACATCCACCTGACGGCCGCAGCCTCCAAGGTCAGGCGCCGTCTCGTCCCCTTCCTGTTTCTCTGCTACATCTTCGCGTATCTCGATCGCATCAACGTGGGCTTCGCGGCGCTGCAGATGAATGCGGCACTCGGCTTCTCGACAGAGGTGTACGGTTTCGGAGCCGGCATCTTCTTCCTCAGCTACACAGCGTTCGAGATCCCCAGCAACATCATCCTGGCCCGCGTGGGCGCCCGGCGATGGATCGCCCGCATCATGATCACGTGGGGCGTGATCTCCGCGGGCATGATGCTGGTGCGAGACGCGCCCACCTTCTACGGGATGCGCT
>JADZBZ010000571.1 GCA_020851835.1 Acidobacteriota bacterium
CCTACGGGCTGATGCGCCTGTTCGGTGTCGAGTACGCCGTGGCCGCACCCGGCGCGCTCATCGGTGCGAGCAATTTCTTCGAACTGGCAGTCGCGACGGCGATCGCGCTTTTCGGGCCCGAGTCCGGGGCAGCGCTGGCCACCGTGGTCGGGGTGCTCATCGAAGTGCCGGTGATGCTGTCGGTATGTGCGGTCTGCAACCGCACACGGCATTGGTTCCCGGCGCCGCCGGAGGCGGCGTAGGTGCACCTCGTCGTCTTTGCCTGCGTGCACAACGCCGGTCGCTCCCAGATGGCGACAGCCATTTTCAACCGGGATGTCCGGCCCGGCGTCGCCCGGGCGATCTCGGCCGGCACCCATCCGGGACCGGCCGTCCACCCAGAGGTGATCCAGGCGATGGCCGATGTCGGGCTCGACCTGTCAGGCGCCGTCCCCCAACGGCTCACCCCGGAGCTGGCAGCAGGCGCCCGCTGGCTGATCACCATGGGCTGCGGCGACCAGTGCCCGGTGCTTCCGGGCGTAGCTCGCGACGACTGGCCGTTGCCTGACCCCAAGGGGCGGCCGGTCGCCGAGGTTCGGGCAATCCGCGACGACATCGGACAGCGCGTCGCGGCGTTCCTGACGGCGCAGGGCTGGGCGCGGTGACGGCACACGACGGAACGCCATTCCCGTGCGTGCTCGAGGCATGGAAGACATCCGAAGCGGAACTTCGCCACTGGCTGCTCAGCCGCGTGGCCGACGCCGCGCAGGCCGACGACATCCTGCAAGACGTCTTCGTCAAGGCGCTTCGCGAGGGCGGGCCCTTCTGCCGGCTCGACTCACCGCGGGCTTGGCTCTATCAGGTGGCCCGCCACGCCGTCATCGGCCACCATCGGCTCAGTAAGGCGACCGTGCCGGCCGAAGAGACGCTGGCGCAGCCCGAGGCCACCGCCCACCCCGTCGACGCCCTCACGAAAGGCCTCGCGACGTCGCTCGACGCCCTCGACCCGGATGACCGGGATCTCATCCGAAGTGGCGCTGACGTTGCTGTTCGGCCTGTCCGGCTGGCGCATCGCCCTGCTCTACCTCGGCCTAGGGCTGTTTGTGGCAATCGCCGGTCGCGCAGGCCAAGCGCGTCGCGATCGAACTGGAGAAGGTCGAGGCACTGCGCGAGGTCATGGCCTACGGGATCGTGTCAACCCCCGGTGTCGTCATTGACGGCGTGGTCGTGCACGCCGGCGGCGTGCCCAGCCGGCAGAAGGCGGCAGGCTGGCTGTCGGCAGCGACGGCCTCGTGAGCATACCGAATGGCATATGCCCGCGAGGAACGCGGCACAGGCGCTGCCGACCACCATCGGCCGCACCTTCGCGCTCGGCATCGCGCTGAACGTCGCGAGGACGCCTTCAACCCGGCTGAGCTGCTACTTGGCCGCCCTGTCGCCCTGCCTGCTCAAGGGCGTCGAGCGCGTGGAGCGCCGATGCTCACCTTCGAGCTTCAGAGCGTCGAGGTACGCGTCCACGGCGTCCGCCAGGACGTGCCGCCCCGCATGGACCGTCTCGACTACGAGATCCAGGTGGACACCGACGAGCCGAACCGCCGGCTCGAACTGCTCCACGAGAACGTGAAGAATTACGGCACGGTGTTCAACACGGTCGCGCCCGGCACACAACTGACCGGCCCGCTGAGCCGCGTGAGTGTCGGGCTCTGAACAGTGAAGGGCATCAAGGGACCCTACCCCGCGCATTCTCTTGGCGGGCGGCGCCGCCTCAATTAGGATGGCCTCGTCGGGTATGCGGTTCTGCGTCTCACCGTCAGTCGGCCGGCGACTCGTCGCGGTTACCGAACGCTACCCAGGGAGCAGCGGCATATGAAGGCACTCGTCTATCACGGACCCGGTAGGAAGGCTTGGGAAGATGTACCGGACCCCGAGCTCCAGGATTCGACGGACGCCATCGTCCAGGTCGATACCACGACGATCTGCGGGACCGACCTGCACATCCTGAAGGGGCACGTCCCGGCCGTGACCGACGGGCGTGTCCTGGGGCACGAAGGAGTCGGTACGATCACCGAAGTGGGCTCCGCCGTCAAGGGCCTGAAGGCCGGGGACCGGGTCATCATCTCCTGCATCACGGCCTGCGGGTCGTGCGCCTATTGTCACCAGCAGCTCCCGTCGCACTGCCTGGACCCAATAGGGACGTCCGGCATCGGCTGGGTCCTGGGCCACTTGATCGATGGGACGCAGGCGGAATTCGTCCGGGTCCCGTTCGCCGACAACTCGCTTCACAGGTTGCCCGACGACGTGAGCGACGAAGCCGGGATCATGCTGTCGGACATCCTGCCGACGGGCTTCGAAATCGGTGTGCGCAACGGAGATGTGCAGCCTGGCGACGTCGTGGCGGTGGTGGGTGCGGGGCCCGTGGGACTGTCCGTGATGATGACCGCCGGGCTCCACGGCGCCTCACGCGTCATCGCCATCGACCTGGATGACAACCGCCTGGAGATGGCAAGGAAGTTCGGGGCCACCGACACGGTCAACAACCGCGCCGGAGACTGGCGGAACCAAGTCATGGCCATGACAGACGGGGGCCTCGGCGTGGACGTAGCCGTCGAGGCAGTCGGCATCCCGGAGACCTTCGACATGTGCGCGTCGCTGATTCGTCCGGGCGCGAGCGTCGCCAATGTCGGAGTGCACGGTGCGGCGGTCGAGCTCAAGCTTCAGGACCTCTGGATCAAGGATGTCAACATCACTACCGGCCTGGTCAGCGCTACGACGACGCCGATGCTCCTGAAGCTGGTGAGGCAGGGCAAACTGAAGCCGGAGGCGTTCGTGACGCATCGCTTCAAGCTTGCCCAGATGATGGAGGCGTATGACATCTTCGGTCGAGCAGCCGAGACCAAGGCGA
>JADZBZ010000572.1 GCA_020851835.1 Acidobacteriota bacterium
CCAGGCCGACGCGCGACGGCCCTGATACAGTAGGCCGACGCGATGGAAATCGCCCGAGGCTTTGCGGGTCGTTCGACGCTGGCGCTCCTGCTCCTCGGCCTGACGGCTGGTCTCACCCCGGCTCAACCGCCGGTCTCTGCGGTTCAGCCGCGTCGGGATCTGCCGGCCATCCTGGCCTCACGCCAGCTGCTGGCCTCCCACCACCTCTCGGTCGGCGACCTCGTCGAGCTCTCGAACGACCCGAGTGGCGCCAGCCCGCGGCGATTCCGCATTGCCGGCGTGTACGAGCCGATGCCGGATCCCATTCGCCTGACGAGCGATCGCCTCGAAGTTCGTCTTCACCTGCCAGACCTTCTGGATCTCACTGCAGACCCACACGATCCGCAGGCCGCTGACCCGCTGTCGGCCATCAACGTGAAGCTTACCAGGCCCGACGATGCGGCAGGGTTTGCGGAGGAGTTGTCGGCGCGGCTGCCGGCGGTGGCCGTGCGGCCCAGCCGCGGCGCCGAGGGCGAAGGCAACCCGTTCGTGGTGCTCGGCCGCTTTCACCTCGCCATCGCGAGCCTCACCGTGACCACGAGCGCCGTGTTCCTGCTGGCGCTGATGGTGCTGCTGGCCGACGAGCGACGCGAGGTCGTGGGCACGCTCAGGCTGATCGGCCTCACCCGAGGTCGCGTGCTGGGTCAAGTGCTGCTCGAAGGGGCGCTCATCGCTGGGGCGGGGGCGGCCTTCGGTGTCGGGCTCGCCGCGCTGACGCAAGGGGCTTTCAACAGCTACTTCCAGTGGCGCTACGACACCTCGCTCGTCTTCGTCCGCATCACGCCCGCTATCGCCTGGCGAACGGTGGCGGTCGCCATGCCGCTCGGGATGGCCGCCAGCGTGCTGGCGTCGTGGGCCCTGGTGCGCAGCGAGACCCTGAAGCTGGTGCGCCGATGAGGGCGCTGGCATTCGCCTGGCGCTCGCTCACACGCCGCCGCGGGCGGTCGCTGCTCGGGATTCTGGGCATTGCGGCGGCCGGCGCGCTCATGTTCGACATGGTGCTGCTCTCGCGGGGACTGATCGTATCGGTGCGTGAGCTGCTCGACTCGTTCGGGTTCGACGTTCGCGTTCTGGCATCCGAAGGCCTGCCGCAATCGCGGATTCCGCTCGATCACGCGTTCGACACCGCGCGGATGCTGGCTGCGTTGCCGGAGGTGACGGCCGCGGTGCCCTTCCGTGTGGGCGAGGCCGAAACCGTTTCGGCGCCGGGCCGCTCCGCCTCCATCGCGATCTTCGCGGTGGACTCCAACGACTACCGCATGTGGACGATGGTGGAGGGCAGCGACCTGCCGGACGATGAGTCGGCCGACGTCTCGGTGGTGGTCAACCATCGGCTGGCGGCCCTCCTGAACGTGGCGCCAGGAGCAACGGTGGAGCTGCGCGGCCGGTGCTCGGCCGGCCCCTCGGTGCTGCCGCCCGTGACCGTGCGAATCGCGGGCGTGGCGTCGTTTCCGTTCGAACCCGGCCGGCTGACGCTGGCCTCGCGGTTCGCCGTCCTGGACCGGCTCTGTGAAGGCCGGCCAGACGAGGCGGATGTCATCCTGGTGGCGTCGCGTCCGGCGTCGGGCCCCGACGCCGCGGCCGCGGCGATCAGGAAGGCCCGCCCCGACCTGTATGCCTACTCGAACGACGAGGTGATCGAGCGGTTCGAGCGCGTCGGGTTCTCGTACTTCCAGCAGATCTCGACCGCCCTGTCGCTGGTGACGCTTTCGTTCGGGGTCGTGCTGATCGCGGTGCTGCTGACCGTATCGGTGAACCAGCGGTTGGGCGAGATCGCCGCGCTCCGGGCGATCGGGTTCTCCCGCCGCCGGATGGCGGCCGACGTGTTGTGGGAGTCGGTTCTGCTCGTCGCCATCGGCGGCGTCGTGGCCCTTCCGCTCGGCGTCGCGTTGTCGATCTGGCTCGACGCGATCCTGCGGTCGCTGCCAGGCGTGCCCGCGACGCTGCACTTCTTCGTCTTCGAGCCGCGGGCGCTCTGGCTGCACGCCGGGCTCCTCACCGGCGTGGCGCTCGGCGCGGCCGTCTATCCGATCTGGCTGGTCGCCAGGTTGCCCATCGCCACCACGCTGAGGCGGGAGTTCGTCTCCTGATGGCCCCCGGTCCGCCGATTGTCGAAGCGCGCGGCGTCTCGCGCATCTTTCCCATGCCGGCCGGTCCAGTCGCTGCCCTGCGCAATGTGTCGATGGAAATCGCGGAGGGCGAGTATGTCGCTATCGCCGGACCGTCTGGCTGCGGCAAGTCCACGCTGCTGCACGTGCTGGGGTGCGTGGACACGGCCACGAGCGGGGCACTCCGGCTCGAGGGTCGCGATGTGGGAGCGCTGTCCGACAGCCAGCGCAGCCGCATCCGGCTCACGAAGATCGGGTTCGTGTTCCAGCGATTCTTCCTGCTCCCGATGCTGAGCGCGATCGAGAACGTCGAGCTGCCGCAGGCCGAAGCGGGCGTGCCGCGCGACGAGCGCCGCGCTCGCGCCCGCCTGCTGCTCGACTACGTCGGCCTCGGACCGAGGGCCGACCATCGGCCGAGTCAGCTTTCGGGCGGCGAGATGCAGCGGGTGGCCATCGCCCGTGCCCTGGCCAACCGGCCGCGCCTCGTGCTGGCCGACGAGCCGACGGGCGAACTGGATCAAGCCACGGGCGAGGCCATCGCGGCGCTCTTCGATCGGTTGCACGAGGATGGCACGGCGGTCGTGGTGGTGACGCACGACCCGTCGATTGCCGCGCGCGCCCAGCGTGTCCTGCGCATGCGCGACGGCCGGATCGACCACGGAGACCGGCCGTGATTGGGCGGCTCGCGCTGCGGTCGCTCTTGATGCACCCCCTGCGCACGGCGGTGCTCGCCGGCGGATTCGGCCTGGGCGTTGCCGTCATGGCCAATCTGCTCGGCGTTGCCGAGGTCGTGCTCGAGCAGTCGCAGTCCCCGGCCCTCGCGGGGGGAGGCGACCTCGTCGTCACGGGCGTCGCCGGAGGGCTGGCCAGCGCCCGGTACGTGCTGTGGGGTGCGCTGGGAGCACCCGCCTTCGCCGACCGGGTGGCCGTGGCGTCGCCAACCAGGCGGGCGAGCGTTTACCTGGTGCAGAGCGGTGTCACCACACATCTCCGCGCGCGGGCGGGTATTCCGAGCCTCGAGCGCGCGCTCGAGGATCCCGAGACGGCCGGGCACCCCGCGTGGAGGGATGCGCCCGGAGACGAGGCATGGGTGTCGCCCGACGCGGCGGACGTGCTCCGCTCGCTCGACCGGTTCCACCCCATCCCCGACGTGCCCGATCGCGCCAGCTCGTGGACCGAGTGGCTGTACTTCAA
Source organism: Acidobacteriota bacterium (assembly GCA_020851835.1). Lineage (GTDB taxonomy): Bacteria > Acidobacteriota > Vicinamibacteria > Vicinamibacterales > UBA2999 > VFZN01. Next base: position 3,342 of record JADZBZ010000572.1, read on the forward strand.
TGGCCAGGCGGGTTCCACCCGCTTCTACCTCACGTTCCTGGTGGGCCCGTTGGGCGTGAACGGCCGGCGGGCGGCCGGCGTGCGCCTGCAACTCGATCGGTCGGGACAGGTCTCGACCTTCGGCGAGACGGCGGAAGTGGATCCGGCAGTGGTGCTGGCCACCTCGCCGGAACTGACCATCGGGAACAGCCGCGTGCGGCTCGACGGCGAGCGGTATCTCGTCTCGTTCGATCTGCCGGGTGACGGCGGGGGAAGCGCCGGGAGGCGCGGATCGTCCGGGGCGCGCGCGGTCGGCGAAATCGGACTCGCCGCACGACGCGGGTCCACTCTGCCGCCGTTCACCATCACCGGTGCGCGGGGATGGGTGTCGGGCTACGTCGTGCCGGTGATGTCGGGCAGGCTCGATGGCACGATCCGCGTGGCCGGCGATGTCCTGCCGCTGGCGGGCGGAACCGGCTACCACGACCACAACTGGGGCTTCTGGGAGGGCGTCTCGTGGCAATGGGGGCAGGTCCAGCACGAGGGCCTGTCGATTCTCTATGGACGGGTGTTCCCGCCAGCCGATGCTGCCGACGCGAGCCGGATACCCGGCTTCCTGATGGTGCTGGGCCCCGAGGGGCCTCTCGGCCAGGCCACGCGCGTGAGCATCGAGGAGGCCATCGACCCGGCGCGGAGCCGGCCGAGTCGAATCACCGTGCGCGGGAACAGCCCTTCGCTCGATCTCCGGCTCGATGTCGATGTCGAAAGCGCCATCCGCACGCCGATGCGGGACGGGCCCCTGGCCGAGGGTCTCGACTTCCTGCAGATGCGCGGCCGCTACCGCGTGTCGGGCACGGCTGGCGAGCGGAAGATCGACTTCGTTGCGCCGGGCTCCGCCGAGACGTTCCGTGGCCGGTGAACGGCTCCGCGCCCACGGCGAAGGCCCCGCCCCGTATCGACTACAATCCGCGGCCATGAGCTCGAGGGGGAACACATGAG
>JADZBZ010000573.1 GCA_020851835.1 Acidobacteriota bacterium
ATGTGCGTGTCCAGGCGTTCGAGCACCAGTTGCATCTTGTCGCCCAACGCCTCGACCGACACGTCGAGCTTCGCGTTGAACGCATCCATCCGGTCTTCCAGCCGGACCATCCGTCCGTCGAGTCCGGCCATTCGCCCTTCGAGCCGGACCATCCGTCCGTCGAGTCCGGCCATTCGCCCTCCGAGCCCGCCCAGGCGTTCGTCGAGCCCCCCCAGGCGGGCGCCCATCTCGGCGAATCCCTTGGCAACGGTCACCTCGAGCCGCGCCAGTCGCTCATCCACAGCCATCACGTCGTCGGCCATCCTACCATCGTCCTCCTGCACGTCGATGGGGCCGTGCACCGAGGGGCTGTGCATGCGACATGCCCACCGCGGCAGGGGAGCGGCAGCTCAGGACGGTGGGTCCCCGGACCGCATGACATCGCAGTCTGTGAGCCTCTTGAGGCGGCGGCGCGCGGCAGATTCTGCGCTCACTCGCGTTGAGATTTGAATGGCGCGTCTGGCCATGAAGCGGTGTCCAGCCGAGAAGGCGGACATTGTCTGCTGACAGGCCTGAAGGCCACGCCATTGCCGAACGCATCCTCGATCCGGCTCAAGGTCGGCGCGATGCACCACGACATCGAGACCGTTCTGGATGATGCCGATTCGCTGGGCATGCGGTTGGCGCTGGCCCTGTTCGATGACATGGCGAAGGCCGGAGACGTGGGAAAGAGCCTGGCCAATCGATGGAAGGGCGTGGACGACGTGGTGCGGGCCCTGAACGAGGGCTCGCACGGGGATTACGACGGCGGGCTGGAACGCCTGACGCGCGCGAGGCGAAGTATACGGCGCTGCGTGCGAACCATCCTGCACTGGCCGGGTTGTGGCCTCGGGTCGTTGCGCTGCTGGGCCGCCAGGCGCTGGAGCACGGACTGGACGACCTGTGGGGCGCGCCGGCGCCCCGGGTACGCGCCGCGCCCGGCCCATAGGGGTAACATGCACCCTTTCCGCTGAACATGTCCCACGAACCGGGAGGAGTGCAATGAACTCACGCCAATCGGCCCGCCGGGCCGGTCTTCTGCTGACGATGCTACTCGTGACGGCGGGTCTGTTGACCGACGCCGCGTTTGCTCAGCAGTCCGCACTCCAGACCCCCGAGCAGTTCTTCGGCTTCCAGATGGGTGCCGACAGGAAGCTCGCCAACTGGGACAAGCTGCACGAGTACTACCAGTTGCTGGCGAAGGGCTCCAACAAGGTGAAGCTCGTCGAGCTGGGGAAGTCCAGCGAGGGCCGGCCGTTCATCGCGCTCTTCATCTCGTCGGCCGCGAATCTCGCGAAGCTCGATCAGTACCGCGAGATGAACGCCAAGCTGGCCGACCCGCGCGGGGTGCCCGAGGCCGAGATCAACCGGATCATCGCCGAAGGCAAGGCCGTGGTCATCCAGAGCTTCGCCCTGCACTCCACCGAGGTGGCCGCCTCGCAGACCTCAGCCGAGTTCGTCTACGAGTCGCTCACCCGCACGGACGAGGAGGCAGCGCGCATCCTCGATAACGTCATCGACATCGTTCTGCCGTCGATCAATCCCGACGGGACCCAGATGGTGGCGGACTGGTACATGAAGTACGTGGGAACCGAGTACGAGGCCGCTTCACCGCCGTGGCTGTACCAGAAGTACGCCGGCCACGACAACAACCGGGACGGCTTCGCGCTGAACCTGCCGGAGTCGACGCACATCGGCAAGCTCATGTACCGCGACTGGATTCCGCAGGCGTACATGGACCATCACCAGATGGGCGGCGGTAACGCGCGGCTGTATATCCCGCCCTACGCGGAGCCCATCCGGCCCGACGGCGACCCGCTGGTGTGGCGTGAGATGTCGTGGTGGGGCGGCCACATGGGCAATCGTCTGGAGGCAGCCAACCGCACCGGCGTCATCGGCGCCGCCATCTACTCGGGCTGGGGGCACATGGGCTTCCACTGGATCACGCCGTTCCACAACATCGCCGGCATGCTGAACGAGTCGGCCAGCGCGCGGCTGGCCACGCCCGTGTTCATCCACCCCGATCAACTGAAGGGCGGCCCGCGCGGCCTGCCCGAGTACGAATCCCAAACGACTATGCCCAGCGTCTGGCCCGGCGGCTGGTGGCGCGTCCGCGACATCGTCGAAAACCAGAAGATCGTCGCGTGGTCGATGGTGGATCTGCCGGCACGGAATCGCGAGACGATTCTGCGGAACATGTACCTGAAGGGATCGCGCCAGACCGAACGCGGCGCGAAGAGCGAGGTGAAGGCCTATGTGATTCCCGCCGAGCAGCACGACCCGCTCACCGCGAGGAAGCTGGTCAACATGTTCCTCGACTCCGGCGTCGAGGTGCAGCAGGCCAAGACGCAGTTTGTCGCAGACGCGAAGTTCTTCGGGTCCGGGTCGTACGTGATCTCGATGGCACAGCCCAAGATGGGGCTGGTCCGCTGGATGCTGGGACGCACCTTCTATCCGGACAACACCTACACCCGCGACCGCGAGGGGAATCCCATCCGGCCCTACGACCTGTCCACCGACACAGTGGGCGAGTTCATGGGGGTCAGATCGGAGCCCGTCGATGTCGCGAGTCCGTCGGAGTTGACGAAGGTGGCGGACCGCGTGACGACCAGGGGGACCTTCGCGACGGGGGCCGCAAACGGCTACGTGCTGGACGGCCGGCTGAACGACAGCTTCCGCGCGGCCTTCCTGCTGCTCGACAAGGGCGTGGCCGTGCGGCGCGCGGGCCGGGCGTCGGCCGATGGCACCGTTCGGGCGGGCGACTTCCTGGTTGCCGCTGGTGATCACGCGTCGGTTGCCTCGCAGACGGGGGTGGATTTCGCGGCGCTCAAGGCGCCGATCACCGCGGGCGTCTACGAGCTGAAGAAGCCTCGCATCGCCATGCTGCAGCGCTACCGCGGCGGCAACATGGACGAGGGCTGGACGCGCCTGATGTTCGAGCAGTTCGACGTGCCCTACCGCTCGATCATGGATGCCGAAATCAGGAAGGGCAGCCTCTCCGCCAGCTACGACGTCATCGTGCTGCCGGCCGACTCGGTGGCCATGATGACCGGAGAGCGGCCGCCAGCCGCCGGCGGCGGCCGCGGCAATGACAACACGCCACCCGAGTTCCGGAGCGGTTTTGGCGCCGAGGGCGTGAAGGCCCTGCAGGCCTTCGTCGATGAGGGCGGCACGCTTCTGACGTTTGCCCAGGCGGGCGACCTTCCCATCCAGCGTTTCGGCCTCCCCGTCAGGAACGTGGTCCAGGGGCTGTCGGGCAAGGAGTTCTGGTCACCCGGCTCCACGCTCCGCGTGCACTTCCATAACCAGTCGCCGCTGGCGTACGGCATGCCCTCAGAAGGGCTCGCCCTCTTCACGGCGGGCGGCCAGGCGTACGAGGTGACGAGCAGCGACCGAAGCCAGGATGTCGAGATCCTCACGACCTATGCCGATCGCGACATCCTGCAGAGCGGCTGGCTGCTCGGCGAGGCGGTGATTGCGAAGAAGGCGGCGGCCGTGTCGGTGAAGCACGGTCAGGGCAGGGTGGTGCTGCTCGGCTTCCGCGCGCAGAACCGCGACCAGACGCACGGTACGTTCAAGATGGTGTTCAATGCGCTGCTGAACGGGCCGGCGCGGTCGGAGCCTGTGGCGGCGGGACAACAATAGGCAGGAGACGAAGCGGTGAGGTGGCCGAGCGCTGCCGGCGGCCTGACGTAAGCTACGCGCATGACATCCTTTCCGCGTACCCTGTCGGCCGCCGTTCTCCTGGCTGCCCTGGCCGTCCCGACCGCGGAGGGAGCCGACGGCAAGCCCACCGTGCGCGCCATCACGGGCTTTGTCACCATCGACGCCACGAACTACCGGACACAGATCCAGGAGACCGTCACCTTTCTCAACACCGTCCGAGAGGCGGTTGCCGCGGCGGGATACAACGTGTCCGGGATCCGGATCTCCACGCAGCCGTTTTCGGATTTCACCAAGGGCCTGAGCCGCGCCGACTCGCTGGTGCTCTTGCGCAACATCAACGAGCTGGCCGGGACGCTGAAGTTCGCCCCCAATATCGGCCCCGCCATGCTGAAGGACGGCGACGACACGTCTTCGGTGGACCTGCTCATCGACGTCCTGTCGTCGCCCGAGAATCGCCTCAACGCGAACATCATCGTGGCGGGCGAGGCCGGCATCCAGTGGACCGCCGTGCGGCAGGCCGCGCGCGTCATCAAGCAGGTGGGCGAGCGCAGCGCGCACGGCCAGGGAAACTTCAACTTCGCGGCCATCGCCATGCTGAAGCCGTACGGGCCGTTCTATCCGGGCGCCTGGCACCCGGGCGGCGGCCCGCGGTCGTTTGCCATCGGCGTCCAGGGCGCCAATGTCGTGATGGACGTCTTCGCGCGCGATCGCGATCCACGCACGGCCGGCCAGGCCCTCACCGGCGCGCTGGCCCTGCACCTGG
>JADZBZ010000574.1 GCA_020851835.1 Acidobacteriota bacterium
CATCGCGGGCGCGCGCCAGGTCGGCCCGGCCCTGCGCCACACGGCGCTCGGCCGCGGTCTGGTTCTGTTCGAGCCGCTGGATGGCGGCCTCGGCTGAGCGTACCTGGGCGGCGGTCGTGTCGGCGGCCGCCTGGGCTGAATCGAGCTCCGACTGGGCAATGAGGCCGGCTTGCCGCAGTTCACGCGCGCGTGTCAGGGCCCGCGCCGCGTCCCCGCTGCGGGACTCCGCCGCAGCCAGGTCGGCGCCGGCGGCCTTGACCTGGCTGGCCGCGGCCTCCGCCTCCGACTGCAGAACGCGCAATCCGGCCGCGGCGGCGTCGGCGGCGCTGGAGGCCTGCACCGGATCGATGCGGGCCACGACCTGCCCGGCGCTCACGCGGTCGCCTTCTCTCACCGACAGGGCGACGAGCCGTCCCATCGTCGCAGACCCGATGTCGGCATAGCGCGTGGCCACGATCTCCCCCGAGGCCGTCACGAACGACCGCAAAGTCGGTGTCCGTGTCACGGTCGAGACCTCGGCCAGGGTGCCTTCGCCCGATCCGCGCCGGGCCACGAGGTAGCCGGCCACGGACAGTACGAGAATCCCAGATATCAGAATGCGACGACGGCTCATGGGTGCAAGATGGTTAGACTCCCACGCGGGGACGTTTGGTGCGGCAATGGCGTCGAATGGTCGTGAGATGAGAATGATACGCGAGGCGATCGCCCAGGGCGCGGCGGCGCTGGTCAATAATCCTCTGCGGGCCGGTCTGGGTGCCCTCGCTATTGCGGTAGCCGTGGCCACCATCGTCCTGGTGGTGTCGGCGCTCGACGGCGTGGCGCTTTACGCCAGGCAGACTACCGCCCGAACCTTCGGGTCCGATACGTTTCTGATTGCGCAAATCGCGTCGCCGGGCCGCGTGTCGCGCCGCGAGCTGCAGGAGCAGTTGCAGCGCAACCCGCCGATTCGCCGCACCGAGCTCAAGTTCCTGGACCAGTACGCCGGGGGGCTGGTGGAGTACGCGCCCAACGCGCAGACGCGGGCGGATGTGATGGCTGGCGGCCGGAAGATCGAGAACGCGTCGGTGACGGGCACGACGTGGCGCCTCGCAAACCTGCGCGATCTCGCCATTGATCGCGGTCGGTTCTTCCGTGCCGATGAGGATCAGCGCGGCGAGCCGGTGGTGGTCATCGGCGCCGACATCGTCGACGCGCTGTTCCCGGCGGTGGATCCGCTGGGGCAGCCTGTGCGCATCGCGGGCCGCCGCTTCATCGTCATCGGCACGCAGGAGCGGCAGGGCCAGTCGGGCGGGACCTCGCTCGACAAGTATGCCTGGATGCCGCTGCGCGCCTTCGAACGGGCGTTCGGGACGCCGCGCAGCCTCCAGATCTTCGCGAAGGCCACCGGCGACCGCCCCTCGGTGGTCGGCGAAGACCGGGCGCGCATCTCGCTCCGGGCCCGGCGCGCGCTGGCACCCGGCGTGCCGGACACGTTCGACATCCTCACGCCCGACGCCGCGCGCGGATTCGTGGCCAGCCTGTCGGAGCGCATCGGCGCCGCGGCCGGTCCCATTTCGCTGATGGCGCTGATCGCGGCGATAGTCGTGGTGACCAACACCGTGCTGGTGTCGGTCACGCAGCGCACCCGTGAGATTGGCGTGCGCCGGGCGCTTGGCGCGTCCCGGCGCCAGATCATGCGCGAAGTGCTGGCCGAATCGGCGCAGGTGTCGCTGGTGGGCGGGGCTGTCGGCACGGCGGTGGCGGTGACGATCGTGAGCCTTCTGGCGCGTACGCTGGACCTCCCCGTGTCGGTGCGCGGAACGACGGTGGCCTGGAGCCTGACGGCGTCGGCACTGAGCGGCCTGGCCGCCGGCTGGTATCCGGCCCGCCGCGCCGTGCGGCTGGACGTCATTGCGGCGATGCGGGCCGAGTAGCGGGCATCATGGCAACCGAGCGTCCCAACGAATCCGTCACCAGCGCCCTCTCGGAGGCTGGCACGCTGGCGGTGGAGTCCATACTGGCGCAGCCAGCGCGATCCAGCCTCGCGATTGTCGGCGTGGTCATCGGGATCGTGACGGTGGTGCTCGTGGCCTCGACGCTGGCGGGCCTCCGCAACAGTGTGGCGCTGCTGTTTCGAGAGCTGGGAACCGACAACGTGTTCGCGTTTCACTTCAGTGGCGAGCCGTACTCGGCGGCGTCGACGCTGGATGTCCGCCGGCCGCCGCTCAAGCCCGAGTTCGCGCCGCGTATCGCCGAGCTCGGCCCGTCGATTCGGGACGTGGGGGTCGAGCTGATCGTGCCGGTGGTGACCGGGACGCGCGCCATCACGGCGCGCGCTGGCCCCAACGAGTCGGACGCCCTCCTCGTCGAGGGGATCTCGCCGAACTTCTACGACGTCGTGGGAGCGGAGTTCGCCGCGGGCCGCCCGTTCACCGACTACGAAGAGCGGGCCCGCGCTCAGGTGGCGGTGCTGGGCGCCAGCGTGGCTCGAGCCCTGTTCGGGCCCCGATCTTCGGTCGGGCAGTCGTTCCTGCTCGGGGGAGACCGCTACTACGTCGTGGGCGAACTGCTGCCGCGGCGGGGGACGTTCTTCGGCGAGAACCGGAACGACACCGTGGTGGCGATTCCAGTGAACACCGCCCGCCAGAAGTTTCCGGATGCCGTCAACACCGTGCTCTACATCCGCGCGTGGCCCGGCCAGCGCGACCAGGCCCGGCTCGAGGCGGCAACTATCCTGCGGCTGCTGCGCAACGTTCCGCTCGGTGAGCCCGACAACTTCGCCCTCAACACCGCGGACCAGATCATCGCGCAGTTCGATCGGCTTGGATTCCAGATCTTCCTGGCCACGCTGGCCCTGGCCGTCGTGAGCCTGGTGATTGGAGGCATCGGTATCGCCAACGTGATGATCATCAGCGTGACCGAGCGCACGCGTGAGATCGGGGTGCGGCTGGCGATCGGCGCACGCCGGCGCGAGGTGCTGCGGCAGTTCCTCTTCGAGGCGGCGCTCCTGTCGGGAGCGGGCGGACTGGTGGGCGTCGTGCTCGCGTCGCTTTTGGGCCTCGCGGCCGCTCTGGTCGCACCCACCTTTCCGGCCACGCCGCCGTTGTGGGCTGTCGCGTCAGGACTCACGACGTCAGTGGCTGTTGGCGTGCTGGCGGGCTACTGGCCCGCGCGGCGCGCGGCGGCACTCGACCCGGTGGAGGCCCTTCGATACGAGTAGCCGACACCTCATACGTGGGCCGGATCGGATCCCGTCGCCGGAAGTTCTCCCGCTCACCACGACGTCGTGACGACCGCGTGGAACTCGCATGATGCGCGGGTAGTAGACTCGACACCGGCGTTCCCCATGACCGTACCTTCCTCGCCACGGCCACACGTCGTCATCGTCGGCGGCGGTTTCGCCGGCCTCGACGCGGCGCGCGCACTGGCTCGGCGTGCCGTGGACGTGACGCTGGTGGACCGGCACAATCATCACGTCTTCCAGCCTCTGCTCTACCAGGTGGCCACCGCCGGGCTGTCACCAGGCGACATCGCCTCGCCCATCAGGTGGATCCTCAGGCGGCAG
>JADZBZ010000575.1 GCA_020851835.1 Acidobacteriota bacterium
CGGCGTTGGGGTTGCCCTCGTTGGTCACTACCTGATCGGCCCGCGCGCCGAGGGGGTTGGTGTAGAAGTTGAACCCGTTGCGCCGATCGTGAAAGGTATCGAGCAGCACGCCGAACAGATCGTTCTGACGCAGCTGGTTCGTATCGCGGCGCAGCTCGTTGGCCGTCCAGGCCTCGGGCGGCGCCGAGTCCCAGCACCGGCACGACAGGTAAAAGTTGTTCGCGTCGTAGCTGATCCAGACCTCGGTGCGTTCGGTCGAGGGCTCGCCCTCGTTGGGCACGGTCTGGATGAAGTCGCCGATGGACTTCACGTCCCGGTACAGCGGCTCGTCGAGCACGCCGTCGATGGTGAGCGGCGCGGCCAGCTTCGTCGCCCGCACCACCACCCGGCCGTTGTCGCCGCGGACGATGACCTCGGGTGCGACGGGTGCCGGCGGATCGGGTGCGCCAGGCACGTTGAACTGGCGCGGAGCGCTCCGCGGGGGCGGCGCGGTCTGGGCCGCGCCTGGCGCCAGTTGCCCGGCCACGGCCGCGGAACCCGACGCGAGCGCTCCCGCCACGACGGCCCACCCGAACATCAGTCGGCGGGAGGACGCTCCGCGAGGCAACCAGGAAATTCGAACGACGGGCATGCGGCGTGGTTCACGGCCGAGCGTGGCACGGAACCAGCAGGGACCGCAGCCTTCCTCAGCGAATGCGACCAGCAGGATACTCCGGAACCCGGGGCGGAGGATTCACCGAATGCCAGGTGAGAGAATAGGAGGGCATGCCCGGTCTTTTCGATCCCCTCACCCTGCGCGGCCTGACGCTTCCTAACCGCATCGTCGTGTCACCTATGTGCCAGTACTCCTGCCAGGACGGCCTGGCCACCATGTGGCACGCCATCCACCTCGGGTCCCGCGCCGTCGGTGGCGCCGGCCTGGTGCTGACCGAGGCGACCGCCGTGACGCCCGAGGGCCGCATCAGCCCGGAGGACCTCGGACTGTGGAGCGACGTCCATGCCGATCGGCTGGCACCCGTCATCACCTTCATTCGAGAGCAGGGCCGGCCGGCCGGGGTGCAACTCGCCCACGCGGGACGCAAGGGCAGCACGTCTCGGCCCTGGGCGGGCCCCGGCGCGGTCGCGCCGTCCGACGGGGGATGGGTACCCGTCGGTCCCGGCGAGGTTCCGTTTGCCCGCGGCTACCCGGTGCCGGAGGCGCTCGACCAGGCGGGCATCACCTCGGTGGTGTCGGCCTTTCGCGATGCCGCCGAGCGCGCGCGGGCGATTGGCGCGGAGGTCATCGAGGTGCACGCGGCGCACGGGTACCTGCTCCATGAGTTTCTCTCGCCGCTCAGCAACGCGCGGACCGACGCCTACGGCGGCGGGTTCGAGGGCCGAATCCGGCTGTGTCTCGAGGTGGTCGAGGCCGTGCGCGAGGTGTGGCCCGAGCGTCTGCCGCTGTGGGTGCGCATCTCGGCGACCGACTGGACGGACGGCGGCTGGGACGTGGAGCAATCGGTCGAGCTGGCCCGCCGGCTGGCCGACCGCGGCGTGGACCTGATCGACTGTTCCTCGGGCGGAAACGTCGCGCGGGCGGCCATTCCCGTGACCCCGGGGTACCAGGTGCCGTTTGCCGAACGCATTCGCCGCGAGGCGGGCATCGCTACCGGAGCCGTGGGCCTGGTGACCGATGCCGCCCAGGCCGACGCCATCGTGGCGGAGGGGCGCGCCGACTGCGTGGTGCTGGCGCGGGCCCTTCTGCGGGATCCGTACTGGCCCCTGCACGCCGCCCAGACGCTTGGCGTCGCCATGGACTGGCCGGTCCAGTACCTGCGGGCTGCACCACCCGACGCCGTTCCGCGCTAGAGATCGCGGAACCGTGGCGACTCGCGCCGGGTCTGGGGGGGCTTGGCGACCCGCGCAGGATGAATCGTCCCGCGGTGCGTCCGCATGCTATACCTTCGGCATGCCGCTCATCACGCTGGACGCACTGCCGGTTCGCGAGATTTTTCCCGGCGTGCGAGCTCGCCTCATTCACACCGATCGCGTGAGCCACTCGTGGGTGGACCTCGACGAGGGCGCCACCTTCCCCGAGCACCGTCACCCGCACGAGCAGATTGTGAGCGTGCTGGACGGCGAACTCGAAATCGTCGTGGCGGGCGAGCGATTCGTCCTGACGCCCGGCCAGGTCTTCGTGATCCCGCCCGACACGCCGCATGCCGGCCGCGCGTTGACGCCGTGCCGCGTGCTCGACGCCTTTGCGCCGGTGCGGGAGGACTATCGATAGGCGACCACGGGCTGGGACCCTCGCCCACCTGCCGTGACGTATACTCCCGCCCGAGGCTCTTTCGATGAGGCGTGTCGTGCGTGTACGGCTTATCGTGGCGGCCACCCTGGTGGTGGGGCTTGGCGGGCTTGCGCTGGGACAGACGCCCCGCCAGCATCGGCTCAATCCGGTCATCGGACTGCTCGAGCGGAAGCTGCCGGTGTTCGGCCTCTACGCGCCGTCGAGCCGGCGATTTCCGGGCGGTGCGCCGCCGGGCCCCGGACAGGTGGCAGCGGCCGTGCAGCTGCCCGACAAGACGCCGGCCGAACTGGCGAAGGAATCTCTCGGCTACACGCGTAGCGACTTCGTCGTCGATGGCAGCATGGAAGGCAATTTCGAGCGGGGCTACGCGACGTTTTCGCTCTTCGCCAAGGCCATGGGCCAGCAGGGTATCCTCACCACGGGCCCGGCACCCCGCCTGCACCACCCGCTCATCGTGAAGGCGCCCGAGATTGCGCCCGATCCGGCAAAGGTGGGCGCGCAAATCGGGCAGCAACTCAACCTCGGCGTCAGCGGTGTCATGTTCGTGGGCGTCGAGAGTGCCGATGAAGTGCGTCAGGGCCTGGCCGCGATGCGGTTTGCCTCCAAGGGCGGCACGCGCCGTGATGAGGTGGGCGACGCGCCCGCGATGTGGGGCCTCAGCGAAGCCGAGTACAAGGCCAAGGCCGACCTCTGGCCGCTCAATCCCGACGGCGAGCTCATCAACTGGACCATCGTCGAGAGCAAGGCCGGTCTGGCGAAGGTGCGTGAGATTGCCGCCGTGAAGGGCATCGGCGTGCTGTGGCCCGGTGCCGGTACGCTGCGGCAGGTGTTCTCCACCACTGACACCAGTGGCAAGCGCGCGGTGGACGAAGCCGGCTGGGAAGCCGCGATCCAGCAGGTCCTCGCCGCCTGCAGGGAGTTCAACGTGCCGTGCGGCTATCCGGCCAACGCCAACGACATCGAGATGCGCATGAAGCAGGGCTTCAGCGTGTTCGTCATGAACTGGGGCGAGGCCGGCTTCAAGGCGATTGACACCGGCCGCCAGCTGGCGGGGCGCACCGACACCAGCCAGTAGGGACGCCCGGCCGAGAGGACAGCTGCCACCGCGGCGGACGCTTCCGCCGCGCCCTCGACGCCCGACTCAGTCGTCGCCAGGCGGCCGGCCGCGTGCGGCCTTCACCACGGCCCGCCGCTTCTTGGTCGTCAGGCGGCGCTCTTTCGCCGACCGGCTCACTTTCGTCGGTCGCCGGCGCACCGGTGCGACACTCGCCCGCCGGATCAGGGCCGCGAGCCGTTCGCGGGCGGCCTCGCGATTCCGTGCCTGCCGGCGGTGCTCGCGGCTGTCGATTAGCAGCACACCCTCGTCTGTGAGCCGCTTGCCGGCCAGCTTGGCCAGCCGCTGCTTGACCTCATCGGGCAGCGACGAGCGCCAGATGTCGAAGCGCAGCTCGACGGCCGTTGCCACCTTGTTGACGTTCTGACCTCCGGGGCCGGACGCCCGGACGAAGCGCTCTTCCACCTCCTGGTCTTCCAGAAACA
>JADZBZ010000576.1 GCA_020851835.1 Acidobacteriota bacterium
AGCTGGCGCCGGCGCCACCCGCCAATCGCCCGGCGGGCCTTGCGGAGCCGACGCCGCGGCTCGGGGAGCGTATCGATCCGGGGTCGTATATCGTGCAGTTGACGGTCGACGGGACATCGAGCCGTGTTCCGTTGATGGTGCAGCCCGATCCCGACAAATGAGCGAGATATCTTGGTGGGCCGCATTGTCGCGAGTTGGAACCAGATGTCGGCGTGAGTGCGATCGGTGAACTCGCTCGAGAACGCCTCCTGAGCAGTCCGACGGCTCAGGCGCTTGGTGGCTCAGCGCGACGCCTTGGCGCGTCGTTGGGCGGCGGTCCCACCAGTGCGAGGTCCGACCACCAAGCCGGCCATTGGTTCGCGAGGCGCGTGCCTTTGTGGCGCTCCGATTGGCGCCGACCAGGGCCGCGACGCCGACGATATCGACCTTCCGCTTCCCGCTGTCGGAGAAGCGTGCCACGCGGTCACGTGCGTCTGGCCGACTGGCCGGGTGCGCGTTCAAGTACTCCGTCAGCACGGCACGAATGGCGCGCTCCGGCTTCGCCTGGGTCTCGGCGGCTGCATAGACGGGCAGCCCCGGCACGGAGGCGCTCACGGCGCCGCTCTCTTCAGTTTCAAGGACGATCGGATAGAGCATTGTCATTCGACACCCGCCTCGCGCAGGATGCGAGTGCCGAGCCGCCCGGCATCCTTCTTGGTGCGAACTGCGACCCAGACTTCTTTGCCGGATGTGGGCTGTTTTAACAGCCGGTGACTGCCTTTCCCGGCTCCCTGACCTCGACAAATCCCGCGGCCTTCAACTTGCGGACTACCTCGGCCCACGTCACCTCAAGGATCGTAAAACCTACCGCTAGCTGGGTTTCGTCAATCCGATAAGCGCGTGGTCGGGATCACGGGTTCGATTCCTGTCTGCGGTGGCGGTCGCGACTGCCCGTAAGCTCTTGATGGTGTTGGACGAGTGGAATGGTGAGCCCGGTAGGAATCGAACCTACAACCAACAGATTAAGAGTCTAGCGCACAGTCTCCGCACCGAGACGCAACACCCCGCACAACCCCGCAAATACGGCCTGTTCGTGATAGTCTAGCTACCACGGTTACGCACAACACCGCAACCGGGAGGTAGCTATATGGTAGCTAAACCCGCCAACAGATTGCCGTCTGTTGCCAAGCCGAAGCGCTTCACCGTGACGACGGTGGCGGATCTCGACCCGAGACCGGGCGTGCAGTATGTCGCCTGGGACACGGAGCCCACCGGCTTCGGGGTCCGTGTCTCGCCCAGCTCGAAGGCCTACGTCTTCAAGTACCGGACGAAGGCCGGCCGCGTCCGCTGGGCGACGCTGGGACGTGTGGAGGATCTGGCGCTCGATCAGGCCCGCGATCGCGCGTTCACGATGCGTGGTCAGGTGGCCGCCGGCAAAGACCCGTTGCGCGAGATCGACGCCAGTCGAGGCGCGGTCACCGTTCGGGACGCGGCGGCTCGCTGGCTGGCCGAGCACGTGGCGACGAAGCGGAAGCCGCGGACGCTGGCCGCCTACACCCAGATCGTGGACAGCATCATCGTCCCGAAGCTCGGCACCTTGCCACTCCTCGAGCTGGGCACCGACGATGCCGTGCGGCTGCATCACCAGTTGCGGGGCACGAAGGTCCACGCCAATCGGACCCTGGCCGTGCTCGCCAGCCTGCTGGCGTGGTGCGTGACGGCCAAACTTCGGCCGGCAGGCCCCAACCCCTGTCAGGGCATTGAACGCTACACGGAGCGACCGCGGCGTCGGTATCTGACCGCGGCCGAGTACGCGAAGGTGGGGCGGGCCCTGCGCGCCGCCCGCAAGGCCGGCACCATCGCGTCGGCGCCGCTCGTGGCTATCGAACTGCTGCTGCTCACCGGGGCGCGGCCCGCGGAGATCGCCGCTCTGGAGTGGGCGCACGTCGATCTGGCGCACGCGGCGCTCCGCCTGCCGGACTCGAAGACAGGCGCCAAGACCATCCACCTCTCACCGGAGGCGGCGAAGCTGCTCAAGAAGTGGCCGCGGTGGGCCAAGAGCGCGTTCGTTTTCGCTGGTCGGCGCCGCGGGGTCGAAGGCGGCCACATGCATGGCTCCACGTTGAGCCACACATGGGAGGACTTGCGCGCGGCGGCCGGGATACCGGACTGCCGGCTGTACGACGCCTGTCGGCACAGCTACGCGAGCGAGGCGGTCTCCAAGCACGGGCTGACACTCGCCCAGGTCGGTGAACAGCTCGGGCACACGCAAGCTGCGACGACGAAGCGCTACGCCCACCTACACGACGAAGCGGCGCGGCAGAACGCGATGGCCATCGGTGGGTCGATCGCGAAGGCGCTGCGACGGAGGACGAAGTGAGCGCGCGACGACTCCCGGTCGCCGTGCGGGCCGCCCTCGCCGACGCCCTGACGCCGCACGACCTGACGCCCGCCCTCGACACGACGCTGGCGGCGGCGCTGGCGCACTACCAGGCGGCCGGGGACGGCGTGACGGCGGCACAGTGGGCGCGGCGCCGTGCGGCCCTTGCCCGGGCCGCGGAGGCAAGTACCGCGCTTCTCGCGGCGCTCGACGACGTCGATCGCGCGTGGCAGCAGGCGGCGCCGGCCGCGGCTGAACGGGGCGGGTGGTTCGTCCACCAGGCGCACGGCGCGCTGAGGCGCGAGGCCCTCGCTTGCACGGCGATGTGGGGCGACTGGATCACGGCACGGCACACGCCGCGGACACGGCCGAGCCATCGTCCCTCAGACGAGCGACGACACCACCTCGCCCTGGCGATCCTGTGGGCACTGCAGGACGCGCGCGTCCCGCTCGTGCTGCACCGTCGCCAGCGGTCGATCGCCGAGGACGTGGTGCGCGTGGTGTTCGGCGCGGTGGGCGCGCCCCTGGGCCGCGATCCCTACCGACAGATGCGCGCGTGGATGACGACGGCCCGGCAGGTGACCATGATGATCGAACGTCGCCGCACGCGCTGAGTTCGATCATCGGCCGGGATGGGTCGGTCTGGCACTCTTGTGCATCATGGACGCAGGACAGACCCACGACCACACGACACCCATCCTCTTGGACACCGCTGGGGCCGCCCGGCGGATCGACGCCCGCCTGAGCCCGCGCACCATGGAGCGATGGCGCCGATCGGGCTATGGCCCGCGCTATGTCCTGATCGGACGGCGCGTCGGCTACACCGACGACGCCATCCGTGAGTGGCTGCAGCAGCAGGAGCGGCAGCACACCAGACAGACGCCCGTACAGCGCGACGCCCGCCAGCGGGCGGGCGCCTGACCGGCAGGTGGAGCGAGCACCGTGCCGATCAGCATCACGATACACCAAGACGAGCGCGACGTGGCGCTCGAGCATCTGGCCTACGACGAGGCCCTGCTGCGTGAGCGCGTGGCCGAGCTCGAGGCCGACGTCGTCGCCTATCGCGCGCTGCTGCACCAGGCCCTCGGCGTGGCGCATAACCTGATCACCGACCGCGATCGGCTGCGTGATCGATACCATGCGGCGCTCGACGAGGCCCGCCGGCTGCGCGCCGACCTGGCCACCGACCGCACGCGGAGGGCCGCGTAATGAGCACGGCCGACTTCGCCGCGCGGGCTGCGGCCCTGACGCCCCTGCACG
This sequence comes from Acidobacteriota bacterium, assembly GCA_020851835.1. Taxonomy (GTDB): domain Bacteria; phylum Acidobacteriota; class Vicinamibacteria; order Vicinamibacterales; family UBA2999; genus VFZN01. Next base: position 3,620 of record JADZBZ010000576.1, read on the forward strand.
ATGTCCGGGTGATGTTCCGGCGCTGGCTGGGCGACGACTACGACCTCGATGCCGTCTACGCCGTGCTGGCCACGGCCGCGGCCGAGAAGCTGGCCGGCGATCCGCTCTGGCTGTTGCTGGTGTCCGGCTCCGGGAATGCGAAGACCGAAACCGTGTCGGCGCTCTCCGGTATCGGCGCCACCGTCGTCAGCACCATCACGAGCGACGGGGCGCTGCTGTCGGGCTCACCCTCGCGCGAGAAAACCAAAGAATCCACGGGCGGGCTACTGCGCGCGATTGGCAATCGTGGCGTGCTGGTCATCAAGGACGTGACGTCCGTCCTATCCATGAACCGGGACACCCGCGGCGCCGTCCTGGCCGCGCTCCGGGAAGTGCATGACGGGCACTGGACCCGGCACGTCGGCACCGATGGCGGGCGCACCTTGTCGTGGCAGGGCCGCATCGCCATCGTGGGCGCCGTCACGACTGCCTGGGACCGCGCGCACGACGTCATCGCCTCGATGGGGGATCGGTTCGTCATCCTCCGGATGGATTCGTCGCAGGGGCGCATCCTCGCCGGTCGGCAAGCGATCGCGAACACGGGCCACGAAGAGCAGATGCGGGCCGACCTGTCAGGCGCCGCCGCGGCCGTGTTGGCCGCCGTGCAACCATCGCAGGCCATCACACTCACCGCGGCCGAAACGGAGCGGCTGCTACAGGCCGCCGACGTCGTCACACTGGCCAGAACCGGCGTGGACTACGACTATCGGGGTGACGTGATCGACGCGCATGCACCCGAGGCGCCGACGCGGTTCGCGAAGCAGCTCGCGCAGATGTTGCGCGGCGCCGTCGCCATCGGGCTGGACCGCCCGGCGGCCCTGCGGCTGGCGCTGCGCTGTGCCAGGGACTCGATGCCACCGTTGCGCCTGGCCATCCTCGACGACGTCGCGGCCAACCCGGGCACGCTCACCAAGGACGTCCGGCGCCGGCTGGCGAAGCCACGGGCGACGGTGGACCGCCAGCTACAGAGCCTCCACATGCTCGGCGTCTTGGCGTGCGATGAGGAGGAGGGCACCCACCGCGGCCACGACGTGACCTTGTGGCGCTACCGTCTCGCCGAGGGCATCGACACGGACGCCCTCAACCCGGATTCAGTGCCAGATTTGTCAGTAAGTAAGGTTTTGGGTTCAAGAGAGAGAGAGCAGGTACTCAACAGAGGTAGTGACATTTCTGGCACTGGATTCGACGGCCGAGCGTTCGTAGGCGCCGATGGCCGGCCCACCCGGAGGCCATCGTGAGCGGCCTGAACGTGCGCCCGTTGTCGCGTGCACGGCGGCCGGTCGGCCCGTGGCAGACACGACCGACGTCGACCACATCGTCTCGCATCGGGGCAATCCGAAGCTGTTCTGGTGGAGACAGAACCTGCAGGGGCTCTGCCATGGCTGCCACTCGCGGAAGACGCAGCGCGGCGAGTGAGTCAGCTATGGCCCAACCCTATATCCCTCTAGATCTTACGGAAGTGTCGAAGCCCCGAACCGCGCCGGGTCCACAGCCCGGCCACGCGCAAGTTTCCGCAAAGGGGGAGGTATGAGCGACACACTGCACGCCCTATTGGCCGCCGCGGCACGGTTCTCACTCGAAGCGATCAACACCGTCGGGCCCCAGCTCGCCCGCCACGTGGCGATGATGGACATCCACGTCGCGGTGTCCACCGATCCCGCCCGGGCGCGCGTCCTGGCCGTCGCGCCCGATGGCAATGTCGCCGTCGTGCACCAGGCGGCTGTGCCTACCGCGCTGGGCGAGGCCGTGGGCGCATTTCTGAGCGAGGCCCTGGCGCGGGTCCAGCCCGAGACCCGCGTGGCCCTGGCGCGGCTGCAGGCGGCCGGGAGCGGCCGTCTCGGCGTGCTCATCGAGCGTGATGCTCAGGCCGCGCACCTGATGGTGGATGCGGGCGAGGATCTGCCGCATCGGCTCGTGACGCTGCAGGCCGAGGCAGGGGTCGCGCACTGATGGGCCGCGGACGCCCAGCACGGGCCGGCACGCGCGCCCGCCATCGGGTTGAGGTGACACTCACCGACGCCGAGCTCGACGCCGTCCGGCGGCTGGCCGCCACCAACCGCTGCTCGGTGGCCGACGTGCTCCGGCTCGGAGCACAGGCCTTCGTCGCCATTCTCGACGAGGACCCCAGCATCTGCCCGATTGCGACCACCGCGCGGCTCGTCTTCATCATCCCGCCCGAGGCCCGGGAATTGTTGCCGGGTGTAATTCTGGACGAATCGCGATGATGGTGACAGAGAGGACTTGAAGGTATGAACGACAAACTGAGTTTCGTTCCGACGTCTTCGGGCGGTCTGCGCCCCGAGGGCGACATCGCATCGGCCAGCCGGCGGGCGCTGCTGCAGGCACGCGTCGATGTGATCCGATGGTTGTCGGCCATGAGCGACAAGGCCGCGGCCGGCAAGCTCACCGACGCCGATCGCGCGAATCTCGACGCGGTGCGCCAGCACGCCGCCGTGGTCAGCTCGACGCTCGCCGAGCGCGAAGCGGCGAACGAGGCCGAGCGCGAGCAGGCGCGGCAGGTCGGCAGCGGGCTCGACGCCGATGCGCTCGCGAGCCAGCGTGCGGCCGGGGCGATCGGTCTGCCGGGTGCGCCGCGGCCCACGACCGCGAATGGTGGGATCGTCGGCGGGCGATACCGGCAGTGGTTCCCGCAGGCCGCCGCGTCGATGGACGGCTGGCGGGACGGGCAAGAGTTCTTCTCGTGCGTCCTGGGCCAGCGATTCGATTCTCGCCTGCGTGCCGAAACGCATCACGGCAACACCGGCAGCAGCGGCGGGTTCGTGATTCCGTCGCAGCTGTCATCGACCGTCTGGGACAGCGTCATCGAGGACAGCGTCGTGCTCTCGCGCGCGACGGTGCATCCGGTCACGGTCGGCCGGGAGGCCATCGTGCCGTTGTGGGATACCTCCGATCGCGGTGACGGCGCGATCGCGGGCGTGAGCCTCAATTGGGAGACCGAGGCGCCGGCGAGCGATTCCGCCGTCCAGGTCGCGAAGCTGAAGCAGATGATCATGCGCGTGCGACGCGCGGCGATCTACGCTGAGGTCTCGAACGAGCTGAGCGAGGACGCGCCCGACTTCATGTCGCAGGTCTCGAGCGTGGTGCGGCGCGCGCTGTCGTACGGCATCGACATGTCCCTGCTGTGGGGCACCGGTGCGCCCGACGCGCAAGGCGTGTTCTCGTCAGGGGCGTTGATCACCGTGACCCGGGCCGGTGCGGGGTCGATCGACTACTCGGATTGTACCGGGATGTTCAGCCGACTCTCGCCGGCCAGCGTGAACAGCGCGATCTGGATCGCGCACGCGAGCGCGCTGCCCAAGCTGCTCACGCTTGGCATCGCCATCGGCACCGCCGGAAGCGCGGTCCCGGTCATCTCGGGCGCGAGTGGCCGCATGGAGCTGCTTGGGCGGCCGCTGCTCGTCAGCGAGAAGGCAAAGCCGCTCGGCACCACGGGCGATCTGTCGCTCGTCGACCTGTCGCAGTACCACGTGGCGCTCAAGGGAGACATCACCGTCGACGTGTCGCAGCACGTTGGCTGGCGCCGCAACGTCTCGACACTGCGCTGTCAGGTCCGGATCGATGGCCAGAGCGGGCTGTCGTCGCCCATCACGCCGCCGCACTCGGGCGACACCGTGAGCCCGTTCGTCACGCTGAGCTGACGCGAAATGGCCGACGACGAGATCGACATCGCGGCGGGCGAGATCCCCGTCACGTGCGGATGCGGCGCGGTCTACGTGTGGCGGGTCAACGTCGGCGAGACCTTGCCGCCGTGCTGCCCCGCATGCGCGAGCACTGACACCGAGAACTCGGACACGGGAGCGCCGTAGTCGGAGAAGGGGTCGGAGCGTGCCCCTTTGCGCTGCGCGGACGCTCACGGGCTACTCTGCGGTCGGCCCGGTCTTCACCGCGCGGCGCGTGTTCGTTTCAGAGCAGACCCATGACGCACCCGCGGCCGTCTCGTCTCTCGCTGGCGGTCGCACAGGAGGATCGAATGACGGGACGACTACTGATGGCTGTGGCGCTGCTGGTGGCGGCGCCGGCGCACGCGAGCCTGGCCCTGACGCTCTGCACGGCCGACAGGTGCATCCTGGCCAGCGATTCGCGGACGTGGGACACCGTGCGCGACGTGGCCGCCGGCGACACGGCGACGAAGATCCAGATCCGCGCGCCCTACGGCGTGGCCGTGACGCACGACCCCGCCCCGCTCTCGGCCTGGGCGCACCTGCCCCTCGTCCCTGGCGAGTCCGCGGCGGCCCTCGCGCATCGCATCCTCGACGCCGTGCCCCACGGCCCACGCGCGAGCGAGTCCACGATCGCCGTGGTGCGCGTCCAGCCGTTCGACGCGGTGGTGATGCACGTCCGGTTCGAGCCCGATGGCCGGCTCGACGTGCTGCGGGAGGCGCGTCCCGAGCTGCCTGTGGCGCTCATCCTGGGCTGGCCGTTCGCCGACGACGCCGAGATGGCCGCCATCACCCGGCGGCTCACCGGCCGCGGTCGACATGATGATCTCGCCGCTCGGCTCGCCACTCACGGCCGTGATGAGGCTCAGGGTCTGAGGCCCGAGGGCGACCCGGGGCCGGGTCGTCCCTCTTCATCGAGAGTTCCGGCGGCGTGCGCGTCAACACCAGCTCGGGCGGGCTCGTCGACCTGGGCGGGGAGCTGCGCGTGGGCGGCGTGAGCGGCACGGGCAAGGTCGTGTGCGTCAAGGCCGACACGTTCCTCGGCACGTGTTCGGACGCGGTCGGCGCCGGCGGCACCTGCACGTGCTCGTGACGCCACAGGCGCCATCCTGCCGAGCCAGCGAGTAAGTAGAACCACCGACGCCCCGGTGCGCGCATGTCGCGGCCGGGGCGGTGCTCTGTACATCGCCGCGCCCCCGTGGTAGCTATGCGGTAGCTACCCGGAACAGCCCACCTGACACGTCGTGCTCGGCCTGCCCTAACTGGTTTATTATCTTGGGGTTAGTGGTGAGCCCGGAAGGAATCGAACCTTCAACCAACAGATTAAGAGTCTGCTGCTCTGCCAGTTGAGCTACGGGCCCACTCGTGCCGTGTCCGGTTTGCACCGGCCGGCCGCGCGTGTCGCGCACGGTGGACACCGCAACGCGACTGGCAACACGAAACTATAGCACCCGCCACGCGCCGCGGGCAACGGAAACGCACCCGACCGCCTACCGTCGCGTCGCCCACATCCCGCGCCGCGCCGTGCGCGCCTCACGCTCGGCCGCCTGGAACTCCGGCTTCCGCCGGTACTCGAACCGGCGATACACCTCGGCCCAGCCGGCGCGGATGATGGCTTCATTGGCGCAGGTGCCGTCCTCGAGCATCACGTAGGCCAGCGTGCGGTTGTACCGATCCTGACGCTCGCCGTCGTATTCGAGACCGACGAGCTTGCCGTCCAGGAGCGCCTTCATGAACCGGGTGGCCTGGTCGCCGAACGGCTCGGACGCGCGATAGCCGCCCGTCTTCTCCGGCGCGTCCACGCCAATCAAACGCACGGTGCCCACGCCCT
>JADZBZ010000577.1 GCA_020851835.1 Acidobacteriota bacterium
GCCGTCGTCTACACGGCGACGGTGGAGGGAACCAGCCACCAGGTCGCCTCGGACGCGGCGGTCGACACGGCCTACACCTGGCGCGTGCGCGCGGTCCTCGAGGGGGCGGCCGGGCCCTGGTCCGCCGCCGCCGAGTTCCAGTCGCCGCTGCCGTTGGACGGTGTCTTCACCGGCAACCGCACGCCCGACCCGCCGCCGGGCCAGCGCCTGCCCCTGCCGAACGAGTACGGCATCGTCATCGACGAGTTCAACCGCAACTACGACGACTGGCAAAACTCTTGTCAGGAGCGTCAGGGCCAGCGCGGCTGGGTGTGGATCGACAAGCTGGTGGATCGCCTCCGGACCAAGGACCTGCGGTGGGGCTACAACGGCAAGCGCGGTAACGCGAACGACACCTCGCTGGACGTTATCGACTACCACTACGGCGCCGGTGAGAGCCAGAACAGCATCCAGGTCTACATCGTCGACGTGCTGTTCCAGCACTGCGGCAGCAGCCCCTCGCCGGCCTGGCTCGACCAGACCGCGGCCACCGCGGAGGGCCGCTCAATCGGCCGCTTCGTCTACCCGAGGGTCGGCCGGGTGATCGCACAGTAGGTCGAGCGTTCGTCTTCTCGAGGGCCGGATCCCGCGCGGATTCGGCCCTCGCGTTCTGTACCGCTGTTTTTCGTACAATGCCCGCACCGATGGCGCAGCAGCCCGATACCTTCTACAAGAGTTTTTCGGAAAAAAAACTCACCACCTACGGCACCGGACGACGCGGCAAGATCGAGCGGCATCGGCTGGCGCTACTGCACCGCTTCGCCACGCCGCCCGGAGACTTCTTCGAGATTGGACCGGGCCGCGGCACGCTCGGCGAACTGGCGGTCGGGGCGGGCTGGCGCTACACGGCGGTTGAGGCCAGCCCGATTCTCATCGAGGTGCTGAAAGGGAAGGGACTGCCGATCATCGAGGCGTGGACCCCGCCCATGCCGATGGCCGACGCCACCGCCGACATCGTGTACGCCGACCAGGTGCTCGAGCACATGAGCGGCATCGACGCCGCGCGGCAGTTCGCGGCCGAGGCCCTCCGGTCGCTCCGGCCTGGCGGCCTGTTCTTCGTGGTCGTGCCCGACTACCTGAAGGAGCGCACGTTCTTCTGGGACGTCGACTACACCCACAATTTCGTCACGACCGAACGGCGCGTGAAGCAATTGTTCAACGACACGGGCTTTGCCACGCTCCACGTCGAGCGCGGCATCGGCGTGGCCACAGGCGTGGCGCGCGACGCGCTGGCCGCGGCGGCGCTGCTGGTCAACCTGCCGGGTGTGGACGCGCTGTCGCGCCACACGGGCACCGAGGAGTTCGTCTTCAAGGTGCGCAAGAACCTGTTCGAGACGCTCACCTTCGTGGCCCAGAAGCCGCGCTGAGGCCCGCCTCCGTGTTCATGACGGCTTCGGAGCCGGCAAGGATCGAACCGGGTTTGCAGAGCGAATCCGACCGCGCGGAGACCCTTTGGGGCGCCCGAGCGTGACGGCCCTTCTCCGCTCCACCTGGGTCCGCTTCGCTCTGTCGGCCGCCATCCTGTGGTGGCTGTCGGCCCGCATCGACATGACCGAGGCCGCGCGCGCCATGGTCACCGTCCGGCCCCCCTACCTGGTCGCCGCGCTGCTGCTCGTCGGCGTCGACCGCGTCATCATGATCTACCGCTGGGTCCTGCTGCTGCGCGCCAGCGGTGTGGCCATTACGACCGCCAAGGCGGCCGACATCTTCCTGGTGAGCGCCTTTGTCGGCAGTTTCATGCCGGCGGGCGTCGGCGCCGATGCCGCGCGCGCCTACGGCCTCAGGAGCCACACCAGCGAAGGCGGCGAGGCGCTGGCCTCGGTGGTGGTGGACCGCCTGCTCGGCACGCTCTCGCTCGGCATCATGGGCGTCGTGGGGCTGCTCGCCTGGACCTCGGATGCCTCCAGCGACTGGCGCGTGCTGGGCGCCATCGGGCTGCTGGTGGTGCTCAGCGTCGGGGCCTTCTGGGCCGACCACGCCGTGAAGGCCGTCCTGGCGGATCGTGCGCACGCGGGCCGGATCGGGCGGGCGCTGGTCCGCCTGACCGACGCGGTGAGCCGCTACCGTGGGCGCGGGGGCGCCCTGGCCCAGGTCTTCGTCTGGTCGCTCGCCATCCAGGTCATCCGCATCATCGAGGCCTACCTGCTGGGCCTCGGTCTCGGCCTCACCGTGCCGTTCAGCTACTACCTGCTCTTCATGCCGCTGGGCCTGCTGATGCTGCTGCTGCCCATCTCGGTGAGCGGCTTCGGGCTACCCCAGGGCGTTTTCGTGTGGCTGCTCCGCCCGGTTGGTGTTCCCGACCACGCCTCGTTCGCCCTCTCCACGCTCATCGTCGTGACAGGCTTGGTGGGCAATGTTCCGGGCCTCCTGCTGTGGTTGCGAAGGGACAGAGAAATCCTGTAAAATCTGACACTTACATGGCACAGACCTACGCGGCGAAGTACCTCGCGAAGGCGGCGCTGAGCGCCCCGCGCGACCTCGTGCGGGCGGCCGTGGCGAAATATACGCCGCTCCACCCCACCGTCTTCATCTTCCATTGCACGTTCGTCTGCGACGCCCGCTGCCAGATGTGCAGCAACTGGACCCGGGGGAATCGCAAGGAAGACATGACGATCGAGCAGATCGAGCGTGCCTTCAGTTCCAACCTGTGGAAAGACATCGAGAACGCCTCGCTCTCCGGCGGCGAACCGACCACGCGCAACGACATGGTCGACATCTGCCGCGTGATGATCGACAAGTTCCCGAAGCTGCGGAAGCTGACGCTCAACACCACCGGCATCACCCATCACCGGGCCATCCCGATGCTGACCAAGGTGGTGCAGCTCTGCAGCGAGCGGAACATCATCTTCTCGATGCGCGTGTCGATTGACGGCGTCAACGACATGCACGGTAAAGTGCGCAACGTCAAGAACGCCTTCGAGAAGGCGGGCAAGACCATTGCCGCCATGCAGGAGCTGCAGAAGACCCACCGCTTCAACTTCGGGATTTCGTCCACCATCTTCCACACCAACCTGGACGATGCGGACAACATCCTGGCGTGGGCGAAGAAGGAGAAGCTCGACATCGTGTTCAACATGGTGCGGTTCACCGACGCCATGCTGGGCAACAGCGAGCTCGAAGGCACGCTCCGCCCGATGGGGATCGAGGAGCAGCGCATGCGCAAGTTCTTCCTCGACCGCGTGCGGCAGGATCCACTGCTCGACGGGCAGAACTACATCTACATGCACTATGCGGACATGATCGGGAACGGTTATCACCGCACGGCGCCGTGCCCGTTCCAGACTCAGGGCATCATGCTCAACCCGAACGGCGACCTGTTCTTCTGCGAGAACAGCGAGATCGTCGGCAACGTGACGACCGAGGACGCCGAGGCCATCTACTTCAAGGAGACCTCGCAGGCCCACCGCCGGCACATCCGCGACGACAAGTGCCCGACGTGCCTCAGCCCGTGCCAGATGAACGTCGCCGCCATCAAGCAGGTGGTGCCCTACGCGCGGTTTCTGGTGCGCGCCTCGTTGGAGAAGCGACGCTCGGGGCTCGAGACGCCGATGCGGCCGCCTTCCACGCCGGCATCGCCGCCCACGCACGCCGTTCCGCCGGCGACCTAGCAGCCGGACGTCGCGCCGACGGTTGCCGCCGTCGCGGGAGGGACCGCGCGTATTTTCTGGAGAATATTGGCATTCTCTCGAAATACTCCGCTACACTGCCCCCGCATGAGCGACCTGGCGCCCTCCCGCCGCGGCCGGCCGCCGAAGTTCGGCCGGCCCGCTCAGCTCATCACGCTCACGCTGCCCCACGACTCCGTCGCGTGGCTCAAGACCGTGCACCCAGACCCCGCCTGGGCGGTCGTCAAGCTGCACGAGCAGGCCACCCGACGCGCGCACCAGCCCGTGGCCCTGGCCGAACTGGTGCAGTTGCCGCACCGCCGCGCCCTCATCATGGTGAACGCCGAGGCGCTCCGGCGGCTGCCGGGAGCGGCCATCATCCCGCTGTCGGACGGGCGCGGCATCCTGGCCCTCGAACCCGAGAA